>JAGRKN010000140.1 GCA_020442275.1 Rhodoblastus sp. | reverse complement strand
GCGTGCGCTACGGCCTGCGCAAGCCCGGCAAGGATATTGTCGGTATGTACGAGAATACCCGCGCGGCGGGTTTTGGCGCGGAGGTGCGGCGGCGCATCATGATCGGCGCCTATGTGCTGTCGGCGGGCTATTACGACGCCTATTACGTTCGTGCGCAAAAGATCCGGACGTTGATCCGCAGGGATTTCGAAGCGGCGTTCCATGCGGGCGTCGACGCGATCCTGACGCCGGCGACGCCATCGACGGCCTTTGGCATCGGTGAGAAGGGCTCGGCCGATCCCGTCGAAATGTATCTCAATGACGTCTTCACGGTGACGGTGAACATGGCAGGACTGCCGGGCCTCGTCGTGCCGGGCGGACTTGCATCGGATGGTCTGCCGCTTGGCCTGCAGCTGATCGGCCGTCCCTTCGAGGAAGAGACCCTGTTCTCGCTCGGCGGCGCGATCGAGCAGGCCGCGCCGAAGATCGAGCAGCCGAAAGCCTGGTGGGCATAATGCCGTTCGCGAGGGCCGTGCTCGCAGCCTGCGCCGCCGTCCTCGGGTTCATCTTCTATGCGATCGCCGGATTGCTTGTCGTGCTCGCGATCGCCAACGCTTTTCGCGCGAACGCTCAAGGCGCGCCGGCGACAACGACGCTGGCGCTGGCTGTTGGCGCGATGATCGTCGGCTATGCGTGCCGCTTCATCGCGCGCAGGATCGTCTGAGCTTCTTCATCCATTTCGACGGCTTGTCGTCGAGCAGGCGCGCCGCTTGTTCGAAAGCGCGTTCGGAGAGACGCGCGCATCGCGCCGCGCTCACCTTTTCGAGGCGATGCAGGGCCGCACGTTCGTCGTGCACGCCATCGCCGCCAGCGACATGGGTCAAGAGATCGTCGAGGTCGTTGATCTCGCCGAGATGCTTGCGCAGGCGATCCGCATCGCGGCGCGTGCGCTCCATCTCCGGCGCGTAGCGCACGAGAAAGCCGGCGGCATATTCGAAGTCGACGACGGCCGTCCGCCAGCGGTGCAAGGCGGCGCGATCGCCGCCGCGAGCGGTTTTCGCGCGCTTGCGCATGCGCCGGTAGATATTGCGGGCGGCCTCGATGATGTCGTCGAGCCCGCCCGTCGCCTCGCACAGGCTCCAGTCGCGGATGAGCGCAGCGATTTCCTCCCGAAGGGCGGCGTGGTCCGCTGTCGGACGCTCGCCGTGTGGCTCGGCGTCCGAAAGCCGCGCGAGCGTGCCGTGGGCGTCGCCGAGTTTCGGCGCCAGCGTCGCCAGTGTCGCCGCGCGGACATCGGCCTCGCGCGCGGCGCCGAGCGCGCGGCGCATGCGGCGGACCGTACGCCGGGTGTTGTCGGCGAGCGCGGCGAGATCCGTTGGGGCCAACCGGGAGAGCGAACGAACGCGCTTGGCCGCGCGCCGCGCGCGATGCACGTCGATCGCGGCGATTTCATCGCCGGCGAGACGTGTTTCGATCTCGCGCAAGGCGTCGATGATCGCCTGCCGCAGGGCTTCGCCGCCCGAAAGTGTCTGGTGCTCGTTCATTCACGCAACGCGAACGCCAGGGTTGGCGCGGGTGGAGGAGGCGGACATGCGGCTGTCACAGTCAACCCGGCTTGATCGACGCCCAAGCGATATTTATCTAATTAACATTGGAGAACCCTCAAGAAAAACAGCATGTCCGGCGTGATCACACAGCGTTTCACGGCAACTCGCGGCGAGCCCTTCGTGGTATTCACCGTCGGCATGCGGATCAATCGCCTCTGGAAGGTTCACCGCTGGGCGCCGGTGGCCGCCGCCATGCCGCGCATGATCCGCGCGCTCTCGACGCAGCCGGAGCTCGGCTTTCTCGGCGCGCCAATGTGGTTCTCGCGTGCGATCGTGATGATCCGGTACTGGAAGAGCGCCGTGCGGCTCCTGCCCGCCGCCGGAGCGCTGGCCGGCGCGGAAGGGCGCATGAAATCAAACGCCGCGTGAAGCTGTCGCTTCGCGGCAAAAGGCGCTAAAAGACCGGCAAATCCCACCAGACTTTTCGAACGCCGAGGACGCGATGAGCGCGCATGCCAAACCTTCCAAGCTGATCAAGGGCGCCACAGGCGACTGGGAGATCGTCGTTGGCATGGAAATTCACGCACAGGTTTCCTCCAAGTCGAAACTGTTTTCCGGCGCGTCGACGGAATTCGGCGGCGATCCGAACTCGCATGTCTCGCTGGTCGACGCCGCCATGCCCGGCATGCTGCCCGTCATCAACGAGGAATGCGTGAAGCAGGCGGTGCGCACCGGCCTTGGTCTCAAGGCGCAGATCAACAATCGCTCGGTGTTCGACCGGAAGAACTATTTCTATCCGGACCTGCCGCAGGGCTATCAGATCTCGCAGTACAAGAACCCGATCGTCGGCGAGGGCGAAGTGATCGTCGATGTCACGCCGACCGAGCAGATCACGGTCGGCATCGAACGACTGCACCTCGAACAGGACGCCGGCAAGTCGCTGCACGACCAGTCGCCGGATTCGAGCTTTGTCGATCTCAACCGCTCCGGCGTCGCGCTGATGGAGATCGTCTCCAAGCCCGACATCCGCTCGGCGGAAGAGGCGCGCGCCTATGTGACGAAGCTGCGCACCATCCTGCGCTACCTCGGCACCTGCGACGGCAACATGGAGCAGGGCTCGTTGCGCGCCGACGTGAACGTCTCGGTGCGACGTCCAGGCGAGCCTTTCGGCACACGTTGTGAAATCAAGAACGTGAACTCGATCCGCTTCATCGGTCAGGCGGTCGATGTCGAGGCGCGCCGCCAGATCGGCATTCTCGAGGATGGCGGAACCATCGACCAGGAGACGCGCCTGTTCGATCCCGGTCGCGGCGAGACGCGCGCCATGCGTTCGAAGGAAGAGGCGCACGACTATCGCTACTTCCCCGATCCCGATCTGCTGCCGCTGGAATTTTCGCAGGCCTTCGTCGACGAACTCGCTGCCGGTCTGCCGGAACTGCCGGACGCGAAGAAGGCGCGCTTCATGCGCGACTACGGTTTGCCTTCGTATGACGCGGGCGTGCTCGTCGCCGACCGCGACGTCGCCGACTATTACGAGGCCTGCGTGATGCACGGCGGCAAGAAGCGCGACGCCAAGGTCGTCGCCAATTGGGTGATGGGCGACATTGCCGCGGCCGCGAACGCCTCCGGTCTCAGTGTCGCGCAAACGCATGTGCCGGCCGCGCATGTCGCTGAACTCGTCGACCTCATCGGGGAGAACGTGATCTCCGGCAAGATCGCCAAGGACGTGCTGGCCTTGATGTTCGGCGAGGAGCGCGACGCAGGCCCGCGCGAGATCGTCGAGCGTCGTGGCCTCAAGCAGGTGACCGACACCGGCGCGATCGAGAAGGCCGTCGACGAGATCATCGCCGCCAATCCCGACAAGGTCGAACAGGCGAAGGCGAAACCCACCATGCTCGGCTGGTTCGTCGGGCAGGTGATGAAGTCGACCGGCGGGAAGGCGAATCCGCAGGCCGTGAACGACCTGTTGAAGAGCAAGCTCGGGCTCTGACGAGAGCTCGCTCGCGCGAATCGAGTCGGAATGATTCCGTCGATTCGCGCGATTCGATCCTTCGACGATGCATTTCGATGACGCGCGAAGGATAAAAAACGCGCTTCGCACAAAAATATTTTCGCGCAAGTCGACGCATTCGATGACGCGCGCTCTTGCACCTCGCGTTCGATGATGGAAGGCGACGCCGACCCGTGTCCACGCGCTCTCGGTCGCTCATCGCGAACTGTGCGACGCATGCAATCGAGACAGCTCGCGGACGTCGCGGGCGTTCGCGAAAGCAGCTTCGCGCGATCTCGTCGGAAGCTTAGAGAAACAAGGACAATTTGAGCAATTCTGTTTGCCTGTTCGATGCGTATACGAACGTCGACTTCGATGTCGCGAAGAGACAAAACGATGTTCGCAATGCTCGTCGAACAGCGTTCGAGAAATGTCGTGCGCATCGTCTTTCGAAGGCGCTCGCTGGCCATGCGAACGATATCGAAAGCCGAGTCCTCGCGCGTCGTCGCTGCGTTTGGCGCCTCGTTCGAGCGC
>JAGRKN010000139.1:7610-9134 GCA_020442275.1 Rhodoblastus sp. | reverse complement strand
GCTCGGCGAAGGCTTCCGCGAAACGATCGGCCAACGCCTTGACCATGATCGAACGATAGTCGTCGTTGGCGCGAGAAAAACGTTCGGCGATCTTTTCTTCCTCGATTCCCGCCGTCACGACGAAACCGCCGATGTAATCGGCCTTGCCGCTCGTTGCAGGCGCGATGAAATCGGCGAGCGCCAGATGCGGACGGCCGTCGCGGCGCGACAATTGCTGGCGCAGCGTATGCAGTTTCGCGATCTCGTCGGCGCGCGACTCGCCCGAATAGAGCGCGATGTCATCGCCGATGGAGTTCGCCGGCCAGAAGCCGATCACCGCGCGCGGATTGAACCAGCGCTCTTCCACAATGCGCTTCACCATCTCCTGCGCATCGGCGAACAGGCTGCGCGCCGCTTCGCCCTGCTTCGCATCGTCGAGGATCGCAGGGTAACGCCCCTTCAATTCCCAAGTCTGAAAGAACGGCGTCCAGTCGATGTATTTGGCAAGCTCCGCGAGATCGTAGGACGAGAACACGCGCACGCCGGTGAAGGTCGGCTTCGGCGGCGTGTAATCCACCCAGTCCGTTTTCATCGCATTGGCGCGCGCCTTGGCGAGCGGAGTGCGCAACTTCTCCGCTTCGGAACGCCGATGCGCCTCTGCTGTGCGAAGATATTCCGCGCGCACCTGCTCGATGTAGGGCGCACGCGTCTCCTTCGAGATCAGCGCCTGCGCAACGCCGACAGCGCGGCTGGCGTCCGTCACATAGACCGCCTGCCCGCGCTCGTAATTCGGATGGATCTTCACCGCGGTATGCACGCGGCTCGTCGTCGCGCCGCCGATCAACAAGGGGACGTCGAAGCCCTCGCGCTCCAGTTCGCTGGCGACGAAGCACATCTCGTCGAGCGACGGCGTGATCAGGCCGGACAATCCTATGATGTCGACTTTTTCGGCCCTCGCCATGTCGATGATCTTCTGCGCGGGCACCATCACGCCGAGATCGATGATCTCGAAATTGTTGCAGGCGAGCACGACGCCGACGATGTTCTTGCCGATGTCGTGCACGTCGCCCTTCACCGTCGCCATCAGAATCTTGCCGGCGGTGGAGCGATGATCCTTCTCCTGCTCCATGAAGGGCATGAGATGCGCGACCGCCTGCTTCATCACGCGCGCGGATTTCACGACCTGCGGCAGGAACATCTTGCCGGAACCGAAGAGATCGCCGACCACGTTCATGCCGGCCATCAGCGGCCCCTCGATCACGTCGAGTGGACGCTTGGACGCAAGCCGCGCCTCCTCCACGTCGGCTTCGATGTAATCGGTAATGCCGTTGACCAGCGCATGTTCGAGGCGCTTCTCGACGGAGGCCTGCCGCCAGCTCTCGTCCCTGACCTGCGCCTGACCCTTCACGTTGCGGAATTTCTCCGCGACCGCGAGCAATCGCTCGGTGCCGTCCTTGCGACGATTGAGAACCACGTCCTCGCAGGCCTCGCGCAGCTCCGGATCGATCTTTTCGTAGACCGCGAGCTGCCCGGCGTTGACGATGC
>JAGRKN010000139.1:0-7499 GCA_020442275.1 Rhodoblastus sp. | reverse complement strand
AAATATGGACGAGCGGCATGCGCTCCCGGATTTCGCGCGTCGCCTCGATGAAGTCGACGCCGTAATTGTCGTGCTCCTCGATGCCGGTCGCGACAGCAAAAATATTGGGATCGAAGATGATATCCTGCGGCGGCAGGCCGACTTCCTCCGTCAGGATCTTGTAGGCGCGTGAACAGATTTCGACCTTGCGCGCCTTGGTGTCGGCCTGGCCGATTTCGTCGAAGGCCATGACGACGACGGCCGCGCCGTGGCGCTTGACGATCTCCGCCTGCGCCTTGAAGGCCTCTACGCCTTCCTTCATCGAGATCGAGTTGACCACGGCCTTGCCCTGCAGGCATTTGAGGCCCGCCTCGATCACCTCGAATTTCGACGAGTCGACCATGACGGGCACGCGCGCGATATCGGGCTCGGCGGCGACGAGGTTCAAAAACTCGACCATCGCCTTCTTCGAATCGAGCAGGCCCTCGTCCATATTGACGTCGATGATCTGCGCGCCGTTGATCACCTGGTCGCGCGCGACATCGAGCGCGGCGGCGTAGTCGCCCGCCGTGATCAGCTTGCGGAATTTCGCGGAGCCCGTGACGTTGGTGCGCTCGCCGACATTGACGAAGCGGATGTCGGGCGTGAGTTCGAACGGCTCGAGCCCGGACAGACGCAGACGCGGCGCGACAGCAGGAACGGCGCGCGGCGTCAGGCCCACGACCGCCTTGGCGATGGCCGCGATATGATCCGGCGTCGTGCCGCAGCAGCCGCCGACGACATTGACCAGACCACTCGTCGCGAATTCGCGGATCAGCGAGGCCATGTATTCCGGGCTCTCGTCATAGAGACCGAATTCGTTCGGAAGGCCGGCGTTGGGATAGGCGCAGACCAGCGTATCGGCGACGCGCGAGATTTCGGCGAGATGCGCGCGCATTTCGCGCGCGCCGAGCGCGCAATTGAGGCCGACCGAAAACGGGCTTGCATGCGCGATCGAATTCCAGAAAGCCTGCGGAGTCTGGCCGGAAAGCGTGCGTCCCGACAGATCGGTGATCGTGCCGGAAACCATCACGGGCAGACGCTTGCCGGTTTCGGCGAAGGCCTCCTCGATCGCGAAGATCGCCGCCTTGGCGTTGAGCGTATCGAAAATCGTCTCGACCAGCAAAAGGTCGGCGCCGCCTTCGATCAGCCCGAGCGCGGCTTCTTTGTAAGCTTCGCGCAGGTCATCGAAAGACGTCGCGCGAAAACCGGGGTTCGAGACATCGGGAGAAATCGAGGCGGTGCGATTGGTCGGACCCATGGCGCCGGCGACGAAGCGCGGCTTGCCGTCTTCCTTTTCCGCAAGACGCGCCGCTTCGCAAGCGAGTCGCGCGCCTTCGAAATTCAGTTCGCGCGCGACGGACTCGAGCGCGTAATCGGCCTGCGCGATCGTGGTCGAGGAGAACGTATTGGTTGCGCAAATATCCGCGCCCGCCTTGAAATAGGCGAGATGAATGTCGCGGATCGCGTCGGGCTTCGTCAGGATCAGCAGATCGTTGTTGCCGCGCAGGTCATGCGACCAGTCGGCGAAACGCGCTCCGCGAAAGTCCGCTTCCTCCAGTTTCAACTGCTGGATCATCGTGCCCATGGCGCCGTCGAGCACGAGGATTCGTTCACGGGCGAGATCGGTGAGCTTGGTCATTGCGCGGAAACTCCGGCCTTCGCGCGCACACCCAGCAGATGGCAGGTCGCAAACACGAGGTCCGCGCGGTTCATCGTGTAGAAGTGGAAATTCTCGATGCCGTGATCCATCAGGTCGAGCGCCTGTTCGGCGGCGACCGCCGCCGCGATCAAACGTCGCGTCGCGGGATCGTTGTCAAGGCCTTCGAAGCGGTCAGCAAGCCATTGCGGCACGCTTGCGCCGGTCTTCTTCGCGAAGCCCGCCGTCTGCTTGAAGTTCTGCACGGCGACGAGACCCGGCAGGATCGGAATGTCGATGCCCGCTTTCCGCACGCGATCCAGATAACGAAAGTAAATCTCGTTCTCGAAGAAGAACTGCGTGATCGCGCGCGTCGCGCCCGCGTCGATCTTGGCCTTCAGCGCATCGAGATCTTGATCGAAGGATGCGCTCTCGGGGTGCCGCTCCGGATAGGCCGACACCGAGACCTCGAAATCGCCGATACGACGGATCGCGCGCACGAGATCGGTCGAGGTCGCATAGCCGCCGGGATGGGCCTCGTAGGCTGTGCCGACGCCGCCCGTGGGATCGCCGCGCAGCGCCACGATGTGACGCACGCCGGCCTCGTGATAGGCGCGCACGACATCGTCGATTTCCTCGCGCGTCGCCGCGACGCAGGTCAGATGCGCGGCCGGCTTCACCTGCGTCTCGCGCACGATGCGCGCGACCGTTGAATGCGTTCTTTCGCGCGTAGAACCGCCGGCTCCGTAGGTGACGGAGACGAAGTCGGGCGAAAGCGGCGCGAGGCGCTCGATCGCCTCCCACAGCGCTGTTTCCATTTCCGCGGTCTTCGGCGGAAAAAATTCGAAGGAGACGCCGACCGGCTTGTGCGGTCCTCGGCTCGTACGCGTTTGATCGTCCATATCAGGCGAACTCCGTCGCGCCCTGCGGCGCTTGATCGGCGAGAAGCCGGCGGTCCTGCGCCAGCCAGATGGAAACGGTGAGCTTGCCGCTCGACGGCTTTCCGGGTGCGAGATCGCGCCGCTCGACCACGTCGAGCCCGGCGTCGGCGAGCAAGGCCGCGATCTCCTCGTGTGAAAAACCGAGGCGGCGGTGGGCGTGCTGCTCGCGCAGATATTCTTCCGCATGCGGCGCGAAATCGACGACGATCAGACGCCCCGAGGGTTTGAGCGTGCGCGCCGCCTCGCGCAGCGCGCGCGCGGGATCGTCGAGATAGTGCAGCACCTGATGCAGGATCGTCAGGTCGCAGGAATTTCGCTCGACCGGCAGCGCATAAATGTCGCCCTGCCGCAACTGCACGTTGCGCACGCCGGCGCGGTCGAGATTGGCGCGCGCGACCGACAGCATGGCCGGCGACAGATCGACCCCAACCGCGCGATCGGCGAACGGCGACAGAAGTTCGAGCATGCGGCCAGTTCCCGTGCCGCAATCGAGCAATTGCTGGATCTGCCGGTCTCCGGCGATGTCGCGCACCGCCCGCTCCACATCGGCCTCCGGCGCATGCAGTTTGCGCAACTGGTCCCAGGTCTTGGCATGGGCGGCGAAATAGCGTGCGGCGTGCTCGGCGCGCGCCTTGCGGATTTCGGCAAGCCGCTCGCGGTCAGCCGCGAGAGCGGGGTCTTTTGGGTCAAGGCGCGCGGCGATCTCGCGCACGATTTCCGCGCCGGGCCCGCTCTGGGCGGCCAGGAAGAACGCCCATGCGCCCTCGCGATGGCGCTGGGCGAGGCCGGCCTCCACCAGAAGCTTGAGGTGGCGCGACACGCGCGGCTGCGACTGGCCGAGAATCGCGACGAGCTCGGACACGGCCAGCTCCGTCTGCGCGATCAGCGCGAGAATGCGCAGGCGCGTCTCCTCGCCGGCCGCCGCCAGCGCGGTCAGGGCGGCGTCGAGAGAGACTTGCGTGGGCGGGACCGGATAGGAGGCCATTGGCTCGGTGCGACTGAAAGATATAAAGATATCTTTATACGTATCCGAATCTGGATTGCAAGCCGCCTTCGGCCGCGTTTCAGACCTGCGGCTGGATTACCGGCTTGCCGATCATCTTGCGCGCCAGCATGGCGGCGATGACCTCAGGCGCTTCCGCCAAGGCGTGCACGCTGTCGGCGCGCGGCGAGATCTTGCCCAGCTCCACCAGCTCCATCAGCCGGCGCGTGATCCGGGCCCCCTCCTTCGCGTCTGCACGCGCATGGCCGCCCCAGTCGACTCCGACCAGCGAGGCCCGCTTCAGCAGCGCCAGATTGAGCGGCAGCTTGGCGATCTCGCCCGAAGCGAAGCCGATGACGAGATGCCGGCCGCCCGGCGCCAGCGACCGGAACGCCGCCTCTGACCAGGCGCCGCTGACGGGGTCGTAGACGACATCGAGCCCCTTGCCCTCCAGCGCCTCGGTCAGCGCCTTGCGCCAGTCGGCTTCTGTATAGTCGATCGCCTTGTGGGCGCCGCGCGCCAGCGCGGCCTGCCGCTTGTCTTCCGACGAGGCGGCGGCAATGACGGTGGCGCCCATGCCGCGTGAAACATCGATCGCCGCCATGCCGACGCCGCCGGACGCGCCGAGCACCAGCACGGTCTCGCCCGCTTTCAGGGCGCCGCAATCCTCGAAACCGTAGATCGCCGTGCCGTAATTGATGAGCGAGGCGGCGGCAGCCGCGCTTTCGAATTTTTCGGGCAGTACCGCGCAGGCAATCGCCGGCAGCACGGCCTTTTCGGCAAGCCCGCCCTTGCCGATGCCGGCCACCCGCTTGCCGACGAGATCGCCCGGCGCCCCCTCGCCCACCGCCAGCACGCGCCCCGCCATCTCGCCGCCGGGCGTGAAGGGCAGCGGGTCCTTCACCTGATACTTGCCCTGCACCAGCAGCCCATCGACAAAGCCGAGCCCGCAGGCCTCGACCGCGATCAGGACCTGGCCGGTGCCCGGGACGGGATCGGGGATGTCCTCGAGGCGAAGGTCGTTCGGGCCGGTAAAGGCGTGGCAGCGGATCGCGCGCATGGGTCCTCGTCTGGTTGGTTCGGCCGGCACTTTAGCGTGCACGGCGCTCGATGCGAGGACACATTGACCAAACGCGGCCTCGGTATTACTTTTCGGCATGGGTAATACCAAGGCAACCACCGTCACCGTGAAGGGCCAGGTCACGCTGCCCAAGTCGGTCCGGGAGGCCGCCGGCATCCGGCCGGGCGACCGGGTCGTTGCGCGGGCCCTGCCGACCGGCGGTGTGCTGGTGGAACGGAGCGCGCCGGCAGAACCCGATCCTGCCGCTCTCGCAGCCGCGCGAAAACGGATCGAGGACGCGGTCGCCGAGTTGTATCGCCGCGGCGTGAAGTTCGAGATGACCACGGATGAGTTGATGGCGATGACGCGAGGCGAGGATTGATCCTCGTCGATACCAACATCCTGGTCGACATTGTCACGTCCGATCCGCTGTGGTCCGCGCGCTCAAAATCAGCGCTGCAAAATCACGCGGCATCGGGGTCGGTGCTGTTCATAGACGTTGTCTACGCCGAACTCGCGGCCGGCTTTGCCAACGAAGAGGATTGTTCGGATTTCGTCGAACGTCTCGGACTGCTGCACTCGGCGATGTCGCGACACGCGCTCTGGCGCGCCGGCCGAGCCTTCCGCGTGTATCGGACACGGGGAGGCGCGAGGACAAACGTCCTCCCTGATTTCTTCATCGGCGCGCAGGCGGCCGCGCTCGGCATCCCACTGCTGACGCGCCATGCCGGACGCTATGCCACCTACTTCCCCGAGGTCGCTCTGATTACGCCCTGACGGATCACCGCGAAAACTTCTTGTACTTCAACCGATGCGGGATGATCGAGTCGATCCCCAACCTTCTCTTCTTGTCTTCCTCGTAATCCGCGAAATTCCCCTCGAACCATTCGACATGCGAGTCGCCCTCGAAAGCCAGCATGTGCGTGGCGATGCGATCGAGGAAGAAGCGATCGTGGCTGATGATGACGGCGCAGCCGGCAAAGTCGGTCAACGCTTCCTCGAGCGCGCGCAGCGTTTCGACGTCGAGGTCGTTGGTAGGTTCGTCGAGCAGCAGCACGTTGGCGCCGCTCTTCAGCATCTTGGCGAGATGCACGCGGTTGCGTTCGCCGCCGGAGAGCTGGCCTACCTTCTTCTGCTGGTCCGCGCCCTTGAAGTTGAAAGCCGAGCAATAGCCGCGACTGTTGATCTCGCGTTTGCCGAGGTAGATGACATCGTTGCCGCCGGAGATTTCCTCCCAGACGGTCTTGTTGTCGGCGAGCGCATCGCGGCTCTGGTCGACATAGCCGAGCTGCACGCTCTCGCCGACTTCGATTTTGCCGGCGTCCGGCTTTTCGGCGCCGGTGATCATGCGGAACAGCGTCGTCTTGCCCGCGCCGTTCGGCCCGATCACGCCGACGATGCCGCCGGGCGGTAGCTTGAAGGAGAGGTCGTCGATCAGGAGCTTGTCGCCGAACGCCTTCGACAGGCCGTCGAATTCGATGACGTTCTGCCCGAGCCGCTCGGCCACGGGAATGATGATCTGCGCTGTCGTCGGCGCCTTGTCGTTCTGCTTGGCGACGAGTTCCTCGTAGCGCTGGATACGCGCCTTGCTCTTGGCCTGACGGGCCTTGGGCGAAGCCGCGATCCACTCGCTTTCGGCTTCCAGCGCCCGCTGGCGGGCCTTGTCTTCGGAAGCTTCCTGAGCGAGGCGCTTCTGCTTCTGGTGCAGCCAGCTCGTGTAATTGCCCTCGTAGGGAATGCCGCGCCCGCGATCGAGCTCGAGAATCCAGCCCGTGACATTATCGAGGAAGTAGCGGTCGTGGGTCACGATCAGGATCGCGCCGGGATAATTGCGCAAATGGCCTTCCAGCCAGTTCACCGTCTCGGCGTCGAGATGGTTGGTCGGTTCGTCGAGCAGCAGCAATTCCGGCTGTTCCAGCAGCAGCTTGCAGAGCGCGACGCGGCGGCGCTCGCCGCCTGAAAGCTTGGTCACATCGGCATCGTCGGGCGGGCAGTTCAGCGCGTCCATCGCCTGATCGACCTGGCTGTCGAGATCCCACAGGCCCTTGGCCTCGATCTCGTCCTGCAGATTGGTCATCTCGTCCGCGGTCTCGTCCGAATAATTCGCCGCGATCTCGTTGTAGCGGTCGAGGATCGCCTGCTTTTCGGCCACGCCCAGCATCACGTTCTGCCGCACCGAAAGGTCGGGATCGAGTTGCGGCTCCTGCGGCAGGTAGCCGACGCGCGCGCCTTCGGCCACCCAGCCGTCGCCCTGAAACTCGGTGTCGATGCCGGCCATGATGCGCAACAGCGTCGACTTGCCCGAGCCGTTGACGCCGAGTACGCCGATCTTCGCATCGGGATAGAAGGAGAGATGGATGTTATCCAGCACCTTCTTGCCGGCCGGATAGGTCTTGGTCAGACCCTGCATGTGATAGATGAACTGGCGCGCCATGGGCTCGTCTGTCTCGTCGAGAGGAATGGGGATTGGCGCTGCTTTTAGACGCGGCGCGCGCGGGAGGAAAGCCTTTTCGCGAGGCCGCGCCGTCTTCAAATCGACGCATATGCTATTCATGCGGTGATTTCGAAGATTCGAACCGATTGCGAAGGAGACGGACGTGGGCGGCGATCCATCCGACGAAAACAAAGACCGCATCCCCCCGACCTTTTCGGAAGGCCCGATCTACCCGCCGCCGCGCAGCGCGCAGGCGGGTTCGGCTCAGCCCGGCTTGCCGCGCGCCGCCGCCGCACCTCCGGTCTCGCTTCAACCCGCCGCCACGCCCGCCCCCGCGCAACGTCACATGCAGCCCGCGCCGGCCGTGGCCCCCGTTTCGCCCGCCGACGCCCCTCGCCCCGTCTTCGTGTCGGATGCCGCCGGCG
>JAGRKN010000138.1 GCA_020442275.1 Rhodoblastus sp. | reverse complement strand
TGGCGATGACGGCGTCGGGCTCCGTCGGCCTCGTCGCGATCTTTGTCGTCGACTTCCTGTCGCTACTCTACGTCTCGCGTCTCGGCGATCCCGTGCTCACGGCCTCCGTCGGCTTCGCCTCGCAGGTCCTGTTCTTCGCCATGTCCGTCAATATCGCGATGTCGATCGCGATTTCGGCGCTCGTTTCGCGCGCGCTCGGCGCGGGTAAGCGGCCACGCGCCCAGCGCTTCGCCGGTTCCGGCCTCGTGCATGTGGCGGCAGTCAGTATCATCGTTTCCGCGATCATGTTCGCGCTGCGCGGCCAGATCCTCGATCTCGTCGGCGCGCGCGGCGAAGCCCATGAAGTCTCGGCGCGCTATCTGGCGATCACGCTGCCTTCAAACATCCTGATGGCGCTCGGCATGTCGCTGCAGGGGCTCGTGCGCGCCGTCGGCGACCCGCGTCGCGCCATGTATGTCACGCTGGTGGGCGCCATCGTCACCGCGATCCTCGATCCGCTGCTGATCTTCGTGCTCGGCTTCGGCGTCTATGGCGCGGCGATCGCGACCGTATTCTCGCGGTTGGTCTTCACGCTTGTCGGATCATGGGGCGCGATCCATGTGCATGGAATCGTCGGCCGTCCGCAGCGCAAATGGGTCGTGCGCGATCTCGGCCCGATGTTGGCGATCGCCGCGCCCGCCATTCTCACCAATCTTGCCACACCCGTCGGCAATGCCTACGCGCTGCGCGTCTTCGCGAGCTTCGGCGACGAGACGATCGCCGCTTTCGCCATCATCGATCGCATCGCGCCCGTCGCCTTCGGCGTCTTGTTCGCGCTCACCGGCTCCATCGGCCCCATCATCGGCCAGAATTATGGCGCGGGCCTCTTCGACCGCATCCGTCGCGCCATGTTCGATTGCTTCGCGGTTTCCGGCGTCTATGTGCTCGTCGTCTGGTTCTTGCTGTGGCTCTCGGGCCCGGCCATAGCCGCGCTTTTTGGCGCCGAAGGCGCAACACGCGAATTCGTCCTGTTCTTCTGCGCCTTCGGCTCGGCCGCGTGGCTGGCGCTCGCCGGCTTGTTTGTCGCCAACACCGCCTTCAACAATCTCGGTTTTCCGATTCTCGCGACGGTCTTCAACTGGGGCCGCGCGACGCTCGGCACAATCCCTTTCGTCACCTACGGCGCGCATCGCTGGGGTCCCGAGGGCGGCTACGTCGGCGTTATCGCGGGCGCTGCGCTGTTTGGGACGTCGGCGGTGATCGCCTGCTTCTACGTCACGGCGCGGCTCGCGCGACAGGGCGCGCCGAGAGTCAGTGAATGACGCGCGCCCGCGTGAACAGCAGGCGGTCGGCGGATTTGATCCTCACTTCCAGAATGCGATCCTGTCTCTCGACCAGCAGCGGTATCTCGACGCCGGCCGTTCCCTGCGCCCAGATCAGCCGCCACACCTCGCCGAGCGAGGACGGCTTTTCGCCGGCGACGGCGACGAGAATGTCGCCGATCTCGACCCCGGCTTCCTCTGCAGGCCCATCGTCGGCGACGCCGGCAATCACGATCCGCTCGCCGATCTCGGTCGCATAGAGCCCGAGCCACGGTCGCGGCGGCTTGTTCGGCCGACCGAATTTCACGAGATCGTCGAGGATCGGCGGCAGGAGATCGATTGGGATCACCATGTTGAGGCTCTGGCTCGTCTTGCCGTCGCCTGCCTCCACCTGTAGCGAAGCGACGCCCGCCAGCTGACCTTTCTCGTCGATCGCAGCCGCACCGCCCCAGAACGGATGCGCGGGCGCGCTCATGATCGCGTTCGACAGCCAATATTCCCAATAACCCGCGAATGGCTGGCGCGCGACGCATTGCGCGGCGAGCGTCGCCTCGCGCCCGCCCGAGCCGGCGATCACCAGCGGGTCCCCCGGCGCGACCTCCCGGCCCGTGGCGAAAGGCAGAACTGGCAGGTCGAGCGAAGACATGGCCTGCACGAGGCCGAAACCCGTCTCCTGATCATAGGCGAGCGCATGGCCGGCGATCACGCGTCCGTCGATCGTGCGCAGCCAGACCTCATGCGCTTCGATGATGAGATAGCCGACGGTCAGAACGAGGCCTGACTGACGGATGACAATCCCGTGCCCCAGACGTTCGGTCCCGAGGGAGCGCGCGGTAAAGGCATCCTCGGGCGCGAGCGACTTGACGCTGACGATGCTGGCGAGCGCGCGATCGAGATCGAAGGACAAATCCCTCGCCCTGGGCTGCAATTCGAAGGGAATGGTCGGAAGCCGCTCGGCCATGTGGTCGCCTTCAACCGGCCGGCGCGGCAAGCTGCGCCGCCATCATCTGATGCAGCAGGTTTACAGCCTTCAGCGGGCGCACCATCACCCTGAACCGCGTGATCCGGTTGTCGGCGTTCCAGTGTATGATGTCGACGCCGTTGATGACGATGCCGCCGACGACAGTCTGGAACTCAAGCACAGCAGACGACGGCCCGAACCATTCGCCGACGTAGTGGAAATGTTCGTTGTTGAGCACGACGAGCGCGGAAGCGAGATATTTGGTCGTGATCGCCTTGCCAGCCTGCGGCGTATGCACGACCGGCGATTCGAAAACGACATCGTCGGCCAGGAGGTCGGCGAGTCCGCTCGCATCGCGCGCCTCGGCGAGCGCGTGCCATTTCTCGATCGCCTGCGGCCTCATGTCGTCTCCCCGTCCCGTCATGCCGCGCTCTCGACCGGCGCGATGTTGTAAGCTTTCGCCATCAGTTCATAGGAACGCTTGCGCGCCGCGTGATGGTATATGGGCGATGTTATCATGATTTCATCGGCCTGCGTCGCCGCCGCGAGCTCGTCGAGACGCGTCTTCACAAGCGCCGGCGTTCCTACGAACAACTGCCGGCGATGCTTGCGGATGAGTTCGCGCTCACGATCGCCCATCGGAGCGGCGGCTGCTTCTTCCGGGCTCGGTAGGGGATGATACTCGCCGCGCGTGCGGCGTAGCCAGTTGAGATCGGCGCTCGAGGCGAGACGCTCGGCTTCCGCCTCACTTTCGGCCGCCACAACTGCAACCGCGAGGATCGCATGCGGCGTCGCCCGCCAGGCCGAAGGCTGGAAGCGCGCACGATAGCCCCCCATCGCGGCTGCGGCGTCGTAGCTCGCGAAATGATGGGCGAAAGCGAAGCCCATGCCGATCTGCGCCGACAATTCCGCGCTGTAGTCGCTAGAGCCGAGCAGGTAAATCGGAGGCAGCCGGACGTCATTCGGCATAACCGCGATACGCTTGAACGGATGCGCCGCCGGAAACTCACCCGTATCCCACAGGATCAGTTCCTGCAGCCGCTCGAGAAAATCCTGCTCCGCGTCATGCTCCTGGATCTGGTGACGGCGCAACGCATAGGCCGTCGTCTGGTCCGTGCCCGGCGCCCGTCCGAGCCCGAGATCGATTCGACCAGGAAAGAAGGCTTCCAGCGTGCGGAAGCGCTCGGCCACCATCAAGGGCGCATGGTTCGGCAGCATGACGCCGCCCGCCCCGACGCGAATGCGCTGCGTGGCGGCGGCAATGCGCGCGATGATGACCTCCGGCGCGCTCGACGCGACGGAAGCGAGGCTGTGATGTTCGGCCACCCAATAGCGGCAATATCCGAGTCGGTCGGCGTGAATCGCGAGATCGACGGAATTGGCGAGCGAGGCGGACGGCGGGGTCGCTTCGGTGACGAAAGAAAGGTCGAGAATGGACAGGTCGGGCATGAGGGCGCTCCGGCGCA
>JAGRKN010000137.1:4389-4518 GCA_020442275.1 Rhodoblastus sp. | reverse complement strand
CGGTGCGGAGAGATTGGTCGAGCGCAACCGGCCCCTCACCCCGACCCTCTCCCCGCTCGCGGGGAGAGGGAGTTTGACGCTGCACTGCCCCCTCACGCGCCGATCTCCTGTTCCACGCTCGCCACCTCG
>JAGRKN010000137.1:0-4200 GCA_020442275.1 Rhodoblastus sp. | reverse complement strand
CGGCGGATTCGCGCGGATTGAGGCCGGCCGCCGGCTCGTCGAGGCAGAGCAGGACGGGATCGGCGCTCATGGCGCGCGCAATCTCGAGACGTCGCTGGTCGCCATAGGGCAGCGCGCCGGCGGGATCGTCGGCGCGCGCGGCGAGGCCGATGCGTTCGAGCCAGTCGCGCGCCTTGTCCTTGGCCGCCAGTTCGGCCGCGCGGTAGGAAGGCGCGCCGATCAGGCCGACGAGCGAAAAGCCTGAAGCCCGCATCAGCGGACGATGCTGCGCGACGATGAGATTTTCGAGCGCGGTCATGCCGGAGAAGAGCCGGATGTTCTGGAACGTCCGCGCAACGCGGGCGTCGCGCGCGATCTCATGGTCGGGCATGCGCTCCAGCAGATGGAGCCCGTCAGCGCCGCGCGCGCCGGAGCGCGTGAGCTTATCGAGCGCCGCCGGATTGATCGCGCCGTTCGGCGCCATGCTGATGCGGCCCGACGTCGGCTTGTAGAAGCCCGTGATGCAGTTGAAGACGGTGGTCTTGCCGGCGCCGTTCGGACCGATCAGCGCGGTGATGTCGCCGCGCCGCACGTCGAACGACAGGTCATCGACGGCGGTCAGGCCGCCGAAGCGCATGGAAATATGTTCGACGCGGAGCAGGGTTTGGGCCGCCGCCATCACCCGCGCCCTTCCTGCACGAGATCGGCGGCGATGGTCTTGCGTTCGCCCAAGAAGATCGTCGGCGTGCGCGAGGCGACGAAGCCGCGCGGGCGCCAGTTCATCATCACCACCATGGCGAGGCCGACGAGCAGCATGCGGTACTGGGTCGGATCGAACCCCTGGCCGAAGACCTGCTTGAGAAAATCGAGTTCGCGCAGCAATTCGGAGCCGCCGACGATGGCGATCGCCGCCGCGGCAACGCCGATCTGCGATCCGCCCCCGCCGAGCACGACGATCGCGAGGATGGTGGCGCTCTCGACGAAGTTGAAGCTCGATGGCGAGACAAAACCCTGGCGCACGGCGAAGAAGGCGCCGGCGAAGCCGCCGAACATGGCGCCGAGCGCGAAGGCTGTGAGTTTGATCTTCGTCGTATCGAGGCCGAGCGAACGGCAGGCGATCTCGTCCTCGCGAAGCGCCTCCCACGCGCGGCCGATCGGCAGGCGGCGCAGCCGCAGCGTCACAAGATTGGTAATGAGCGCGAGAACGAGGATGAGATAATAGAGAAAGACGACGCGGTGGATCGGCGAGAATTTGAGGTCGAAGAAGGCCGCGAAGCCTTTCGGTCCGGCGACGAAGGGCAGGCCGAAGAAGGTCACGCGCGGAATCGAGGCGATGCCGGCGTCGCCATTGGTCAGCGCCGAGAAATTGACGAGCACGATGCGGATGATCTCGCCGAAGGCGAGCGTGACAATGGCGAGATAATCCCCGCGCAGGCGCAGGACGGGAAAGCCGAGCAATATGCCCCAGAAGGCCGCGAGAATGCCGGCGAGCGGCAGGCAGATCCAGAAGGACACGCCGTAATTGGTCGCCAGCAGCGCATAAGCATAGGCGCCGACCGCGTAGAAGGCGACATAGCCGAGATCGAGGAGCCCCGCGAGGCCGACGACGATGTTCAGGCCCCAGCCGAGCATGACGTAGATGAGGATCTGGACGCCGTAATTGTCGATCCACTTCAGAGCGCCTGAAGGGCCGAGCGTCAGCAGGACGATGAAGGGCCATGCGACGATCAGGCCGAGGCCGAACGCCGCGAAGGCCTTTGTCGCCTTCTTTGCGAAGCCGGAAGGCGCTTTCGCAACGGCGGGCTTGCGCGCCGCGCGGGCCGGCGCGAGCGCGACTGCGAGCCGGACGAGGAAGGCCGCGACCGCCGCGCCCAGCATCCAGGACCAGCGCGGCTCCAGCACGAGCTTGTTCGAGAAGTCGGGCTCCGCGCGGAGCGCGAGGATGGGGAAGGCCAGCGCCGCGGCGATCAGGCCGTAGCGCGCGGCGTCGGCGAGGGCGCCTTGCAGCGACAGCGATTTGCCGGCGGCCGCATCCGTCATCACACTTTCTCCACTTCCGGCCGGCCCAGAAGCCCGGTCGGCATGAAGATCAGGGTGACGGCAAGGATGGAGAAGGCCGCGACGTCCTTGTAGTCGGCGGAAAAGTAGGCGGACCAGAAAGTCTCGATGAGGCCGATCAGCAGGCCGCCGAGGACGGCGCCGGGTATGGAGCCGATGCCGCCGAGAACGGCGGCCGTGAACGCCTTCACGCCGGGCACGAAGCCGTCGGCGGCGTTCACGACGCCGTAGTAGAGCATGTAGAGAACGCCCGCGACGGCGGCGAGCGCGGCGCCAATGACGAAGGTCGCGGCGATGGTGCGGTTGACGTCGACGCCCAGCAGCGCCGCCATTTTCGCATCCTGTTCGCAGGCTCTTTGCGCGCGGCCGAGCGGCGTCTTCTGCACGACGAACCAGAAGGCGGCGAGCAGGACGGCGGTGACGACGACGATCAGGATCTGCTTGTAGGAAAGCGTGACGTCATAGGCGCCGCCGCTCGTCAGCTTGATGACTTCGCTGAACATGGGCGGCGCCGATTTGTTGCGCGGGCCCTGCGCGACATAGACGAAATTCGACAGGAAGATCGACATGCCGATCGCCGAGATCAGCGGCGCGAGGCGGAACGAGCCGCGCAGGCGACGATAGGCCAGCCGCTCGATCGCGAAATTCCAGAGGCCCGTGAGCGCCATCGAGGCGAACAGCACGATCACGAAGGACGGCGCGAGTGCGTCGAGGCCGAGGAATTGCTGGAGCGCGATGAACAGAATGAGCGCGATGAAGGCCGACAGCATGAAGACATCGCCGTGCGCGAAATTCACCATGCCGATGATGCCAAACACCATCGTGTAGCCGATGGCGATCAGGCCGTAGATCGAACCGAGCGTCAGCCCGTTGATGAGCTGCTGCAGGAAGACTTCCATGCGCCGGTCGCGTCCCTTTGTTTGCGCCTGAAGAAGGGGCGGAATCGCCGCGCTGCGGCCCTTGGGCAAGCTACCAAGCGCCATGCCGCGCCGCAAATCCGCCATTGGTTCACGCTGAAAAGCCAGAGCGGCGCGGAATCCTGTTGCGCCGGTTTTGGAAAATGTTATGCTTCATACCTATTCGGCGCAAAGACCGAACTGGAGGAACTCGAGGACCGTCATCAGACATGCGATCGGCGACGCCCGTCTGGCGTTTGTCGCTGCGCGTCGCCCGCCTGTCCGGCGGGGCGTCGGCGGCATGACGCAGTTCCTCAGCCTCCGACAAAATGGAACGAATGATCCAAGCCCAGGGAGCGCACCATGGATCGTAGACATTTCCTCGCTGGAACCGCCGCGTTCGGCGCGTCCACCAGCATGCTGACCTCGCGCCTCGCGGCGCAGGGAAAGCCGATGAAGATCGGCATCATGAACGATCTTTCGGGGCCCTATGCGGGCGACCAGGGCGTCGGCTCGAAGATCGCCGCCGACATGGCGATCCAGGACTGGGCCTCGAAACTCGGCGTGCAGGTCGAGACGATCATCGCCGATCACCAGAACAAGCCCGACATCGGCGCCGGCATCGCGCGCAAGTGGTACGACACCGAGGGCGTCGACGTGATCATGGACCTGCCGAATTCGGCGGTCGCGCTCGCCGTCGTCGCGGTCGCCAAGGAGAAGAACAAGGCCGTGATCGGCTCGGGCGCCGGTTCGTCGGTGCTGACGGGCCCGATGTGCTCGAAGAATTTCGTTCACTGGACCTACGACACCTATGTGCTCGGCAATTCGCTGGGCAAGGCGCTGACGGGCGAAGGCGCGAAGTCCTGGTACTTCATCACCGCCGACTACGCCTTCGGCAAGGATCTCGAGAGCAATTGCGCCAATGCGGTGGTCGCGGCCGGCGGCAAGGTTCTGGGCGCGGCGCGCCATCCGCTCAACACGGCGGATTTCTCGTCCTTCCTGCTGCAGGCTCAGTCCTCGGGCGCCGATGTCATCGGCTTCGCCAATGCGGGCGGCGATCTCATCCAGTCGCTGAAGCAGGCGACCGAATTCGGCCTTAAGAAGAAGATGGCCGCGCTCATCCTCGACGTCACCAACCTGCCGTCGCTGGGGCTCGCCGCCGTGCAGAACGTTACGGTCTGCAAGGGCTTCTACTGGGATCAGAACGAGGGCACGCGCGCCTTCGCCAACCGCTACCAGGCGGCCCATCCGCAGAAGGCCAAGCCCA
>JAGRKN010000136.1 GCA_020442275.1 Rhodoblastus sp. | reverse complement strand
CGGGCGGCGGCGGCGGCTGGTACCATGGCGGCGGCGCGGCGATGAAGACCGAGGGCGCGAGCGGCGGCGCGGCGTCATCGTAATAGACGATGTCGGGACCATCGAAATAGACCTCCTCGGCCGGCGGCGGCGGCGGATCGTCGTAGGCGACCACGTCGAAGGCCGGCGGCGGTTCGAGCGCCGCCTGCAGGCGCGTCAGGCGGCGGCGCGCCTCAGCGGCGTGCGGACCGCGCGGATACCGCTTGAGATAGGACCAGTAGGCGTTCTGGGTATTGACATCGAGCGTGCGACGCCAGGTGCGCGCCTCGCGCCGCGCCGCCAGCAGACCGCGAACGTTCTTCGTGTAGGGGCTTTTCGGAAAGGTGGCGACGAAATCCTCGTAGCCCTTCACGGTGTCACGATCGATCACGGAGGAATAGGCGAGCGCTTCCGGCAGCTTGTCGACCGGCTTGGCGCGTTCGGCGGCGAGCTGGTCGGCGGGCACGGCCGGCGCCGGCGCATCAGCGGCGCGTTCCAGCAGGGCGAGCGCCGGCTCGATCTTGCCGGCGCTCCACGGCACCTGCGCCGCGCGGGTCAGTTCCGCGGTTCGGGTGCGAACGCGAACAAGAACCTCCTCGAGCGGCAGGCCGGGCTCGCGCAGCATTTCGCCGAGCGCCTGCGCATAGGGGCCATAGGGTTCCTTGCCCGGCTGAGCCCAGGTCCCGGGCGCGGCGTTGAAGGCCACGATCGTACCGGCGTCCGGCTCGACGATCGCCAATCCAGGCGCAAGGCCCTGAATCTGCTTGCTGAACGGGCTGGCGTAGGCGATGTCCAGAAGGATCATGCGTCCGCGTCCAGGCGCACCGGACAGGGGACGGATCAGGTCGGACAGGCGAATAGCGTTGAGGCTGATGTCCGAGTCGCGGGCAATGGTCGCGCCGGGCGGGACGAAGTAATTCTCGCCGTCGAATTGCAGGCCATAGCCCGAGAGATAGACGACGCTCACCGCGCCGGGGCCGGCTGCCGTCACCTTGGCGAGAAACTCTCGATAGGAGGCGCGCAGCGTATCCTGATCGAGGTTGCGCGCGCCGGTCACGTCGAACTGCGCCGCCTTCAAGGCGTCCGCCACAAGCGCGGCGTCATTGGCGGCGGTCGCGAGCGGCGCGCCTTCGTAGGCGTCGGACCCGACGACAAAAGCGAAGCGCGACTGGCTCTCCTGCGCGGACGCGGGGGAGAGCGGCCCAAGGGCGGCTAATGCCAGGATCAGGAATCCAAGCGCCCGGCTCAACAAACGCATCGCATACCCCCAAACATAGGCCTAAGACTTCGCCGCAACAGTCGGACAAGCCCGACGTCGCGTCAATGACGGAGCGCAAGTCCCGCCTGCGCGACAAGCTATTGTTGGAATGCATGAACCTCGCCTGAACGGCGGCGGTCTGCGCATTGGAGACCGCCTCAGCGGCGCGGTCCCGACACCTGCGTGGCGGAGACCGACATGCCGAAGGACAGTTTGTCGGTGATGGCGTAATCGAAGCCCGCGCCGACAGTCGTCGCCGACGATGTGAAGGCGAAGGGCGTCGCCGCGTCCGGCGGCGCGGCAAAGACGTTGGCGCCGAAAGCGGGGCCGCGAGCTTCCGCGAAGGAGGCCGAGACATAGGGTTTGAACGCGCCCATGTCGTAGCCGAATTTCATATTCGTGCGCGAGAAGCTGAAGCCGGAGGCGAGGCCGAGCAGGTCGCCGCCCGCGGCGAAGCCCGTCTTCTGCTCCATGCCGAACAGATATTTGCCGCCGATGCGATAATCGTAGCCGGGATTCCAGCCCTTTACCGCCTCGAACTTGAGGGGCGCGGACGCATCGAGCGCGTTTCCCGACGCCGGCCTGAAGGATTCGGCCGCCGCAAATGTCGGCAAGCCATTGTTGATGACCTCCCATGCGCCGGCGGGCGCAGGCAGGTTCGCAAGGAGCGCCGCGAGCAGCAAGGCGGCGGGCAGGTTGGCAGGCAATCTCCGCATCGGCGCCATTTTATCCGAGGGATCGCGGCGTTAAAAGGGCAAGCACAGGCGGAGTCGCAGGGCCATGACGGGCGATACCATTGGGATGAGCGCCGACGAGATCGTGCGGCTGCTCGAACTGACGCCCCATCCGGAGGGCGGCTTCTATCGCGAGACCTTTCGTGATCCCGCTGGAGCTGAGGGCCGAGCCGCCTCCACCGCAATTTATTTTCTGCTGCCCGGCGGCAAGCCCTCACGCTGGCATCGCGTCGACGCCGCCGAAGGCTGGCACCATTACGCCGGCGCGCCGCTCGAACTGCTGATCGAGCAGGACGGCGTGCGCCGCACGCAGCTACTCGGGCCGGATCTGGCTCGGGGGCAGCGGCCTCAGGCGATCGTGCCGGCGCATGCCTGGCAGTCAGCGCGCTCGCTCGGCGCATGGACGCTCGTCGGCTGCACGGTCGCGCCGGGATTCGAATTCGCGCGTTTCGAGGTGATCGACGGGGAGCCGCGCTAACTCAACCTGTTCGCCACGCGGCTCAGGCGAAACTGCGCGGCGACGGCAGAATGCGCTTCTCGATCATGGCGGCGAAGAGATCGCGGAACATGTCCTCCGTGTCGATGCAATCGCCAAACCCTGCCTGCCGGATCTTGATCGTGCTGACCAGCGCCGGCGGCGCGGCCCGGCCGGTAAGCGAAGCCATGCAATAATCCGCATATTCCGCGGAGCGTCCGAGCAGCTTTGCGAGATCGGGCTCGACAAGCCCGTTGCGTTTCGCGATCGAGCGCCAGATGTCGGCGCGCTCCATGAGATATTCGGCGAGCCGCAGGGGCTCGGGCTCGCCCGGCGCGATCGTCAGCGCGCCCGCGATCGCCGGCCAGACGTTGCGCCACACGAAGACATCGCCATTGGTGAAATTGAAGGTCTCGCCCCGCGCCGCCGGCGCCTCGGCGGCCCAATGAAAAGCGCGCGCCAGCAGGCGGGCGTCGACCGCCTCGAGCAGATAATCGGAGCCGCCGGGATAGGAGAACGGCAGACCTTCCTCGCGCCGGATGGCGGCATAGGCGCCAAGCACGGTCATGATGTTCATCGCGGCGCCGATCGCGTCGCCGAAGATGATCTGCGGCCGGAAGATCGTGAACGCGAAATTTTTTCGCGCAGCGATATCGCGCAAGAAGTCTTCCTGCAGCCAATAGAAATTCGCGTGATCATCGCGCGCCCATCTTTCACGCGCGGGCACGGCGATGCGGTGCAGATGCACGCCGTAGGCCTTGGTGCCCTGCAGCAGCGTGACATGTTCGAGCGCGCCGAGTTCGCAAAGCGGTTCGACGAGATTGCGCAGCATGGCGAGATTGGTCGCCATCTGCTCGGGATCGCGCCAGCCCGCGACCAGTTCCGGTTTTTCATGCAGCGCGCCATAGACCAGATGGGTCACGAGCGGCATGGCCGCGACCGCCGCGCGACACCCGGCGGCGTCCGTGAGATCTAGAGAAACGTGGCGCCACGCGCCCGATGCGCGCACCAAAGGCGCACGACGCGAGACCGCGACAACCTTCCACTCGGGCATTCCAGCAAAATGCTCGACCGCCGCCTGTCCGACCACGCCAGACGCGCCGGCGATCAGAACCGTCTTCGCCATCGCGCTCACACCACCGCGACGGGCGTCGCGGGCGAACCTACGGCGCCCGGCAGGCGCAGCGGCGGCGCAGTCAATTGGAAGCGCCAGCGACCGTGCGCGCCGAGCCATTGCGCGAGTTCGGTGAAGTACCAGAGCTCGCCGAGATGCACGCCCTGCTTGAACAGGCAATGGTTGTGCAGCGGCAGCATGGGAAAGGAGTCGCCCTCCGCAGGGCGTGGCGGAAAGACCTCGACCGCGAGACTGTCCGAGCAGATGGCGACGAGATCGGTATCGCTGATCCATTGCAGCAACCTTGCGTCGCGCCCGTCGAGCGCCGCGCAGGAGGAATGCAGCACGTTGACATCGGGCTGCTTGTTCATCTCCATGATGAGATCGCCGTAGCCGGTATAGAGGCACAGGAAATCGCCGGCCTCGACGCCGACCTTCTGCGCATCGAGCGCGCGCATCAGATCGTCGTAGCCGACAAACGCCTTCTTGCGGCCGTAGATGCGGTGGAGATCGACCAGCACGCCGCGCCCCTGCACGCCGGCCGTGGCGAAATTCTCGACGCCGAGCTTGTGCGCGCCGAAACCTTCCTTCGCGTCTTCGGGGCCGACGAGATCCACGCCGCCGCGCCAGCCGTTGTAATAGACCTTCTCCGGCACGCCGTCGCCGTCGGCGTCGAACATCTGTCCGACATGGCTCAGGCCGTCCCATTGCGTGGAATATTGCAGGTAGAGGAGGACCGCGTCGTCGCAGACGATGTCGCAATATTCCGCGCAGATGTGCGACAACTTGAAGTTGAAATTATAAGCCGCCCCGCCGCGCTTCTCGTATTGCAACACGGGAGCCTTGCGATGCGCGAAGATCGAATTGCCGCCGGGATAGTCGAGCGGCAGCGACAGGGTGAAGGCGATTCCCTCCTTCACTTCGCGCGCAGCCGCTACGCGCCGCTCCGGGGTCAGAAGGTTCATCTTGCCGCGCTGGTCGTCGTCGCCGAAGCGGCCCCAGTTCGATCCTTCGGGCTTGTTGACCCAACGTTTGGTGGTCATGTCTGTCTCCGGTTTCCGTCATTGCGAGCGAAGTGACGCAATCCATCCCCGCGTGATGACCAAGGAACGGGGATGGATTTCCGCGTCGCTTCGCTTCTCGCAATGACGGCTCACTTCTTCATGAAAGCCGCGATCCGCTCCTGCGAATCCGGCCCGCGTCCCTCGCTCTTGTAGATTTCATGGGCGAGACCGGCCTTGAGCGGCAAGCCCTCGGTATCGTCGACGAGCTTCTTGTTGGCGCGGTGACTGAACCATGAATTGCCGAGGATTTCCTTCGTCAGCTTTTCCACTTCCGCCTCGAACACATCATCCGCGACGCAAAAATTCGCAAGCCCCATTTGCTCGGCCTGCGCGCCCGAAAAGGTGCGGCTGGTGAACATCATCTCCTTCGCCTTCGCCGCGCCCACGCGGCGCGGCAGGCGCTGGCTCATGCCCCACACCGGGGTGAGCGCCCATTTGCCATGCGTGTCGCCGAATTTCGCGTTGGCCGATGCGACGATGATATCGCCGGCCAGCGCCAGTTCGAGACCGCCGGTGTAGCAATGGCCGTGCACAGCGGTGACGACGGGCTGCGGCAGGCTCGCGAGTTTCTCGATCGTCTCGCCCTGGAACCATGGCTTTGGCGGCTTCGCGCCCGAAGCGATTCCGGCGAGATCGTTGCCGGCGCAGAAGCATTTGCCGGCACCGCGCAGCAGCACGAGGCCGATGCTGTCGGTCTGCTGCGCAATGGCGTCGACATGTTCGCGCAGCAGCGTGAACATCTCGATCGTCAGCGCATTCAGCTTGTCCGGGCGGTTGAGCGTGAGAATGGCGGCGCCATCCCTGTCTTCGCGCGTAAGCGGCTTGTCCATCCGCGCCTCCTAGCCGCCGACGCCGGGAATGGTCTGACCGCCGCCGTGCACGTTGATCTTCTCGCCATTGATGTAGGCAGCGTAGGGCGAAACGAGAAAGCGCACCGCATTGGCTATGTCCTGCGGCTGGCAGACACGCCCGTAAGGCATGTGCTTGTCGAGCGCATGGATGTCATCGATGCCCGCCGCGCCCTTCACCAGCCTCGCGCCCATGTCGGTTTCGACGAGGCCCGGCGCCACGACGTTCACATGCGTGCCATGGCCGCGCTCCTCCTTGGCGAGCGTGTAGGCCAAGGCCTCCATAGCGGCCTTGGCCATGTTGTAAGGCGCGCCATTGGCGCCCATCTTCAGCGTCGCCACGCTCGAAATCATGATGATGTCGCCACGCGGCCGCGTACGCATGGAGGGGATGATCCGGCGGCTGAGCCAATGCGGCGCCATGGCGTGCACCGTCAACAGCCGCGCAATCTCGTCCGGCTCGGTATCCAGCACCGAGCGCCCGCGCGAGGCGATGCCGGCATTGTTGACGAGAATGTCGACAAAGCCGAAATCGGCGATAGCGCGATCGGCCATGGCGACGACCTGCTCGTGATTTTCCATCGAGGCCGAATAGGCCTTCGCGCGTACACCCAAACCTTCCAGCAGCTTGACCGATTCCTTTGCGGAATCCTCGTCGCGGCGGTAGCCGATCGCCACATCGGCGCCGTCCTCGGCCAGCGCCAGCGCAATCGCGCGTCCGATGCCGCGCGACCCGCCCGTCACCAGCGCGACACGCCCCTTCAGCGGCTTTGCGCCTGCATTGCCCATTCGTTTCGCTCCCATCTTGTTCGGGCCATTGTTGCGCATGTCGTCAAGGCGCGAAACTGCCTTCGCGCGCATGGCGGGTCTGTCCGGCGAAATACGATTTCGCGTCGCGAAAGGACGCCGACCTTGCTATAAACCGGGATCGAACGGGCCGAAGCGCCCGCAGGGAGGACACATGTTCGAGAAACTCTTTTCGCTCGACGGCAAGATCGCCGTCGTTACCGGAGGCTCGCGCGGCATCGGCCGGATGATCGCGGAAGGGTTCCTGACCTACGGCGCGAGCCGTGTCTACATCACCGCGCGAAAGGCCGCGGCCTGCGATGCGGCGGCGAAGGAAATGACCGCGCTCGGCAAGGGCGAATGCATTTCGATCCCCTGCGACCTCTCGACGCTCGAGGGAATCAAGACCTTCGGTAAGACGCTCGCCGAACGCGAGCAAAGAATCGACATTCTCGTCAACAACGCCGGCGCGGCCTGGGCTGCGGACTTCGACCAGTTTCCGGAATCCGGTTGGGACAAGGTGGTCGACCTCAACATGAAGACGCCCTTCTTCCTCGCCAAGGAATTGGCGCCGCTACTGCGCGCCGCCGCGACCGCGGAGCGCCCCGCAAAACTCATCAACATCGCCTCGATCGACGGCATTTTCGTCAATCCTCTCGAAACCTATCCCTATGCCGCGAGCAAGGCGGGCCTCATTCACCTCACACGCCGCATGGCCGTGCGCCTCATCAAGGATCACATCGTCGTCACGGCGATCGCGCCGGGGCCGTTCCAGTCCGACATGAACACGGCGGCGCGCGACCACGCCGACGTTGTCGCCGGGCGCGTGCCGGCCGGTCGCATCGGAGCGCCGGAGGACATGGCGGGCGCGGCGATCTTTCTGGCCTCGCGCGCCGGCGATTACGTCGTCGGCTCGACCGTGACGGTCGATGGCGGCGTCGCCTTTGGCCGCGCGGGCTTCGAGGGCGGCGGCTGGAGCGACTGAACGGCTCTCGCCAAACCTAGGGAGCCGCGCATGGACTACCAGCACATCCTCTGCGAGATCGACGGGCCATTCATGGTCCTCACGCTCAATCGCCCCGACAAGCTCAACGCCTATACGGGAACGATGGGCTCGGAGATCGAGCACGCTTTTCGCGCCGCAGATGCTGATGACGCGGTCCGCGCGATCATCGTCACCGGCGCCGGCCGCGCCTTTTGCGCGGGCGTGGACGTCTCGGGCGGCGCCAAGAGTTTCGATACGTCGGGCGCGCACGGCGCGGGCGTGTTCGGCAATCGCGGCCCGCAAGCGGGGTCCGGCAAGGGGCGCGGTTTCGTCGACGCGATCTTCTCCTGTCGTAAGCCTTCGATCGCGGCGATCAACGGCGCGGCGGTCGGCGTCGGCATTACACTCACGCTGCCGATGGATATACGCATCGCAGCCAGGGGCGCGAAGATCGGCTTCATTTTCGCGCGCCGCGGATTGGTTCCGGAGGCCGGCAGCGCCTGGTTCCTGCCACGCCTCGTCGGCCTGCCGCAGGCCCTGCGCTGGTCGATCTCCGGCCGCACGTTCGATGCGGATGAAGCCTTGCAGGGCGGTCTGGTCAGCGAGATCGTCGAGCCCATCGACATTCTGGCGCGCGCGAAAGAAATTGCGCGCGAACTGACCGAAAATTCCTCGCCTGTCGCCGTCGCGCTCACGCGCCAGATGCTGTGGCGCTGCGCCGGCGCGCCCGATCCCTATGGTGTGCTCTCGTTCGACGCCAAAATGTCGATCGAGCGCGGCGCCCATGCCGATGTGCGCGAGGGCGTGCAGGCGTTTTTCGACAAGCGCGCGCCGGATTTTCCCGGCAAGGTGTCGGCGGACATGCCGAGCCAGTATCCCTGGTGGTCGGACAATTGATGGCGGAGGATGTAATGAACGCGATCAACAGGCAGGTGCTTCTGGTCGAGAAGCCGCGCGGAAAACTCGCGCCATCGAATTTTCGGCTCGCGGAATCCGTCATGCCCTCATGCGCCGACGGCGAGGCGCTGCTGAAGGTGCGCTACATCTCGCTCGACGCCGCCAATCGCGCGTGGATGCAGGGCGCGACCTATCGTTCGGCGGTCGACGCCGGCAGCGTGATGGCGGGCGGCGCGATTGCCGAAGTCATCGAGAGCAAGGCGCAGGGATTGGCCAAAGGCGACCTCGTCTTCGCCGACACCGGCTGGCAGGAATATGCGGCGCTGCCGACGAAGCAACTCATCAAGGTTCCGCATGTCGAGCGGATGACGCATCTCCTCAGCGTCTACGGGATTGCGGGCCTCACCGCCTATTTCGGCCTGCTGCGCGTCGGCGAACCAAAGGCGGGCGAGACGGTCGTCGTCTCTGCTGCGGCGGGTTCGGTCGGCTCCCTCGTCGGGCAGATCGCGAAGATCAAAGGCTGCCGCGTGATCGGCGTCGCAGGCGGCGCGGAGAAATGCGCGTGGCTGAAGAGCGAACTCGGCTTCGACGAAGCCGTCGACTACAAGGCCGGCAACCTCTACGCCGCGCTGAAAGCAGCTGCGCCTGATGGCATCGACGTCTATTTCGACAATACAGGCGGCGAGATTCTGGAAGCCTGCCTGCCGCTGATGAACCTGCACGGCCGCATCGCCTGCTGCGGCGCAGTTTCCGCCTATGATGGCGCGCCGCCCGCGGCCGGCCCGCGTGGCCTGCCGGGCCTGCTGGTGGTGAAGCGCATCCGCATGCAGGGTTTCATCGTCATGGATTTTTACGACCAGCGCGACGCGGCGCTCGCCGATTTGCAACAATGGGTGGCGAGCGGGAAGCTCAAGGTGCAGGAGGACGTGATCGACGGGCTCGAGAATACGCCCGCCGCGCTCATTGGACTTCTGGCCGGGGACAATCGCGGCAAGCGCATGGTGAAAGTCGCGTGAGGCAGGACTCGGTCAGGACGCCCTTGCTTCCTGCACGCTCTTTCGCGCGATGCGGGCTCTGATCGACGGCCAGACGCCGGCGGGCATAAGCATGATCACGCCGACGACGACGAGACCGTAGACGAAATAGTGCAGGCCCGGCAGAAAGCCGCCGAGATGGCCGCGCAGGATTTCGCCGAGCGGCGCGAGCAGGAAGGCGCCGACGGCCGGCCCGAGCGCCGTGCCGAGACCGCCGACGGTCGCGAACAGAACGATTTCGATCGTCAGAACCGGCGAGACAAGCAGGTAGGGATCGACGAAGGCGAGATAGCGCGCATAGATCGTGCCGACGATGGAGGTCAGGACGGCCGAGATCGTCATCGCCAGCGTCTTGTTGCGCAGGAGGCCGACGCCGATCGCCTGCGCCGCATTCTCGTTGTCGCGGATCGAGCGCAGATTGTAGCCGAGCGGGGAGGAAAGAATGGCGAAATTCACCACCACGCACAGCGTCGTCATCGCGAGCATGATCCAGTAGACGCCGCTGATGCCGCCGAACTGGAAGGCGAGGATGTCGCCCTTGTCCTTCGGCAGGAACAGGCCGGACGCGCCGCCGAGAAACTCGGTGTTTGTCACGTAGATCTCCGCCATTTCCGCGAAGGCCATGGTGATCAGCGCGAAGGAGAGATGGCCGAGGCGGAAGCGATAGTCGATGAAGGACACGGCTGCGCCCATCGCTGCGGACGCAGCAGCGGCGATGACCATGCCGAGCCACATATTGACGCCGAGCTTGACCAGCAGCGCGCTCGCCAGCATCGCGCCGGCGCCGACAAACAGCGAGTGGGCGAGCGAAATCTGGCCGGCTATGCCGCCGACGATGTTCCATGCCGACGCCAGCGCCGCATAGACGAGCGTGATGGTGAGAATGTGCAGATAGTAGTTCGGCAGCAGGAAGGGCATGGTCGCCGCGAAGGCGAGGATGATCCAGGGAAAGGGCGAACGCAGGGCGGGCCAGAAATCGGGGCGCATGTCAGCTCCTCCACACCAAGCCCTGCGGGCGGAACAGCATGATGGCCACGAAGATGAGATAGGGCAGCAATTGCCCCAATGTGTGCGTCATGTAGATCGTGCCGATGGCTTCCGCGACGCCGATGACGATGCCGCCGAGCATGATGGCGACGAAATTGGTCATGCCGCCGAGCACAAAGACCAGCAGCGTAATGACAGTGAAACGCAGGCCTTGCGTCGGCTGGATCGGCAAGCCCGGCAATAACAGGGCTGCGGCGATGGCAAGAACGCCGACGCCGATCGCGAATGTCATGACCTGCACGCGGCCGACGTCGACGCCCATCAGAGCCGCCGCGCGCGGTTCCTGCTGCACCGCGCGAATGGCGCGGCCGGTGTCGGTCGATTGCAGCATGACGTAGAGCAGGATGGCCAGCGCGAAGGAGACGATACAGGCGACGAGATGCGCGCCGCGAATGACGACGTCGCCGACGAGGAACAATTTCGACTCGATCATCGAGGGCGCGCGCGTCGGCTGGCCGCCGAAGACCATCATCAGTCCGTTCTGGATCAGCAGCGCGACGCCGAGCGTGAGCTGGATGACCATCAGCAATTGTCGCCCCGCAATGGGCTTGATGAGGAAGCGATAGACCAACGCGCCGAGCGCGATCATGATCGGCACTGTGAAGATGACCGAGACGTAAGGGTCGAGCGCGAAGGCAGTGAACAGCGCAAAGCACAGATACATGCCGAGCGAGACAAAATCGCCATGCGCGAAATTGACGATGCCGGAGACGCCGTAGACGAGGCCCATGCCGAGCGCGAGCAAGCCGTAGGCGCTGCCGACGAAGAAGCCCTGCACGAGCGCCTGGAGAAGTTCGTCCATCTCACATCCCCAGATAGGCGGCGCGCGTGCGCGGGTCTTCGGCCACGGCAGCGGAGGCGCCTTCGACCGCGACCACGCCGCGCTCCAGCACATAGCAGCGGTCGGCGTGGCGCACGGTCAGCGACAGGTTCTGTTCGACCAGCAGGATGGTCATGCCCTCGGCGTGCAGCTTGTCGATGATCTCGAAGATGAACTGCACGAAGAGCGGCGACAGGCCGAGCGAAGGCTCGTCCAGCATCAGCACGCGGGCGCCCGCCATCAGGCCACGGCCAATCGCGACCATCTGCTGCTCGCCGCCCGAGAGCGTGCCAGCCAATTGGCCGAGACGTTCGCCGAGGCGCGGAAAGAGCGAGACGACATGATCCATGTTCGCGGAGCGGTCGGGACGGGCCTTGCGATTGTAGCCGCCGAGGAGAAGATTTTCACGCACGCTCATCTGCGGGAAGACGAGGCGGCCCTCCGGCACCTGCACGAGGCCGAGCTCCACGCGATCCTGCGCGCTCGTCTTCGAAATGTCCGCGCCGTCGAACATCAGGCGGCCGGACATGATCGGCACGGTTCCGGAAATGACGTTGATGAGTGTGGACTTGCCGGCGTTGTTGGCGCCGAGAAGACCGACGAGCTCTCCGCGCCCGACGTTGACGGACACGTCGCGCAGCACCGGAACGCCGTCGTAGCCGGCGGTGACGCCCTGCATCTCAAGCATCGATGTGATCCCCGAAATAGGCGTCCTTCACGGCCTTGTCCTCGAGGATCTCCTGCGGCGTCCCCTCGGCGATCTTGGCGCCGAAATTGATCACGATCATGCGGTGGGCCGCGCGCATGATCACCGGCATCACGTGCTCGATCATCACGATGGTGACGCCTTGCGCATTGAGCTCGCGAATGACGGCGAGCGGCGCCTCGGTTTCGGCCAGCGTCAGGCCGGCCATGACTTCGTCGAGCAGGATGAGGCGCGGATCGGTCGCCACGCATTTGGCGACCTCGAGAAGCTTCTTGTCCTGCAGCGACAATTGCTTCGGCGTCAGGAATTCCTTGCCCGAGAGGCCGACGCGCTTCAAGATCAGCGCGGCGTAATCGATCGCTTCGCGCAAAGGTCGGCGCACCAGCGCGGCGGTGGTGACGACATCGAGCGTCGACATGTCGGCGAAGGTCTGCACGATCTGGAAGGACCGCACGAGTCCCTCCTTCACCAACAGATGCGGCGCCGTTCCAACGATCGAGCGGCCTTCGAAACGCACATCGCCCGCCGACGGCGGCAGGAACCCCGAAATCAGTCCGAACAGCGTCGTCTTGCCAGCGCCGTTCGGACCGATGATACCGAGAATCTCGCCGGGTTGCACGGCGAACGAAACGGCGTCGACGGCTACGAGACCGCCGAACCGCTTTGTTACGCTCTCGACTTCGAGAATCGCCAAGACCCCTCCCCGCGCTTGCGCCGCGCCTGTTGCCGTCAGCTGCGCGGGCGCGGCTTCG
>JAGRKN010000135.1 GCA_020442275.1 Rhodoblastus sp. | reverse complement strand
CCAGGGCCTGGAGCCGCAGACGGAAACCGTTTGGCGCCAGGCGGACAAGTACAACGTTCCGCGCGTCGTGTTCGTCAACAAGATCGACAAGATCGGCGCCGACTTCTTCCGTTGCGTGTCCGACATCGTGACCCGCGTCGGCGGCCGTCCGGTCTGCATGCAGCTGCCGATCGGCTCGGAGTCGAACTTCAAGGGCATCATCGACCTCGTCCGCATGAAGGCGGTCGTCTGGGAAGACGAAGGCCTCGGCGCGAAGTACCACGATGAGGAAATCCCCGCCGACCTGCTTGAGCAGGCGCAGGAATACCGCCTCAAGCTGATCGAAGCCGCCGTCGAACTCGACGACGACGCCATGGCCGCCTATCTCGACGGCCAGGAGCCGGACGAGGCGACGCTGAAGACGCTCGTCCGCAAGGCCGTGCGCGGCATCGTGTTCCATCCTGTGTTCTGCGGCTCGGCCTTCAAGAACAAGGGCGTGCAGCCGTTGCTCGACGCGGTCGTCGACTATCTGCCTTCACCGATTGATCGCGAGGCGATCAAGGGCGTCGACATGGACACGGGCGAGGAAATGCTCCGCAACCCGTCCGACAGCGAGCCCTTCTCGATGCTCGGCTTCAAGATCATGGACGATCCGTTCGTCGGCACGATCACCTTCTGCCGCGTCTATTCGGGTTCGGTGACCTCGGGCACGACGGTCCTGAATTCCACGAAGGACAAGAAGGAACGCGTGGGCCGCATGCTGCTGATGCACGCCAACAACCGCGAGGACATCAAGGAAGCCTTCGCCGGCGACATCGTCGCGCTGGCCGGCCTCAAGGAGACCCGCACCGGCGACACGCTCTGCGACACGCTGAAGCCCGTCATCCTCGAGCGCATGGAATTTCCCGATCCGGTCATCGAGATCGCGATCGAGCCGAAATCCAAGGCCGACCAGGAGAAGCTCGGCATCGCGCTCTCCAAGCTCGCCGCCGAAGACCCGTCCTTCCGCGTGTCGACCGACCACGAGAGCGGCCAGACCATCCTCAAGGGCATGGGCGAACTGCATCTCGACATCAAGGTCGATATCCTGAAGCGCACCTACAAGGTCGACGCCAATATCGGCGCGCCGCAGGTCGCCTATCGCGAGAAGCTGACCAAGCGCACTGAGATCGACTACACGCACAAGAAGCAGACCGGCGGCACGGGCCAGTTCGCGCGCGTGAAGATCGTGTTCGAGCCGAACGAGCCGGGCGCCGGCAACACGTTCGAATCCTCGATCATCGGCGGCGCGGTGCCGAAGGAATACATCCCCGGCGTCGACAAGGGCATCGCTTCGGTCACCACGTCCGGCGTGCTCGCGGGCTTCCCCGTGGTCGACATGAAGGCCACGCTGATCGACGGCGCGTTCCACGACGTCGACTCCTCGGTGCTCGCCTTCGAAATCGCCTCGCGCGCCGCGACCCGTGAAGCTCTGCAGAAGGGCGGCTCCGTCCTCCTCGAGCCGATCATGAAGGTCGAGGTCGTGACGCCTGAAGAGTATACCGGTTCGGTCATCGGCGACCTCAACTCCCGCCGCGGCCAGATCCAGGGACAGGACATGCGCGGCAACGCGGTCGTCATCAATGCGATGGTGCCGCTCGCCAACATGTTCGGCTACGTGAACCAGCTGCGGTCCTTCTCCCAGGGGCGCGCCGTCTTCACGATGCAATTCGACCACTACGAGCAGGTTCCGGCGGCGGAAGCCGCCAAGGTCCAGGCGAAATACGCCTGAGCCATCTGCTGAATCAACACTGACGTTTGGAAGGAGCCTGCTATGGGCAAGGAAAAGTTCGAACGCAGTAAGCCGCATTGCAACAGCGGCACGATTGGTCACGTAGACCACGGCAAGACGTCTTTG
>JAGRKN010000134.1 GCA_020442275.1 Rhodoblastus sp. | reverse complement strand
CAAGACCCTGCGGATGCGCGCTCAGCAAGATGGCCGCGAGACCGAGGCCAGCAAACGTCCCGAGCGTGCGCTCGAGGCCGCGCTGCATGGCGCGCGTGAGATCGAGGCCCTGGTAGAGCATCAGCACGGACGCCGCGATCGCCCAATAGGCGCGGTCGAGCCCCATCAGGGCGCCGATCCCGCCCGCGATCAACGCGGCGGCGCCGACACGCAAGGCAATGCGCATCGGCGTCGAGCCCGGCCGCAGCGACATCGCCAGCATTTCGCGCGAGGTGATGTAGGCGAGCGGCTTGAACAGCGCGTCGTCGGCCGAAACCGCTGGCGGATTTGTGACCTGCACGCCAATTTCGCGCGCAGCGCTGGCCGCGTCCTTGCCGCCCTCGCCCGCGATCGTCGCGCCGAAGATGCGATGCAAGGCGCGGCTGAGCGCGCGCAGGCGATGCAACCTGTCATTGGGCTGCGCGCGGCCCGGCTGGCGCGCGAAGAGATTGAGCCAGGCCTCGTGCAGGGCGAGCGCGGTCGCATGCCGTTGCAGGTCCGCCCCTGCGCCGTCCGCGCGCTCTGCAAATGCGGCGACGGCATCGGCGGCCGCCTGCAGCGATTTTTCCTCGGGCCAGCGCGGCCGGAGCAACGCGCCCGCCATTTGCAGAACCCACGCGACGGCGGCGCCGGCGGCTACCGCTGCGGCGATGCCGCCGAGATGCGCGGCCTGCCCGTGCATATGCGTGCCGGCCGCCGCAGCAAGCGCAAACAGATAGGCGCCCGGCGGCCCTACGATCAGCGCGCTGCACAGAAACGCCGCGACAAAGGCGATGCCCGCCGCCAGCAATACGCCGGGCCACGCAGAAGAAGCCGCCGTCGCCGCGACGCCGCCGACGACAGAGACGACGAGGCCCGCGCCGATGATAGTCAGCAAGGCGGCGCGATGCCGATACGGCCGCCCGCTGCCATAGAGCGCCGCAAAGGCGCCGAGCGTCGCGAGAAGGCCTGCGCCCTCGTCGCCCGCAAGCCAGCCCGCGACGACGCACAACCCCATCGCGAGCGCGGCGCGAAGCCCGAAGAAGACGCGGTTCGGCCCCGGCCGCAGGCGGAACATGGCCGAGAGGCTGACGACCGGCGGCGGCGGCGATGGAGGGAGGGGGTGGGTCACATCTCGAGCATGGTTGTAACGAAAGGGTCGGGATCGCCAAGAAATTCGCGCATCAGAGGGAAATGATCGAGATCGGCGAGGCGCGCAGGCGCGAGCCCGAATTTCGTCAGATTTAGCAGGTCGGCGCCGGAATAGGCCATCAGCAGGGGCGAATGTGTGGCGATGATGACCTGCGAGATGGCCGACGCTTCCATGCGACGCAGCAGTTTGAGGAACTCGATCTGCCGCGCAGGCGATAGCGCGGCTTCCGGCTCGTCGAAGATGACGAGCCCCCGCTTCTGGCGCGGCTCCTCGAGCAAGAGCAGAAGCTCTCGCCGTGCCTCACCTGAACCAGTGTATGATCGCAAACCCTCGCGCGAAGGAGCGGTCAGATCAAGGCGCGCTACGGCCTCTGGCGTCAGACTGGCTTATTGTAGCCACGAGCTTGCGGTACGCGGATATAGGAAGCCATGAAAATCAGGCCGGTCTTTACATGGGCCGAATTCCGCGGATTGAGCCGGCTCGGCTTTTCTGCCGCAGTCGGCGTAACCTATGTCGCCGAGGAATTGCACGAAGCAATCCAGCGCACTCCCCTCTCAATCCTCTCTCCCGGCCGCGGGCGCACGCGCGGCCTGGCCGGGTTCGTTTATCGATGCGTACGCGGCGGAATGCGCGCGGCGGATGTAGGCGTCGATTTCGCGCTCGGCCTGGCCGGCGGATCGCAACAGCTTCCGCCGTCGCGTGGTCGTGTGATCGCGCTGGCTGTCATTAACGGCGGCGTCGGCGACAGACTTGCCGAAACCGGCAATTCTCTCGCGCTCAGCATGGAGTTTCGAATCGCGGGACATACGCTGCGTCTCGATCGGACATCGCTCGCAACAGCGATTCCAGATGCGACAGGTCGTCTCGTCGTGCTTGTGCACGGATTGTGCATGAGCGACCTTCAGTGGACGCGTAAAGAGCACGATCATGGCGCGGCGCTAGCGCGCGATTGCGGTGTGACGCCGGTCTTTCTCTCGTACAATTCCGGCCTGCACATTTCGCAGAACGGCAGGGCGTTCGCAGACATGCTCGAACGCCTCGTCGCACAATGGCCGACGCAAGTGGAGGAGATCGTCCTTCTCGGCCACAGCATGGGCGGACTTGTCGCCCGCAGCGCCGTTCACTACGCGAACCTGTCCGGTCATGGCTGGACGAGAAAGCTCAGCAAGATGGTGTTTCTCGGCGCCCCCCACCACGGCGCGCCTCTGGAGCGGATCGGATCCTGGGTTGAAGGCGCGCTCGGCAAGATTCCCTACGCTGCCGTATTTGGGCGGCTCGGCGCGGTTCGCAGCGCTGGAATCACCGACCTGCGATATGGCTTTCTCGTCGACGAGGACTGGCGCGCGGCCGATCGATGCGCCCACGGCGACAAGGCGCGCGCCGTCATACCGCTTCCCGACCGCGTCGCCTGCTACGCGATTGCCGCGACGACGGCGAAAACAACCGGTGGAATATGGGACCAGACGATCGGCGACGGACTGGTTCAGGTGGCGAGCGCATTGGGCGCGCACCGCGATCCCGCGCTCAGCCTGCGCTTCCCGCGCGAACATACGGCGATACTGTGCGAAACTGGGCATCTCGACCTGCTCGCCTCGCAGGAAGCCTATGCAACGATCAGAAACTGGCTGGAGCCGGCCTGACTGGTCGCCCGCCCCTCATCCGAACCGGTTGTTCTTCGGGAACCCGCGCGGCGGCAGCCGTCCCGCGTCCGCGCGATTGCCGATCCATTCCTTGAGATCGGCCTTCGCCACGACGAACACGCGCCCCGCCGAATCCGTCCAGCTGAGACCGTCGGCCGTCGCGAACACGCGTGCGTCGGATATGCCGCCGTCCTTGTAGCGTTGCAGCCGCACGCCCTTGCCGCGCGCCATTTCCGGCACCTGATCCAAGGGAAATACCACGAGCTTGCGGTTCTGGCCGA
>JAGRKN010000417.1:5015-5189 GCA_020442275.1 Rhodoblastus sp. | reverse complement strand
AGCGCGACGAGGCGCCGATGCTGTTCATCGGCGAGGAGGTCGGCACCCGCACCGGCCCGCGCGTCGACATCGCCGTCGATCCGCTCGAGGGCACCACGCTCTGCGCGAAAGACATGCCGGGCTCGATCGCGGTCATGGCCATGGCCGAGGCCGGCACGCTGCTCAACGCGCCCG
>JAGRKN010000417.1:0-4816 GCA_020442275.1 Rhodoblastus sp. | reverse complement strand
CGGCGACGTGGCGGGCGTGATCCACTGCGCGCAGGCCGAAGAGACGGGCTGCGACCTCTACCTCGGCTCCGGCGGCGCGCCGGAAGGCGTGCTGGCGGCAGGCGCTTTGCGCTGCGTCGGCGGCCAGATGCAGGGCAGGTTGATCCTCGACACGCAGGCCAAGGTCGACCGCGCCGCCAAGATGGGCGTGAAGGACCCGAAGAAGAAATACGACATGAAGGAACTAGCCTCCGGCGACGTCATCGTCTGCGCGACCGGCGTGACCGACGGCGCGCTGCTGAAGGGCGTGAAGTTCCACCCGAAGCTGATCACCACTGAGACAATCATCTACCGCTCGGTGACCGGCACGGTGCGCCGGATTTTCGCGGAACACCGGCAGTTCGAGAAGTTCAAGCTGGATTGATCGCTCAAAGGTCAAGGACCGACTTTGCGTCGGTCTTTGATTCCGGCCGCGACAAGAACGCAATTATTGGCCGACCTTGCGAGTTTTGAACGGGTCCAGTTTCAACGTTAGCTGGCGAGCAATCTCTCTCGCGCGAGCTATTACGAACGCATCGTAGTCATTGTCATTTATGCCGAATTTCTCACGGTCCATTATGAGATGAGACTTCAAGGTCTCGTCGATGTCCGGGTTATCTTTGGCAAATCTTGTGATGTAAGCGGATGGCGATTTATCTCGGATTCGGTGTTTGTTCGAGTATCCGTCAATAAGTGTAATATTCACCATCAGATTGGCAATGGCATCTTTTTTATGCTTAGCAAGGAAGGCTTTCGGAAAAAAATGATGGTAATTTCGACTCGTCGCAATTTTTAAATTCGAATTGTCGAGCGTGACGATGCCATTTGTATCGAAGCTTTTCGGTTCTCTGAATGCAAAAAGGCAAAGAACGAGTTTACAGACCGCATCGCCGGCGCTGAATTCCCACGTTTTTAGCCATTCCGTCTCACAGAATATTTCGTGAGGCGGATACGCAGGGGATTCGTCGGTAGCAATGAGGTCCATCCTATTCAAATCATCAATGATTTTGGCTTCCGCGCCTGAACTGTAACGGTAGGTGAAGGCAGTCCAATAAAACCATTGTTCAATGAGCGCTCGTTGCCGCTTGGTTGGCTTCTTGCTTCCCGTTTTCTCGAAAAAATACGCAAGCGGCACAGTCATAGAAGGGTAAGGCATCAGGTGGGAGACGGGAACGCGCAATTCCTGACGAACAAAATCAACTGCAGAAAACAAGGCATCTTTCATCATCGGCCAAGTATCGATAAAAGCATCTCTCTTTATCTTCAAAATATCCCGACTGCGGAGCTTCTTACCCGACAACGCGCCTACCGCTTGAATAACGACAGACTCGGGGATCGTCTCAAATTTAGCGGTCCTCAGACAGCGCCCACCGTTCTCTTCGTCAATACCGTCTCGCAGTTCTTCGAATCGAGCGACAAGATCGAAATCGCGAATCTCATCGTACGTCTTTGCGACCATAATCTCAAAAACAGTGAGCGTTTTCCCTCCAGTGTTGATCCTAGAAAAAACCTCAGTTGCTATGTCGATCGGGTAATCCTTAATAGTAATACAAGAGAAATCATAATTAATTAATCGTCCCTTGTAGCGTTCGATCACCTCCGCTTGGTCGCTTTCGTAGTTTTTGTAAAAAAATCCCATTTTTTCATTTAAGACAGAATGAACAGAAACGCATGTATGGCCAAGTGGCGGTTCAGAGACGACTATCTGTTCGTCAGATTGTTCGGACTGATCAAGGTCGATATAAATATCCTTATAATCAACAATTTTATTCTCTCTAGTTATACGAAGTCCTTTTCGAATTGCATAGAGAGAAGTGATCCGTTGTTGACCGTCTAAAACATATTCTGCGAAGTCGCCCTTAGGCGTCTTAGGCATTGTAAAATTGCCGATCTCCCGGTAGGCCCTTAATTCGTCCCGCGTTTTCCAGAAAATGAAAGTGCCAACAGGATATCCCTTGATTATACTATCAATTAGGCGAGCAGATTGCTCTTTATCCCAAACGAAATCACGCTGAAACTGAGGAATTTTTATGCGCCCAGAGTCTATCTCGACGAACAACGCCTCGTACTTTTTTGTATGATTCTCAGGTTGCAGTAAATGATCGGCGCTCATGACTATGCCCCAGTAACCACTGCTTAGCGTTAACACAGTGATCAATTTGGGCAAGCGGGATTCCACGTTGCGTCGTTCTATCACTCGCCCAGCACCGCCCGCGTCCGCCAGTCCATCCGCACCGTCAGCAACCGCACGCAGAAATAGAAGGCCACCGCGCCCCACGCGACCGGCGCCGCCGGCAGTGCAAACCCGATCGTCAAAATCATGTAGAGCGCACACGACAGCGCCACCAATATCGCGAGATAACGCCCGGGCTGCATGATCTCCGGCACTTCGCGCACCAGAATGTCGCGCAGGACGCCGCCGCCGACGCCGCCGACGCAGCCGACCAGCAGCACGCCCGGCAGCGGCAGGTTCGCGCGGCGCGCGTATTCGATACTCAGCACCGCGAAGGCCGGCGTGCCGATGGCGTCGACGAGTTCGATCAGCGTCTCGATCTTTTTCGCATTGTGCAGCTTTTGCGCGAGAAGGATCGCGAAGACGGTCGTGCCGGCGATCAGCGGCAGGTAGTAGGGATTGGTCAGCACCGGCGGAATGGTCTGCAGCAGCACGCCGTCGCGGATCGCGCCTCCGCCGATGGCCGCCGTCAGCGCCGTCATGAATACGCCCACGACATCGAAGCGCTTGCGTAACCCCACCAGCGCGCCCGACAGCGCCCAGGCGGAGATCGCGACATAGTCCAGCAGCAGCGGGACCTGAAAGTCTGCGGGCATTTTTGGCTCCGGCGTTTCCCTCGCGCCTTTGTCGCGCGAGAGGGCCAAGGAGGGCAATCGGGCCGATCTCCTTCTCCCCGTGCAACGGGGAGAAGGTGGCGCGACGCGCCGGATGAGGGGACGCGTCGATGCGCTTTTCCCGGTCGTTTGTCCCCTCACCCCAACCCTCTCCCCGCTTCACGGGGAGAGGGAGGGAGACTCGCATCACTCGCATCGGCCCGCTACATACGCCCCATGCCCCGCGCCTACCTCGACCACAACGCAACCTCCCCGCTGCGCGGCCCCGCGCGCGCGAAAATGCTGGATACCTTACGCGCGTCGGGCAATCCGTCGTCGGTCCATGCCGAAGGCAGGGCGGCGCGCGCGCTGGTGGAAGCGGCACGGGAAAAAGTCGCGGCGCTGGTTGGCGGCCGCGCGCGCAATGTCATCTTCACGTCCGGCGCCACCGAGGCGCTGGCTCTCGCGCTGTCGGGCCGATGGCGCGGCCCGGAGGGCGCGCCGCCGAGACTGCTGCTTTCGGCGACCGAGCACGTCGCAGCGCTCGAAGGCCACGGGTTTGGCGAGAGCGCCGAAATCCTGCCTGTGGACGCCAGCGGCGTCCTCGACCTCGCCACGCTCCACGCCGCGCTTGCTGGCTCTCAAGGCCCGGTTCTGCTCTGCCTGCAGGCCGCCAACAACGAGACCGGCGTGCTGCAACCCGTCGCCGCCGTCGCCGAAAAGGTTCATGCCGCCGGCGGTCTCCTCGTCTGCGACGCCGTGCAGGCGGCGGGGCGCATTGCCTGCACATTCGAGACGACGGACGCCGACATGCTGATTGTCTCGTCGCACAAGCTGGGCGGCCCGCTGGGCGCCGGCGCGCTCGTGTTGCGCGAGGCGTCGCTGACCTGCGAGCGCCCCCTGATTCGCGGCGGCGGGCAGGAGCGCGGGTTTCGCGCCGGCACCGAGAATGTCGCCGCCATCGCCGGTTTCGGCGCGGCGGCCGAGGAGGCCGCCGGGCATCGTGACGACGAGGCGGCCCTTGCCGCGGCGTTGCGCGAAAAACTGGAGGCCGACCTGTTGCGCCTGGCGCCAACGGCCACGATCTTCGGCGCGAAAACCCCGCGCCTGCCCAATACCTGCGCCTTCGCCATTCCCGGGCTGGCGGCGGAAACGGCGCTTATGGCTTTCGATCTCGCGGGCGTCGCCCTGTCGTCCGGCTCCGCCTGTTCGTCGGGCAAGGTCAGGCGCTCGCATGTGCTTGCCGCCATGGGCGTTTCCGACGATGTCGCGCGCGGCGCGCTGCGGGCGAGCCTCGGCTGGACCACGACAGAGGCGGATGTGACCGCGTTTTCCGTCGCCCTTGGCGACATATTGGCGCGGATCGGCAGGAAAACAGCCGTTTAGACGGCGAAAAGGATTGCTTCGGCTTGAACCGGGGCGCCCTGCGGTCCATTATATGCATTCCGACCGGCGGCCCTTGAAACCGCGCAGGGGAGAGGATTATGGCGGCTGTTAAAGAGACCGTCGATCGCGTGAAGGCGATCGACGTGGATGCCTATAAATACGGGTTCGTCACGGATATCGAATCCGCCAAGGCGCCCAAGGGGCTGAACGAAGACATCGTTCGCTTCATTTCTGCGAAGAAGAACGAGCCGGAATGGCTGACCGAATGGCGCCTCGACGCCTATCGGCGCTGGCTGACCATGGAAGAGCCGACCTGGGCGCGTGTCGACTACCCGAAGATCGACTATCAGGATCTCTACTATTATTCCGCGCCCAAGAGCATGGATGACGGCCCGAAGTCGCTCGACGAGGTTGATCCCGAGCTGCTGCGCACCTACGAAAAACTCGGCATTCCGCTCCGCGAGCAGGAGATTCTGGCGGGCGTGCAGACCTCCAGGGTCGCCGTCGACGCTGTCTTCGATTCGGTGTCGGTAGCCACGACCTTTCGCGCCGAGCTCGCCAAGGCCGGCGTCATCTTCTGCCCGAT
>JAGRKN010000416.1:4412-5995 GCA_020442275.1 Rhodoblastus sp. | reverse complement strand
GCGCGACGCGCCGCACAACCTTACCAGTTCCTTAACGCGCGAAAGTATCCGCCCCATGGCCCGACAGGCGACCATCTACCACAATCCCGCCTGCGGCACCTCCCGCAATGTGCTGGCGGCCCTCCGCGAGGCCGGGATAGAGCCGAGGATCGTCGAATACCTCAAGACGCCGCCCGACCGCGCGACGCTCGAAACCCTCCTGAAGACAATGGGCAAATCCGTCCGCGACATCCTGCGCGAGCGCGGCACGCCCTACGAGGAGCTGGGCCTCGGCGAGCCCGACGTGACCGACGACCAGATTTTCGCGGCCATCGCCAAGCACCCAGTCCTGATCGAACGCCCGATCGTGACGCTGGGAAACAAGGCCGCGCTTTGCCGTCCCTCGGAGACGGTGCGGGAACTGCTGGGGTGAAGCGGCCTGCGCGTAGCAAATGAAAAGGCCCGGCGCGAGCCGGGCCTTCGGATTTTCTTGTTCTCTTGCCTCAGCCCGTCGGCTGCGGCTCCATGCCGCCCGCGTCCGGTTCCGGCGGCGCCGGGCGGTTGCGGCCTGTGGTCGGCACGGCGGCCGTGCGCGGCGGTGAGGAATCGCCGGTGTCGCGCACCGGCGGCACGCCCTTCAAGAGGCCCAGAATCTCGTCGCCTGAGAGCGTCTCGTATTCGATCAGCCCCTTGGCGAGCGATTCGAGATCGTCGCGCTTCTCGGTGAGGATACGGCGCGCTTCGGACAGGCCGGTCTCCACGAGGCGACGCACTTCGGCGTCGATCTTCTGCGAGGTCTCTTCAGAAATGTTCTGCTGCCGGCCCATGGAATAGCCGAGGAACACTTCCTGCTCGTTCTCGCCATACATGACGGTGCCGAGCTCCTTCGAAAAGCCCCAGCGCGTGACCATGGCGCGGGCGAGCTTGGTCGCCTGCTCGATGTCGGACTGCGCGCCCGACGTCACCTTGTCGTCGCCGAAGATGATCTCTTCCGATACGCGGCCGCCCATCAGCACGGCGAGGCGCGACATCATCTGCTCGTAGCTCATCGACAGCTTGTCGCGCTCGGGCAGCTGCATGACCATGCCGAGCGCGCGACCGCGCGGAATGATCGTCGCCTTGTGCACGGGATCGGTCGCCGGCACGTTGAGCGCGACAATGGCGTGGCCGCCCTCGTGATAGGCGGTCAGCAGCTTTTCCTGCTCGGTCATGACCAGCGTGCGGCGTTCCGCGCCCATCATGATCTTGTCCTTGGCGTCCTCGAATTCGGCCATGGTGACGATGCGCTTGCCGCGCCGCGCGGCCATCAGGGCCGCCTCGTTGACGAGATTCATCAGGTCGGCGCCGGAGAAGCCGGGCGTGCCGCGGGCGACGGTCTTGAGGTCGACATCGGGCGCGAGCGGCACCTTGCGCACATGCACGCGCAGAATCTTTTCGCGACCGATAACGTCCGGGTTGGGGACGACGATCTGGCGATCGAAACGGCCGGGACGCAGCAGCGCCGGGTCGAGCACGTCGGGACGGTTGGTCGCTGCGATGAGGATGATGCCCTCGTTCGCCTCGAAGCCGTCCATCTCGACGAGCAACTGGTTGAGCGTCTGCTC
>JAGRKN010000416.1:0-4326 GCA_020442275.1 Rhodoblastus sp. | reverse complement strand
TGTCGCGCACGCGGGATGCGCCGACGCCCACGAACATCTCCACGAAGTCCGAACCGGAAATGGTGAAGAACGGAACGTTGGCCTCGCCCGCGATGGCGCGCGCGAGCAGCGTCTTACCCGTGCCGGGCGGCCCCACCAGCAGCACGCCACGTGGAATCCGTCCGCCGAGCCGCTGGAACTTCTGCGGATCGCGCAGGAATTCGACGATTTCCTGCAGATCTTCCTTGGCCTCGTCGACGCCGGCGACATCCTCGAAGGTCACGCGCCCGCGTGTCTCGGTGAGAAGCTTGGCCTTCGACTTGCCGAAGCCCATGGCTTTCCCGCCAGCCCCCTGCATCTGGCGCGACAGGAATATCCACACGCCCAGGAAGGCGATCAGCGGCAGGCCGTTGACCAGCAGGGTCACCAGCCAGTTGTTGCCTTCGGACGGCGGCTTGGCGGTGATGGCGACGTTCTTCTTGTAGAGCGTCTGCACGAGCGTCGGATCGCTCGGCGCATAGGTCGAGAAGTCGCGCCCGTCGGTGTAATGGCCGGAAATGTCGTTGCCGGCGATCGTCACGTCGCGCACGCGGCCCTGGTCGACCTGCGTCAGCAGCTCGCTGAACGAGATGGCCGAGGTCTGCTGGCGCTGCGCCGGGTTCTGGAACAGCATGACCAGCGCGACGACGAGAAAGAAGATGATCACCCAGAGGGCGAAGTTCCGGAAATTGGGGTTCATCAGGGGCCTATCTTGGCGCGGCTCAGGATTTTCGGGCCGCGGACCGTGCTGAAGTGTAATTTAGGCGCGCCGTCCCCCCTTGCCAAGGACAGCGCGGAAACGTGATTGACGCGATTTTCGTTATGTCGCGGCGCTACGCTTGCGCGGCTTTTGCGGTTGCAAAATCAAATGGTTGGCGTCGAGCCTGATAACGACGCCGCCAAGCGTCGCGGAAAACCGGCTCTTTTGCCGCAGGCCCATGGCGACTTTTTCGATCTGTTCGAGCCGCGTCGCCGCCCCGCCGATTCGGGCGATTTCGCGCGACAGCAGGCGCACGAGAGCCTCGTCGGGCAGCGCCAGGGTCGTCTCGGCGGGCGCCTCGAACACGGCCGCTTCCCGCCGCGCCGGCAGAGCCGCGAGCATGGCCTCGATCGCGGGCGCAAGCGCCTGCTCGGCCCGCGCGGCCCGGGCGGCCAGCCGCGCCAATTCACCCCGGCCGAGCCCTTCTTTGGCCAGTAGTTCCGCCAGCCGCCGGAGCTGTGGCCGGCGATAGGCCTCGTCCACATTGGTGGGATCCTCGACATAGCCGAGGCTCTCCGCCCGGCAGAAGCCGATCAGATCGGACTTGGCAAATCCCAGCAGCGGCCGTGCGAGAAAAAGCCCGTCGCCGCCCGGCCAGGGCGCGGCCGCGAGACGCGCCATGCCGGCGAGACCCGCAGGCCCGCTGCCGCGCAACAGGCGCATCAGGACGGTCTCGGCCTGATCGTCGGCATGGTGGGCCGTGACGATCGTATCGGCGCCGATTTTTCGCGCGTGATCCCCAAGCAGGCGATAGCGCGCGTCTCGCGCCGCCGCCGGGACGCCGGTCGCGGGCTTTTCGCCCCGCCACCGCAAGATGGCGTGCGGCAGGCCGCGCGTGGCGCACAGCGCGCCGACCGCCTCGGCCTCCTGCGACGACTCCGGCCGCAAGCCGTGATCGACCGTCGCGACGCTGACCGAAACGCCCGCCTCGTCGCGCCAGCGGTCCGCCACCACGAGCAAGGCGGTGGAATCAGGCCCGCCGGAGACAGCGAGCAACAGGCCAACCGACCGCTCCAGACCCGCGAAAAGCTCGGCGAGCGGGGGAAGCGGCGCGCCGGCGCGCGTCAGCACGAGATTTTCTTGGACTCGCGATCGGCCGCCCGGATCGTGTTCGATGCGCCCGGATATTTGCGCCCGATCTCGGCGAAGGAGGCGCAGGCCTGCTCCTTGGCGCCCAGCGCATTGAGCGATTGGCCGAGCCGCAACATGGCCTCCGGCCCGCGCGAGGAATTGGCGTAATTGGTCGAGATCTTCAGATATTGCTCGGCCGCCTCGCGATGCCGACCGCGCTGGAAGAAGCTCTCGCCGAGGCCGAACACGGCGTCTGGCGTATAGCGGCTGCGCGCATGCTTGGCGATGAAGCCCTCAAAACCCTTTTGCGCGCCGTCGTATTGTCCCTGTTTCAGCAAGGCCGCGGCCTGCTCGTATTCTTCCTTCACGGTCATCGGCGGCGTCGCCGCGACCTGCATTCCATCGGCGCCTGGCGCTGTCGGCCGGGGGCCGCCGAGATCGAGCGGCTTCATGGGATTGGGCGCCTCGCCGGGATCGCGCCCGCCGAGAGGACCGCTGAGCCCCGCCTGCGGCTGTAGCGGCGCGCTCGGCATGGTCGTGCCGAGCTGGCGCGGCGCGCCGGGCGCGCCCGGGTTCTGCTGGGGATCGAAGGCGTCGCTGCGACGCAGCCGGCTGGCTTCGGCGGGCGTTGTCGCATTTTGCGTCGCGGGCGTCCCGCCTGGCGGCGTCGCCGCATGGGTCGACACGGGCGGACGCGCGGTCGCGACTTGCGAAGCGGCCGGCGCATTCGAGGCCGCGACCGGCCCCTGCCCGCGCTGCTGCTCTTCCAGTTTGCGGATCTGGAACTGCAATTGCTCGATCTGACCGGTCAGCTCGCGATTGAGCCGCTCAAGCCGGTCGATGCGCACGACCAGATCGGCATTGCTCGGCCCCCCGCGACCGGCGGGCGCCTCGTCGATGTCGGCTGGCGGCGGCGGCGGCCGGTTGAACAGCTGGGCCAGACGAAGGCTTGGCGACAGGGCGTCGCCGGCGACCGCCGGCGCGGCGGGCGCGAGAAGAAGAGCTGCGAGAGCGGCGCTGATCGCAATGTTGGGCAGACGCATGTTCGGGAAAATCCGGCGGGCTTTGCGGCATCGCATATCACACAGCGATTGCCTCTAAAATCCGTCCGAAGCGTGGCAGTCCTGCGACCCGCGACGCCCTGCGCCTCAGACGGCCAGCGCCAAGGCGCAACCAAGCCCGAAACAGGCGAGGATGAAGGTCGACATGCCGAGCTGCCGGCGGGCCGAATGGCGCAATTCCGCGCTGTCGAAACCGTAGACCGGCTTGTTAGGCCTGACTGTGATGAACTGCGCGCTCATGGCCCGCTCTCCACGATTCGTCCTTGGATCGAATCTGCCAGAGGCGGGCGAAGCTATTCAGAGCCGAAGGTCACATATCACGCGTGACCTTCGCCATGATTTCCTTGGGGAAGTCTCAGGACTGGCCGCCGCCGAGCACCGTGACAGCGCGGCGGTTCTGCGACCAGCAGGAAATGTCGTTGCAGACCGCGACGGGCCTCTCCTTGCCGTAGCTGATCGTCTTGACGCGCGAGGCCGGGATGCCGCGCGCGATCAGATAGTCCTTCGTGACCTCGGCGCGACGGGCGCCGAGCGCGAAATTATACTCGCGCGTGCCGCGCTCGTCGGCGTGGCCCTCGATCGTGAAGCTGTAGCGGCCGTACTGCTGCAGCCAGCGCGCCTGCTTGTCGAGGGTCGCCTGCGCGGTCGAGGAGAGTTCGCTGGAATCCGACTCGAAGAAGACGCGGTCGCCGACATTAACCACGAAGTCCTGCTGGCTGCCGGGCGTCGCCGCGCCTCCCTTGCCATAACCGGCGCCGCCGACGCCGCCAGCGATGCTCGCCTCGTCGCCCGGATTCTTGGCGCAGGCGGTCGCGCCGAGCGCAAGGGCGATCGCCGCAGCGAATTTGAGGGCGCGCGCGCCTTCGGAGATCAGCATTCCGGTACTCCTCGAACTCGTTTCCGGAGAAATCGAGCCCAGTCCTAGCGACCGATGGTTAAGCGAAGGTTCTGTCAACCTTGATCGCGGGTTTGCCGAATGCGTTGCATTCGAGCAATTCGCCCGTGTGGTTAACCGTTCGTTAGTGGCCAGAATGCGGCAGGCGCAGCTCAAACTGCGGCGTCCTGACGCGGGCTGGCGTTAGAACGGTTCTGAATTGCGTCTCGACCGGAGTTTTGCGTTGGCCCGACGGCCCGTTCGCTGCATGTAGGCTCGACACGCTCAAGACTTCTGTCGGGAAACGGACATGAACGGCCTCGCCATCGCCCTGCAATCCGGATCGATCCTTCTGCGCGAAGGCGTCGAGGCCATGCTCGTCATTGGCGGTCTCGCCGCCTTTCTGACCCGCGCGGGCGCCCGCGCGCAGGTGTCCGCGCTCTACGCCGGCGCGGTTGCGGCGATTGTCGCCAGCATCGCGGCGGCTGTCGTCTTCGCGACATTCTTCAATGGCGCCCATGACGATCGCATCGAGGCGATCG
>JAGRKN010000133.1 GCA_020442275.1 Rhodoblastus sp. | reverse complement strand
ACGAGCGTCAATAGAGCCAAAGGGTCTAAACCGCCGAAGCGCGCCGACGGGCTTGCCAGAGCGCGCCGCCGCAGCCATTTTTCGCGCATGTCCGGCGCCGGCGGAAAAACGAGCTCCACGGGCGCGCTTGGCGCGCTTGATTTACGCTCGCGTGAAATCTTCAGGTCGATCGTCGAATCCTATCTGGATTCCGGCGAGCCCGTCGGCTCGCGCCATCTCTCGCGCATTCTGCCGATGCCGCTGTCGCCGGCCTCGATTCGCAACGTCATGCAGGATCTCGAGGAACTCGGTCTCGTCTACGCGCCGCACACCAGCGCGGGACGCCTGCCGACCGAGACCGGCCTGCGCTTCTTCGTCGATTCGCTGCTTCAGGTGGGCGAGCTCTCGGCCGACGAACGCATCCGCATCGAGAGCCAGGTCGCCGGCCAGCCAGCCGACGCGGGTCTCGAAGCCCTGCTCGGTCAGGCGTCGAGCCTGCTGTCGGGCCTCACGCGCGGCGCCAGCGTCGTCGTCACCTCCAAGGACGACCGCCGTCTGCGCCAGATCGAATTCGTCCGGCTCGATCCCGGCCGCGCGCTCGCCGTGCTCGTCTCCGAGGATGGATCCGTCGAGAATCGCATCCTCGTCATTCCGCCGGACCTGCCGCATTCCGCGCTGGTGAGCGCCGGCAATTACCTCAACGCCCGCATTCGCGGACGCACGCTCGATCAGGTGCGTGGCGAGATGGAGGCGGGTCGCAAGCTCGTCGAGGCCGAACTCGACGAATTGACCGCGCGACTGGTTGAAGCGGGGCTGGCGAGCTGGGCCGGCCTCGACGGCGCGCGCCGCCAGCTCATCGTGCGGGGGCAGGGCAACCTGCTCGAGGATCTCACCGCCATGGAGGATCTCGAGCGCATCCGCCTGCTGTTCGACGATCTCGAGACCAAGACGGAGGTCATCGACCTCCTGTCGCGCGCCGAGAACGGCGAGGGCGTACGAATCTTCATCGGTTCGGAAAACAAGCTGTTCTCGCTGTCGGGCTCCTCGATGATCGCCGCCCCTTTCCGCGACAGCGACCGTCGCGTGGTCGGCGTGCTCGGCGTCATCGGGCCGACGCGGCTGAATTACGCGCGCATCGTGCCCATGGTCGACTATACGGCCCGCGTCATCGCCCGCATCGTCGGCGGCGGCTGACGATGCTATTCGGAATCGTTGTCGTCGGACGTCGGCGACGAGGCGTTCTCGCCATTGGCGCCGCCTGTCTTCGGGGCCTTGGCTTTCCTGCGGCCGCCGGCCTCCTGCAGCATCTCGATCTGCAATTGCTGGATTTCCGACAGGCGCTGCCACTGGCGCGAGATCAGATAGTCGATCTTCTCGTGCAGGTGGCGGATTTCCAGCTCCGCCTTCAGGTTCACGCGATAGTCGTTGAACGAGCGCTGGCGGTCCTTCTCCTCCTGGCGGCGCTGGCTCATCATGATGATGGGCGCCTGGATGGCGGCCAGGCATGACAGGACGAGATTGAGCAGGATGAACGGGTAGGGATCGAAGGCCTCCTTCTCGCCGCGCCAGACGTTGATGGCCATCCAGACCACCAGCACCATGGCGAAGGCGATCAGGAACGACCAGGAGCCACCGAAACTCGCCAGATGGTCGGACAGGCGTTCGCCGAAACTGCGCTGCTCCTCGTATTCGACCTCGGTGTTTTCCGCGATCGTGTCGTGGCGGGCGATGCTTTCGGCCACTTCGCGGTCGAGCTCGGTGAACTCGCCGTGCTCCTGCTGCAGCAGTTCCTCGAGATAGAGCATGCGATAGCGCGAGAGCTCGCCGAGGCTGATCCGTGCGTCCTGCGGCAGGTCGGGATGGTCGCGCCGTATGCGCTCCGTCAGCGCCGGGCGCAGGTGATCGATATTGACCAGCTCGCGCTTTCGATACTTGCGTCCCGTGACCGCCGAGGGGAGCTTGCGTCGACGCCGACGCCCAGAACGGGCCTCCTCGACGTCGGGCGCGACGACGGTTTCGAGCTCTTCGTCGTCGATGTCGTGCTCGGGAAGCCGGGCGCCAGGCCCCGGTTCACTGCTCATGTCCACGTCCTTCGGTCCGGTACGGCCCGCCCCTGCCGTCGGAGGCGGCTCCTATTGCGCTTGTATGCCCCCAGCGGCTTGTCCACTTTGTGACGGCTTGGTCGGAAGTTGCGGTCCATCCGCGTTGACTTGCCCCCGGCCTTGCCCCTATAAGCCCGCAACGATTTCGGCGGCGCCGACGTCGGGGGCCTGCTTTGCGCCCCAGTTCGGCGCCCACGCTATTTTCGGAGAATTCCTGTGAAGCGGACCTATCAGCCCTCCAAGCTCGTGCGCAAGCGCCGTCACGGTTTCCGCGCCCGCATGGCCACTGTCGGCGGCCGCAAGGTCATCGCCGCCCGTCGCGCCCGCGGCCGCAAGAAGCTGTCGGCCTGATCGGACGCGCCTGAAGCCGCCGGACCGCGCAATCCGCGGCTGGCAAGCGTGGTTCAGCATCGGAGCTGACATGACCAGCGGCGGCGCGGCGCCCCTTCGCCTCAAGAAGCGCAAGGACTTTCTGGCCGCAGCCTGCGGGTCGCGCAGTCACGCTTCCGCTTTCGTGTTGCAGATCGGCCCCCAAGCCAATGAAGTCGCGGAAAATCACCCGCCCCGCTTCGGCCTGACCATCACCAAGAAGACCGTTCCCTCCGCCGTGCGGCGCAACCGCATCCGGCGGCGCCTGCGCGAGGCGCTACGTCAGGGCGCGGCCCTTTCGGCGCCGCCGGGCCGCGACTATGTATTCGTCGCGCGGGAGAGCGCGATCGACCTTCCCTTCGCCCGATTGATGTCCGAAATGTCAGCAGCCCTCGCCGCGCCCCCGCGCGAGCGGCGCGCGAAAGCCAGGCCCCCTTCGACATGAACAACGATACCAAGAACCTGTTTCTCGCGATCGCCCTGTCGGTGATGGTTCTGGTCGGCTGGCAATATTTCGTCGGCGCGCCCAAGCTCAACCAGCAGCGCGCCGATATCAAGGAACAGCAGTCGCTGCCGCCGCGCCCGACCTCGGATGCGGCAAACCCGCCCAAGCCCGGCGCGCCCCAGGCCGGCGCGCCCCAGGCCGGCGCCCCGCAGTCTGGCGCTCCGACCGCGCCGGGCACCGCGGTTCCGGCTGCGGCGAAATCGCGCGACGAGGCGCTGGCGGCCAGCCCCCGCCTGACCGTCGACACCGCCAGCCTGTCCGGCTCGATCGCCCTCAAGGGCGCGCGCATCGACGATCTGCGCCTCAAGAAGTACCACGAGACGGTCGACCCCAAGAGCCCGACGATCGAGCTCTTGTCGCCCTCGGGCGCGCCGCATCCCTTCTACGCCGAGATAGGCTATGTCCCGGCCGCCGGCGAGAAGCTCGACCTGCCCAATGCGGAAACGCTTTGGAAGGCCGATGGCGCGAAATTGACGGCGACCACGCCGGTGACGCTCAGCTTCGACAACGGCAAGGGCCTCGTCTTCAAGCGCAGGATCTCGGTCGACGACGATTATCTCTTCACCGTGCAGGATACGGTCGAGAACAAGACCGAAAAGCCGATCACGCTCTATCCCTTCTCGCTGGTGTCGCGTCACGGCAAGCCGGAAACCTCCGGCTATTCGGTGCTGCACGAGGGCCTGATCGGCGTCGTCGGCGATAGCGGCATTCAGGAATACGCCTACGACAAGATCGAGAAGGAAACGAACGGCCAGAAGACGTTCAAGGGCGTGGGCGGCTGGGTCGGCTTCACTGACAAATATTGGGCCGCGACCGTCGCCCCCGATCAGGCCAAGCCCTTCGACGGGCGTCTGTCCGGCGGAGGGACCACGCAGAAAACCTATCAGGCCGACGCGCTCGGCGAACCGCAGACGATCGAACCCGGCAAGGCGGGCGAAGCCAAGACCTTTGTCTTCGCCGGCGCCAAGGTCTCGCAGCTGCTCGACCGCTATCAGCAGAACCCGGGCATCGCCAAGTTCGACCTGCTGATCGATTGGGGCTGGTTCTATTTCATCACCCGCCCGATGTTTAAGCTGATCGACT
>JAGRKN010000132.1:5437-5674 GCA_020442275.1 Rhodoblastus sp. | reverse complement strand
GACCTCGTCGACGAGACCGCCGCGCGCGCAATTGACGATGCGCACGCCCTTCTTCGTCTTGGCGAGGTTTTCAGCCGACAGGATGTTCTTAGTCTGCGCCGTCATCGGCGTATGCAGCGTGATGATGTCGGCGCGCGCGAGCAGTTCGTCGAGCTCGACCTTCTCGACGCCGATGTCCTTGGCGCGTTCCGGCGACAGGAAGGGATCGAAGGCGATGACGCGCATGCGCAGGCCGAT
>JAGRKN010000132.1:0-5394 GCA_020442275.1 Rhodoblastus sp. | reverse complement strand
GCAGCCGATCACGCCGAGCGTCTTGGCCGTGATCTCGACGCCCATGAAGCGGTTCTTCTCCCACTTGCCGGCCTGCGTCGAGGCGTCGGCGGCGGGAATTTCACGCGCCAGCGCGAACATCATGGCGATGGCGTGCTCGGCGGTCGTGATCGAATTGCCGAAAGGCGTGTTCATCACGATGATGCCGCGGCCAGTGGCCGCGGGAATGTCGACATTGTCGACGCCGATGCCGGCGCGGCCGATGACTTTCAGATTCTTGGCGTTTTCGAGGATTTTCGCGGTGACCTTGGTCGCCGAGCGGATCGCGAGGCCGTCATAGTCGCCGATGATTGCTGCGAGCTTGTCCTTGTCCTTGCCGAGGTTGGGCTGGAAGTCGACCTCGACGCCGCGCTCCTTGAAGATGGCGACGGCGGCGGGCGACAGGGCGTCGGAAATGAGTACGCGAGGAGCCATGTGAGTCTCTCGATGAAAAGGAGTTCTCCCCTCCCCCCTGTGGGGAGGGGCGGGGGAGGGGGTCGCGGAATGCTGCGAGATTGGCAGCGTGCGCCAAGGCAACAACTTCGCAGGATTGCGCGACCCCCTCTCTAACCCTCCCCAAATCGAAGTCGGCTGTTGCCGACTTCGACATCTTTGCACAAGTCGGCAACAGCCGACTGGTGGGGGAGGGAATGGATTCGGGGTGTCTTACGCCGCCTTCGCCAGCCCGGCCTTCGCTTCCGCGAACGCCCAGTCGAGCCAGGCGGTCAGCGCCTCGACGTCCGACTTCTCGACCGTCGCGCCGCACCAGATGCGCAGGCCGGGAGGAGCGTCGCGATAGGCGCCGATGTCGTAGGCGACCTTTTCCTTCTCGAGCAGCGTCGCGAGCTGCTTGGCGAAGGCGGCCTGCTGGTCGGCGGGAAGCGACGTGATCGCGGGATCGATCACCTTGAGACAGACGCTCGTGTTGGAGCGGATCTCGGCGCTCCTGGCTAGGAAATCCACCCAGGAGGTCTTCGCCTTCCAGTCGGCGATCGCCTTGGTGTTGGCGTCGGCGCGCGCAACCAGCGCATCGAGGCCGCCGATCGACTTCGCCCAGTTCAGCGCGTCGATGTAATCCTCCACGCACAGCATGGACGGCGTGTTGATCGTCTCGCCTTCGAAAATGCCTTCGATCAGCTTGCCGCCCTTCGTCATGCGGAAGATCTTCGGCAGCGGCCAGGCCGGCTTGTAGCTCTCCAGACGCTCCACCGCGCGCGGCGACAGGATCAGTACGCCATGCGCCGCCTCGCCGCCCAGCGCCTTCTGCCAGGAGAAGGTGACGACATCGAGCTTGGCGAAGTCGAGCTTCTGCGCGAAGGCAGCCGACGTCGCGTCGCAGATCGTCAGGCCCTTGCGGTCGGCAGCGATCCAGTCGGCGTTCGGCACGCGCACGCCGGAGGTCGTGCCGTTCCAGGTGAAGACGACGTCATTGTCGCAATTCACTTCCGCGAGGTTGGGGAGTTCGCCGTAGCCGCTCTTGAGCGTGCGCGTGTCCTTCAGCTGCAGCTGCTTGACGACGTCGGTCACCCAGCCTTCGCCAAAACTTTCCCAGGCGAGCAGGTCGACCGGGCGGGCGCCGAGCAGCGACCAGAGCGCCATTTCGACCGCGCCCGTGTCGGAGGCCGGCACGATGCCGATGCGATAATCCGAGGGAACCTGAAGAACCTCGCGGGTGAGGTCGATGGCGAGCTTCAGCTTGCTCTTGCCGACCTTGGCGCGATGCGAGCGGCCGAGCGGCGCGTCTTTCAGGGCTTCGAGGGACCAGCCGGGGCGCTTGGCGCAGGGGCCGGAAGAAAAATTGGGGTTCGCCGGCCGGAAGCCGGGCATCGTATTCGCCATATTGAGCCATCCTTTCAGATGGGCGCCTCCCGTTGGGGGGAGGTGTCCCGTGGACGGCGATAAAGGGTGGCGAACAGGAAAGCAAGAGCGACAAAATGAAACGGCGGGCCGAAGCCCGCCGCTGAAACACAGTCGCGATCCCGGCTCAGTCCGGATAGTAGCGCAAGCCGATGCGAATCTCCCGCGCATCGTTCGTCTTCTGGGTAGCGCCGGAGAACGAGGTATAGGAGGTGAGTTTGCCCAGATTGAGATAGCGCGCGCCGACGTCGATCGAGAGATTCGGCGTCACGGCGTATGAGATGCCGCCCATCAGCGCCCAGGCGAGCTGGACGGAGGTCAATGAACGCGCCATGTCGAAATTATAGTACCAGCTCAGCGCCGGATTGACCGCGTCCGGCGTCGTCACCTGGTAGGACACGCCGTTACTCATGAACCAGTTCTGGGACGCCTTCTGGTAGACGTAGTTCGCGCCGACGCCCGCGCCGATGTATGGCGTGAGCCCCCACCAATTCCCCAGATCGGCGTAGACGTTCAGCAGTAGTGTCGTGTTGTTCACGCGCGCCCGATACAGATCTCGACAGGTGTCGTGGATCGGCGTCTCGCCAATGATATTGCCGCCGGCGTCCTTGATCGGCGCCCAGCCGACGATACAGGCGATCGACGTCGTATTGTCGTTGAAGGACCGCGGCGCACGCCAGTCGAGCGTCAAATCCGCGCGCATCCAGTCGTTGAATTTGTAGCCGGCGCCGAGACCGAAGCTCCAGGAGTTCGGGAAGCTGCCGCCGCGCGGCAGGGTCGAGCTGCCGATGCCGATCTGGATGTCCTTTGCGACGCCGATATCGCCACGCAGGTACCAGTTCGAAGCGAAGGTGACCCGAGGCTCATCGGCGGGCGCGTAGCCGGAGCCGGGCGTGATGGGGGGGGCCGCGCCGAACATCGAGGCGACCGCAGGGTCAGCGGCCATGGCGGTGGATAGCCCGCCAAGGGCGGCAGCGGTCGCGACGGTCGCAATTCCCAGTCCGCGAGCAAGGAAACTCATTTCGCTCATCCCTAACTTGCCCGAGGCGTCACCCGGGCTTTCGATGAATCAAAAATGAGCGAACATGCTTAAAATGCGCTTAACCCTAACGATTTGTCGCGAAAACTTTTTCGTCGTCTTTCGCGACTGCGCAAAAGAAAACGGCGCGGACAAGCCGCGCCGTTCTTCACGAAAAAACTTGCTCAGTACTTGCGGACAAGCGGGCCCGGGCGAGCGCCGAAGATCGGCGCGCTCGGCGCGAGCATCGGACCGGCGCCGGCGTCGCCAAGCATGTAGCGCACGCCCAGGCGCAGATCGTGCGCCGCGTGCTTGTAAGACTGAACCTCGAAGAAGCAGCTGGTGACCAGTTCGCAGACGATCGGGTTGCTCGAGACCGAGCCCATGTTGATGTAGCGGTAGCCCATGTCGATCTTGAGGTTCGACGTCACGTTGTAGCCGAGGCCCGCCATGAGCGCCCAGGCGAAGTTCGTCTTCGTCGAATCCGCGGCGAAGCCGAAGCCCGCGCCAACGTCCGTCAGGTTCTTCATGCGGTGGTTGGCCATGCCGACGCCCGCGCCGACATAGGGCGTCACGCCTGCCCAGGTGCCGAGATCGACGTAGCCGTTCAGCATGAACGCCGCCGATGAGACGTTCGCCGTGTAGTTATCGAGACAGAAGGGCGCCGCGCAGAAGGCGGTATAGGTCACACCCTTGCGATAGGCGGCGGACGACCGGTATTCGGCGGTCATATCCGCACGGAACCAGTTGTTGAACTGATAGCCGACGCCGATGCCGATCAGCGCGGAATCGCCGAGGTCGGAATAGGCGGTCGAAATCGGGGGCGCCGTGCCGCCCAGCGCATTGGTCGGCTGCAGGGTCGAGCGCAGGCTGGACATCTGGTTGATGCCGACGCCGACGTCGCCACGCAGATACCAGCCGCTCATGTCGGCCGCGGGCGCGAGCACCGGCGCTTCGACCGGCGGCGGCGGCGGAAGGAGATCGGCGGCGAGCGCAGGACCGAACGCAGCGGCGCTCAGCATACCCGCCAACGAAAGGGCCGTGTACTTGCCCATGCGAAATTCCTTTCAATAACGGGCAAGCGCCCGAATCCGTTACAGACGGATGGAATTTCGCAGAGGTTTCTTAATTTCGACTTAACCCTAACTCTTAACCACGCGGTCGCGGTAACTTTCGTTCGCAGGCGCGGAAAACCGGGCCTCAGGCCGCCTCGGCGGCGCCCGACAACAGATCGCAGACGTCGTCGACCACCTTCTCGACGAGCGCACGGTCGTCGCCCTCCCCCATTACGCGGATGACCGGCTCTGTGCCGGACGGGCGGATCAGCAGACGCCCGCCCGCGCCCAGCCGCTCGCGCGCCTCGTCGATCGAGCGCGCCACCGGCGGCCGGTCGAGCACGGTCTTGCGCACCCTCACGTTCTTGAGGATCTGCGGCAGCGGCTCGAAGAGGTGGCAGACCTCGCTGACCGGCCGGTTCTTCTTCTTGACTACCGCGAGAACCTGCATGGCCGCGACGAGACCGTCGCCCGTGGTCGAATAGTCGGACAGGATGATGTGGCCGGATTGCTCGCCACCGACGTTGTAGCCTTCCGAACGCATACGCTCGAGCACGTAGCGGTCGCCGACCGAGGTGCGCTCAAGCTTCAGGCCCTGGCCGGCCAGATAACGCTCCAGCCCCAGATTGGACATGACCGTGGCGACGACGCCCGGCTTGGACAGCATATGGTCTTCCTGCCAGTTGGTGGCGACGACCGCCATCAGCTGGTCGCCGTCCACCAGATGGCCGCGCTCGTCGACGATCAGCACGCGGTCAGCGTCGCCGTCGAGCGCGATGCCGATGTCGGCGCGCATCTCGCGCACCTTGGCCGAAAGCGCAGCCGGCGCCGTCGAGCCGACGTCACGGTTGATGTTGAGGCCGTTCGGCTCGCAGCCGATCGAAAACACTTCGGCGCCGAGCTCCCACAGGGCTTCCGGCGCGGTCTTGTAGGCGGCGCCATTGGCGCAATCGACGACGATGCGCAGCCCGTCGAGCGAGACGTTGCGCGGCAGCGTGCGCTTGGCGAATTCAATGTAGCGCGCGCGCACGTCGTCGACGCGACGCGCCCGTCCGAGCGCCGGCGACTTGGCGAGCCTGTCGGAAAGGTCCTGGTCGAGCAGCGCCTCAATCTCGTGCTCGACTTCGTCGGACAGCTTGTAGCCGTCCGGGCCAAACAGTTTGATGCCGTTGTCCTCGTAGGGATTGTGAGAGGCCGAAATCATCACGCCCAGATCGGCGCGCATCGAGCGGGTGAGCATGCCGACCGCCGGCGTCGGGATCGGGCCGAGGATCAGCGGATCCATGCCGACCGACGCAAAGCCCGCCACCAGCGCATATTCGATCATGTAGCCCGACAGGCGCGTGTCCTTGCCGATGACGACGCGATGGCGATAGTCGCCGCGCTGGAACACCAGCCCCGCCGCCTGCCCCACCTTGAGTGCGAGCTCCGGCGTGATGACGCGAT
>JAGRKN010000131.1 GCA_020442275.1 Rhodoblastus sp. | reverse complement strand
CCTCCGCCTCCGTGCGCACCTCGCTCGTCGGCCTGGACCTGTCGTCAGGCGCGCGCGCGGGCCTCACCGCCTTTCTGGCGGCGGCCTCGCGGCAATTCGTCGACCGCAATGTCACGATCAACCACATCCTGCCGGGCGTGTTCGACACGGACCGCATTGCGACCGCGACCGGCCGCATGGCGGCGATGAAGGGCATAACGCCGGATGAATTTCGCAAGCAGCGCGAGGCCGGAATCCCAGCCAAGCGCTTCGGCACAGCGGACGAATTCGGCAAGCTCTGCGCGTTTCTCGCCAGCGCGCACGCCGGCTACATCACCGGCCAGTCCTTCCTGATCGACGGCGGCGCCTTCAACACGGTGATCTGATTTTCAGATGAAAATCGCCGGCGTCGCCAAGGGCGTGCTGATGCGCGTCGGCTCCGCGCTCGCCTTCTCGATGATGGCGACAGTCGCGAAGCTGACGCACGGCTATCCGATCGGACAGATCGTCTTCTTCCGCTCGCTCTTCGCGCTCGTCGTGCTGGTCTTCTGGCTGCGCTCGCGCGGCGAGTTCCCGCACGCCATCCGCACGCACCGCCCGCTCGGCCACCTCGGGCGCGGGCTTGCGGGCACATGCGGCATGTTCTCGTATTTTCTCGCCGTCGCGCTGCTGCCGTTGCCCGATGTCACGGCCATCGGCTATCTCGCGCCGCTGCTTGTGGTTGCGCTCGCAGCGCTCGTGCTCGACGAGACCGTGCGCGCCTATCGCTGGGGCGCGGTCATCATCGGTTTTCTCGGCGTGATCGTCATGGTCGGCGAGCACCTCGGAGAGGGCTCGGGCTCGCGTCTCGGCGCGCTCGCCGCAGTCTCCTGCGCCACATTCGCGGCTGTCGCCACCATCCAGACGCGGCGTCTCGCGCTCAGCGAATATACCGGCGCGATCGTCTTCTACTTCTCCGCGCTGACGACGCTATTCGGTTTCCTGCTGATGACGGCGGCCTACGTCTGGCCGGTCAATGCGCCGCTCGCGGACTTCATCCAGGACCAGAAATGGGTGACGCCGGACTGGTACGACCTTTTCCGGCTGATCGCGATCGGCCTGCTCGGCGGCGTCGGCCAGATCTGGCTGACCGATTGCGTGCGCTATGCCGAAGCAAGCGTCATCGCGCCCTTCGACTACACGTCAATCATCTGGGCCGTGATGCTCGGCTACATCTTCTTCAATGAAAAGCCAACGGTAGCGATCCTGATCGGCTCGGCCGTCGTCATCGCGTCAGGCTTGTTCGTGCTCTGGCGCGAACGGCAACTGAAGCTGATCAGGAAGCGCCCGATCGGGCGGTGAGCGGAACGCCCTTCTGTTTCCCTCCCCTGAGGGGGAGGGAGAAACCCCTCAAATCCACCCGGCCAGCAACCCCACGCCGGCCGCCGCCATGACCGCGCCGCCGAAGCGCACGGCCTTTGTCGAGGCGAGACGCCCGGCGCCGAGGCCAATTCCGATTCCCACCACATGCAACGCCGCCGTGGCGATCACGAAGCCCGCCGCATAGGCGAGGCCCGACGCGCCAGCCGGCAGTTCCGCCCCATGCGCCTGCCCGTGGAAGATCGCGAAAAAGCCGACGAGGCCAGCCGCGAGACCAGCAGGCAAGGCGAGGCCCGTGGCCAGCATCAGCCCGAACACGACGACCGAAAGCGCGACGCCCGTCTCGACATAGGGCAAGCCCATGCCGTTCATGCCGAGCGCGCCGCCGACGGCCATCAGCGCCACGAAGGCGGCCGGCGCGGCCCAAAGCGCGCGTCCGCCGAGATGCGCGGCCAACAGGCCGACCGCCACCATGGCCAGCACATGGTCGAACCCGCCGACCGGATGGACAAAACCCTGAATAAAGCCATGGACGTCGCCGTGGCCGGGGTGCGCCAGCGCCGGCGCGGTCGCGCCAAGCAGAACGAGAGCGGCGGCGGCAATCGGTTTCGCCTTCATCGACTTTCTCCATTGGGCCAAATCGGCATGTGACGAAAAGCTAGAGCAATTCGTATCGGCTGAGCTAGGGGCCAGCGCAAAGTCGGCGCCTCATTTGCAGGCGCCCGCACGGAGCCACCGGCCAGTTTTCGTTCGTTATTTCAAACTAAATCGTATACAATCCCGAACGGTTCGAGCGGCGGAAGTGGCATGGGCGTCGAAGGCAAAGACAAGCAGAAGGCGCTGGAGGCTGGCGCAACGGCCGTTTCTGGCCAGCTCGGCCGCACCGTGCAGCGCTTGCGCAAGGCCTACAATCTTTCGCTGTCCGATCTTTCCGAGCAATCCGGCGTCGCGAAATCCATCATCTCGCAGATCGAGCGCAACGAGACCAATCCGACGCTGTCCACCATCTGGCGGCTGGCGCAGGCGCTCGACGTTTCGATCGAACGCGTGCTGCAGGGAACCGAGGACGAGCCCTTCGTCGAAAAATCGTCGCGCGGCGATACGCCGATCCTCGTGTCCGAGGACGGCAAGTGCAAGCTGGCCATCACCGGCTGGATCAAGACGGTCGAATGGCTGCAATGGTACGATTTCACCGCCGCGCCTGGCGGCGTCCTAGCCTCCGACCCGCATCAGCGCGGCTCGATCGAATGCCTGTCGGTCATCGCGGGCGAATTGGAAGTGGAAGTCGCGGGCGTAATCGAGACCGCCGCCGCCGGCGAAACCCTGCGCTACCGCTGCGACCGTCCGCACGTCATCCGCAACCGCTCGGCAAGGCCCGCGCACGCGACCATGGTGTGCATTCTCAAGGCCGCGGTGATGGAGTGATGCATCGCGAGCCTTCTGGCTCGCGGTCCGAGGCCTCCGCCCTGCCATGCGCCCTATTCCAGAGTGTTTGATCCGAAACTCGCGGCGACCCAGATCCCTCATGCCGAGGAGGGCTTGCCCAGGGGCGACATGAATTGCCCAGTCGCGTAAGTCCGACTTGCGCGGCCCGGTTTCAGAACGACGGCTCACGATCGACGGCCGACTGTCAGATCGCTCGCGCCGTCCAGCCCACCATCTGACGCAGCACATTCGCCAGCGTCTCGTCGAGCGCTTGCGCCGCCTTGCCGTCGGCGGTGCGATCGGCCGGCGTCGTCGCGGAGAATATCCTGGCCGCCACCGGCCGGCCGGTGCGGTCGGAAACGAGGCGCGCGGATAGTTCGACGCGCGCGAGATTATCGACGACGTCGACCTCGAAGCGCCTGACATCGACGTGCAGCGAATAGTCGGATGCGCCGCCGGGGCGCACGACCGATTTCACGAGATGCGCGTTCTCGAAGGAGGCGATGATCTTGGATTGCAGCAGGGACGGCAGATTGCCCGCCCATTTCGCGCCGGAGAGATAGGCGAGCTGGTCGGGGCCGGTGCGAATAACGATGCGCTCGGAATCGAGCGGACCGTCGGCGACGGGTTCGGCGATGGCCAGAACGCCCCGGATGGCGCCGGCGCGCATCTTGCCCATGGGCGCGGCGGCGAGATCGAAACTGGCGAGCTGACTTCCGCCGCATCCCGCCAGCAGCAGGGCGGGAAAGGCGATCACGGCAAGGGTCATAAAGCCCCGACGAAAGGGACGCGCAACAACGCCTCCCGGCGTCGGCGCGCGCGACGCATCGGGCTCAGGCAGTATCGGGCCGGATCGAAAGCGCTGCGCCATGGGTTCATCAACACCAGATCGGCGCGCACACGCAAGTGTTCGACCGCACGGACGTTAATTTACTCCCGCCGTTACCGGCCCCTGTACTCCGGCAATTCCGGCTTGCCGCCGAAGATCACCTGGCTCGGATCGCGCTTGATCGAGCGCACGGCCTTGTTGATCTCGTCCAGCGTCTTGCGGCCGTCGGCGGCGAGCGCCTCGTATTGCCGCAGGCCGGGCCCTGTGAAGCGTGTGATGCCGGCGGCGATCTCCTTCAGGCGGGAATCGACATTGTCAGCGGTCCGCTTGAAGGCGCGGGCGGCCTCGCCGATGCTGACAATGGTCTTGTGGACCTCGCCCTTGCTGTCGCCGAGCAGGCTGTTCACGTTGTCCATCGCCGTGTCGAACTTGCGGGCGGACGAGTTCAGATTGGCGATCAGCGAGCCCATGTCGCTCGAATTGTTGGCGAGCGCGTCCGAGAAAGTCTTCACATTGGCCACGGTCTTGTTGATGTCGCTCGAATTGGTGTCGAGCAGCTTGTTGCCGCGGTCGATGAAGGCGCCGAGCTGGTCGGCGATGCGCTGGCCGGTCTCCAGCAGGCTCTGGAACTGCGAGGGATCCGCGTGCAGCGTGGGATACGGCTCCTTGTCCTGGATCTCCAGCGCCTTGGCGGATGGGCTGCCGCCATAGAGCGCCAGCGAGGCGACGCCGGTCAGGCCCGACATTTCGAGGCGCGCGCGCGTATCCGTCTTCACGGGGGCGTTCTTGTCGACCTGGATATGGGCGATCACCTCGCCGGGATCGGTCGGGTTGAGGCCGAGGCTGGTGACGTCGCCGACGCGCAGGCCGTTGAAGGTGACCGCCCCGCCGCGCGAAAGCCCCGCGACCGAGCCAGAGAAGACGACATCGTAACCGTGTCGCGCGGCCGTCTTGTTGGGACCGGAGAACCAGAACACGAAGCCGAAGGCGGCGAGAATGACCGCCAGCGTGAAGGCGCCGATCAGGACGTAGTTGGCGCGGGTCTCCATCACAGGCCTCGGGCGGGGGCAGGCGTATGTCGATCGTCGCGCGTGAGCGCCAGGACCCGGCCGCGCTTGCCCCGGAAATAGGCTTTGACCCACGGATGCTGGGAAGAAAGCATGGTCTGAATCGTCCCTTCCGCGATCACCTTGCCCTCGGCGAGCGCGGCGATCCTGTCGCAGATCGCGTAGAGGCTGTCGAGGTCGTGGGTGACCATGAAGACGGTGAGCCCCAGTGTGCGCTGGAGCGTCTGGATGAGGTCGTCGAATTCGGCCGCGCCGATCGGGTCGAGGCCGGAGGTCGGCTCGTCGAGAAAGACGAGTTCGGGATCGAGCGCAAGCGCACGCGCAAGCGCTGCGCGCTTGATCATGCCGCCGGACAGTTGCGAGGGAAACTTGTCGGCGGCGTCGCGCGGCAGGCCGACAAGCTCGATCTTGAGCAGGGCCAGCTCGTCCATCAGGCGCTGCGAGAGATGCAGGTGCTCGCGCATCGGCGCCTGCACGTTCTGCTTGACGGTGAGGCCGGAAAACAGAGCGCCCTGCTGGAACATCACGCCATAGCGGCGCTCGAGCGCGCGGCGCTCGTCCATATCCACCTTGTCGAGGTCCTTGCCGAAGACCTCGATCTTGCCGGAGCGCTTCTGCACGAGGCCGAGGATCGTGCGGGTCAGGACCGACTTGCCCTGGCCGGAGCCGCCGACGAAGCCCAGAACCTCGCCACGGCGCACGTCGAGATCGAGCCCACGCATGATCGTCTTCGGGCCGAAGGCGACGACGAGGTCGCGCACGCGGATGATCGCGTCCGATCCCTTGGCTTCGTCGTTCGCCTCGACTGTCATGCTCAATACTCGATGGATGCGAAGAACATGGCGAAAAGGCCGTCGACCACGATCACCATGAAGATGGATTTCACGACCGAGGACGTGACCTGCCGCCCCAGCGATTCGGCCGACCCCTGAACGGCGAGCCCCTCCATCGCGCCGATCAAGCCGATGACCAGCGCCATGAACGGCGCCTTGATCAGCCCAACCATGAACGTATTGAATCCTATGGCAGTTTTGAGGCGATCGAGGAACGCGTCCGGGCTCAGCCCGGCGTAGCCCCAGGAAACGACGAGACCGCCAAATATGCCGGCCATGTCGGCCAGGAACGTCAGAAGCGGCAAGGCGACGATCAGCGCCAGCAGACGCGGCGTCACCAGAACGTCCATGGGCGAGAGACCCATGACCTTCAGCGCGTCGATCTCCTCGCGCATCTTCATCGAGCCGATTTCAGCGGTGATGGCCGAGCCCGAGCGGCCGGCGATCATGATCGAGGTCAGCAGCACGCCCATCTCGCGCAGAATGAGAATGCCGATCATGTTGACGGCGAAAGTCTCGGCGCCGAAGTAGCGGAGCTGGAAAATGCCCTGCTGGGCGACTATGCAGCCCACCAGAAAATTGATCAGCAGAATGATCGGCACCGAGCGCAGGCCAAAGCTCTCGAGGTGGTAGATCAGCGACGTCATGCGGAAGAGATGCGGGCGGGCGAGCGCTCGCAGCAGCGCGACCACGGATTCGCCGAGAAAGCCAATGCCGTGCAGCAGGTCATGCCAGGCGCCGACGACGCTTGCGCCGACATCGGCCAGCATGTCGCCCAGGGGATGGGAGGGCGGCGGTTTCGGCGGCTCGAAATCGCGCCAGTGGGCGGCCTCCAGCAGCGTGGACTGCGTCACGCGGGCATTGGCTATCTGGCTGTCGACGCCGGCGTTCTGCAGGATCTTGCGGGCGCGGTCGATCAGCCAGGCGCCGCCGGTGTCCATGCGCTCGACATTGGCGAGATCGATCACGGCCGCGCGCGCGCCAGCCGCGGCGCCGATCAGGCTGTCGGAGGCGCGCTCCATTTCCGCGCCTGATTCGAGCGTCCAGTCGCCGCCGAGGTTCAGGCGGGTCTCGTCGCCGGCGCGCTCGACGGCAAATCCGGGCTTGGCGTGCATGAAACTCCACACATCGCGTCCGTTTCCCCATTCACGGCGCGAAGGCGGCCGAAGAGTCTCATATTTCGCGGTTGCGGGAAAGATTGGGCGACCCGCCCGGCTTCTGTAACCATCGGTGGGCCCGAGCCACGAGATTCGCATGACCCGCACCCTGACAATCGCCGTCGAGCGCTTTCCCATCGCCGGAACCTTCACGATTTCGCGCGGCGCCAAGACGGAGGCCGTGGTCGTGACGGCGACAATTTCGGATGGCACGGCGATCGGGCGGGGCGAATGCGTGCCCTATGCGCGCTACGGCGAGAGCGTGGAGAGCGTGAGCGCAGCCCTAGAGAGCGCACGCGAGGCGATCGAGGCCGGCTGTGACCGGGCGGCCTTGCAGGACCTCCTGCCGGCCGGCGCCGCGCGCAATGCGCTGGATTGCGCGCTGTGGGATTATGACGCGAAGCGCCTCGGCGTCCCCGCCTTCCAGATTGCCGGGCTGCACCGTCTCTCGCCGGCGACGACCGCCTATACGATCTCCGTCGGCGCGCCCGAGGCCATGGCGGAAGCCGCCGCGAGGGCCGCCGCGCGGCCGGTGCTCAAGATCAAGCTCGCCGGCACAGGGGATCCCGAGCGAATCGCCGCCGTGCGCCGCGCCGCGCCCGAGGCGCAGCTGATCGTCGACGCCAACGAGGCCTGGGCGGAGGCCGATCTCGAAACTCATTTCGCCGCCTGCGCGGCGGCGGGCGTGGCGCTGGTGGAGCAGCCGCTGCCGGCCGGGCAGGATGCGGCGCTGGCGCATCTGATCAGACCAATCCCGGTCTGCGCCGACGAGAGCGTGCACGACCGCGCCGGGCTGGGCGCGCTGCGCGACCGCTACGACGCCGTCAACATCAAGCTCGACAAGACGGGCGGGCTGACCGAAGCGCTGGCGCTGGCGACGGAGGCCGAGCGGCTCGGCTTCTCGCTCTTCGTCGGCTGCATGGTCGGCACTTCGCTCGCCATGGCGCCGGCCATGCTGCTGGCGGCGCGCGCGCAATTCGTCGATCTCGACGGGCCGCTCCTGCTGGCGCGCGACCGCGAGCCCGGCCTCGTCTACGAGGGTTCGATCGTGCATCCCCCAGCGCCGGGACTATGGGGCTGACCAGAGACCATTTAAGGCGTCGCGAATTAAATTCGTATTTACTTCCGAGACTTAACCTACAGAGACTGTCGATCGCTCCCGGCCCGGTCTGATCATGCTCTCGAAAATTCTCACTGTGGCGCGTCTGCGCGCATGTCGATTCTCCGAGGATTCCAGCGGCGCCGTCGCGATTCTCTTCGCGATTGCATTGTTGCCCATCCTCATGGCGGCGGGCGGCGCGATCGACTACGCCGCCAGCCTTCGCGCCAAGCAGTCGCTCGACACGATGGCGGATTCCGCGGCGCTCGCGGCGGCGGAATTCGCATCGCAGGAATATCGCAACGGAAATTCGAACTGGAACGCCGCTGGCGTCGCGGCGGGGCAGAAAGCCTTCAACGCGGGCGTCGCTCCCGGCCGGACCGATATCAGCGTAGGCGCGCCGACCGTCGCCGTTTCGCTCTCGGGCCAGATCATGACGGCGACAGTGAGTTACTCCGCGGCCGTCCGCACCAATCTCATGCGCATCGCGCATATCGACACGATGAACGTCACGAATTCCATGACGACGTCGGTCACGGTCGCAAAATACACCGACCTGCACATCGTCATCGACAATTCGCAATCCATGGGCATGGCCGCGTCCGCGGCGGATGAATCGATCATCCAGACCGCGCTCGGCACGACCTGCTTCCTCGGTTGCCACCTTCCGACCTGGGATACCGTCGCGTCCTATCGCGCGGCAGGCGCGACGCTGCGCATCGACGTCATCAAGAACGCCGTCGTGCAGTCGCTGAGCGGGCTGAGCTCGTCGACCGCCGCCGGCACGATTCGCGTCGCGGTCTACACGTTCAACAATACGCTGACGCAGGTCTTTCCGCTGTCCAGCAATCTGACGGCGGCGATCGGCGCCGTGAATTCGGTCGACCTTTCCACCGATGGGGGCGGCACGAACATCACCTATTCGCTCAATTCGCTGAATGTGATCCTGCCGACGCCCGGTTCCGGCATGAACGCAGCCAGCCCCAAGGGCGCGGTCCTTCTGTTCACGGACGCGGTGCAGGATCATGAGCAATGGCACGCCTCGAGCGGCTGGACAAACGATCCGAACTGGGTCCCCTATTACCCTTCCGTCTACAACCAGTGGGACTATCAGCCGATCGATCCCGGCGGCTGCGCGCCGATCAAGAACAAGGGCTATTCGATGCTCGTGCTGAACGCGCAATACGTCATCACCAGCACCGACCTGGCAGAGCAGAGCCGCTACGGCGATATCCAGAACATCGTGCTGCCGGCTGTGCCGGCGAATATCCAGGCCTGCTCGACCGGGGCCGGACATTTCTATTCCGCCAACTCGCCGACTCAGATCACCGCGGCTGTGACAAGCATGTTCGCCAGCGCCGCCAACAATCTGGCGCGTCTCACGCATTGAGGGGCCACTGGCCGGATCAGGCTCGCCGCCCAATATAGCCTCGAAGCGCAACGCGCGCGCGAGAGGAGGCGGGCGATGAGGCTTCTGGCTTTGATCGGCGTGCTGGCGATTGCCGGCGCGCTTGCAGCGGGCGGCTTTTTCCTCGGCGGCTTTTTCGATATCTCGACATCATGGGACGATCCTCCGCCAGTCGCCAAGGCGATCGCGCGCGCGCGCGACGCATCGATCGCGCGCCATGCGACAGACAGGCCGCCGGCCGATTTCGGTTCGCTGCAGCGCGTGCAGGCCGGCGCGCGCGTCTTCTCCACGCTCGGCTGCGTCAATTGCCACGGGGCGCCGGGCGTCAAATGGCAGCAATTCGCGGAGGGCATGAATCCCTCGCCGCCCGACCTGAAGGAGGCGGCAGCCGACCTGACGCCGGCGAAAGTCTTCTGGGTCGTCAGGCATGGCATTCGCATGACCGGCATGCCGGCTTTTGCAGGCGCGGCCTCCGAGGAGGACTTGTGGTCGCTCGCCGCCTTCGTGAAGAAGCTGCCGGATGTCTCGGACGCCGATTTCAAGGCGTGGACCGCGCCGCCTGCCGCGCCCGCCGAGGCGCCGAAACAGTAACTCCGCGCGGAAAGCCGTGAGCGACGCGCGCCGCGCCCTTCGCCGGTTCGTGGTCGCTGCGGGGCTCGTCGCGGCGCTCCTGTTCATTGTCGTCGGCCTCGCCTTCGATCTGCAGACCTACGGCGACGGCTCGATCTTTTCCTACGCGGTGGCGACGCGCGAAGTCTGGGCCTTCCACTGGCACAATATAGCCACGCGCGTCGCGACCTATGCGCTGACGCTGGCGCCGGGCGAATTCGCTGTCGCGTTGACCGGCGCGCCGGCGGCCGGCGTCTTCGTCTATGGCTTGTTTTTCTTCGCCGCGCCCGCCGTTTCGCTCGCCGCGGCCTTCGCGCTCGACCGCGATATCGGACGGCCGTATTTCGTCGCCTCCTGCGCCGCGACAGCGCTGCTCGCGCCGCTCGTCTTCGGCTTTCCGACGGAAATGTGGATCGCCGTCACGCTGTTCTGGCCGGCTTTTTCCTGCGCGATGACCACTCGGGTTTCAGCACCTTCGAGCGTGCTATTAGCCGTTCTGACTTGCACGCTGGTCCTGTCGCATGAGGGCGGGCTCGTTCTCGGCTTCGGCATGGTCGCGGCGACAGCGCTGCTCGGTTTTCGCGACGCGCGTTTTTTTCGCGCGCTCGCGAGTTACTCTCTTGCCGTCGCCGCATGGCTCGCGGTCAATCAAATCGCGCAACCCGATTCCTATTTCGGCGAGGTGCGACTACGCGCGGCGTCCGAATTCTTCGAAGCGAAGATTTTTGCGAGCCCCCTGCTTGTGCTGCTCGTCGCGGTTCTCGTCGGCTATGCGTTGGTTCTTGCAATACTCCCGCGCATTGCCGCGCGGCGCGCGCCGCTGATCGCCATGGTCGTCGTCGCAACTGCGCTTGCGGTTTGGTGGGCATTGTTCGATACCGCGCTGCACGCCGACAACAGATACTACCTGCGCACGATCCTGTTGATCGGAACCTGCGCCTTCGCCACGGTCGTCGGCCTTATGCAGCTGGCGGACAAAAAGACGGTCGTGTCGCGCATCGCGCCGCTGTCGCGTGCGCTCGCCTTCCTGAAGACCGACCTGTTCACGCGCGGCGCCGTCGGCGCGGTTGCGCTGGTTCTGGTCGTTCATGCGGTCGAGATCGCGAAATTCTTGGAAGGCTTCGTCGCCTATCGCGCCGCCGTGCGGGCGCTGGCGACGGGAGAGGCCGCCGACCCCGAACTCGGCGCGCCCTTCCTCGTTTCTTCGCAACGCATCGCCGACGATCTCAACCGTCTTTCATGGTTTTCGACCACACCCTATCTTTCGGCGCTGGTCGCGGACTTCAGACCCAATCGGCTCGTCGTCGACCCCAAGGGCAACTACTTCTGGCTGTCCTGCGCGACCGCGACGGAGGCCGCGCGAGCGAAGCGGGCCGCGCCGGAGGAGACGCGCGAAATGATCCGCGTCTATTCCTGCCTGCACCGAAACTAATCGTCCTTGCGCGGGTCGAGCGCCGCGAGGAGTGCGAGCGCAAGGCCCAACGCAGCGACGCCGCACATGAAGAAATAGGCGTGGAGCCCGTAGGTCTTCCAAAGCGGGCCGCTCAGCACGGAGACGAGGGCCGTCGTCAATGCATTGGCGCCGGAAATCCAGCCTTGCGCCTGCGCCCGGCGCGTTTCGCCGACGAGGCGCGTAAGAGCGAAGATCGAGCCGAGATGCGTCGCCGCGAAACTGAAGGCGTGCAGCGCCTGCGCGAGAAAGACGAGCGCCGTGCTGGTGGTGGACGCCATGACGAGCCAGCGCAATATGGCGAACAGAGCGCCGGCGATCAGCAAGCCATAGGCGCGGCTCGCGCCGCCGAAACGGTTCGAGGCGAGGAAGAAGGCGATCTCGGTCGCGACGCCCACCGCCCATAGCAGGCCGATCATCAGATCGCTGTGGCCTTGCGCGCGAAACGCGATGGAGCCGAAGGTATAGACGACGGCGTGGCTCGCCTGGATGAGCCCGGCGGCGAAGACGACGAGCACGACAACGCGCGGCCGCGCGATCCTCTCGAGCTTGATCGCGCCGCCGGCGCCGGCCGCGCGCGAATCCTTCGGCGCGAGCGCGAAGACGCCGGCTGTCGCCAGCGCCATCACGCCGGAGATGATGAAGATCATCGTATCGCGCGGGAAAAGGCCGACGAACCAGCCGCCGGCCATCATAAGCGCAAGCACACTGACCGAGCCCGCGCCGCGCACCAGTCCGTAGTCGAGCAGGCGCTCGCCCGCCACCACGCGGCGGCGCGCCTCGCGCAGCACGATGGCGTCGGTCAGCGCGATCATCGGCCCCTGGCCGAAGGCGCTGGCGACGATGCAGAGAAAGACCTGCGTGTAGGCGGGCTGCACGAGGCCGGCGGCAAGGCTCGCCACCGTCATGGCCACGCCGCAGAGCGCGAGCAGGCGCGCGGCCGCTCCCTTGCGATCCGCGAGCGGTGGCACCAGGAAATTGGCGAGGAAGCGCGCGATCGGCGTCGCGCCCTGGATGAGCGCGATCGATTCGGCGGCAAAGCCGATGCTCGCGTACCACAGCGGCAGAAATGGCAATTGCACGCCGATCGGCGCGAAGACCAGAAGGTTCAACGCGGCGAGGCGTGACGCCGAGGCGCCGGTGTTCGGGGCGGCTTCGCGCAAGACATTTCCCTGAGACGAGCAGCGCCCGAGAGCGCCGGCCGCTCTCATAACAGATTGCGCGGCGTCGCGAAGCGCTGCATCTTCGCGGGCCGAAAGAGGAGCGCCCGTGAAGTTTCCGACGACGATCGCCGGCAGCCTGCCGAAACCCGCCTGGCTCGCCGAGCCCGAAAAACTCTGGGGCGCCTGGCGCGCGGAAGGCGCCGAGCTCGACCGGTTGAAGCGTGACGCGACGCTCTTGTGGCTGAAGCTGCAGGAGGACTACGGCATCGACATCGTCGGCGACGGCGAGCAGTCGCGCATCCATTTCGTGCACGGCTTTCTGGAACAGATCGAGGGCATCGACTGGGACAAGAAGACGGCGATGGGCATCCGCAACAATCGTTATGTCGTGGAGGTGCCGACCGTGACAGCGCCGGTGAAGCGCAAGCAGGCCGTGCATGTGAAGGAGGCGGCGGTCGCGCGCGAACACACGAAGCGGAAGCTCAAATTCACGTTGCCCGGTCCGATGACGATCTGCGACACGATCGCCGACGGGCACTACGGCCGGCGCGCCGACATGGCGATGGCCTTTGCGCGCGCCTTGAACGAAGAAGCGCGCGAACTCGAAGCGCTCGGCGTGGATGTCATCCAGTTCGACGAGCCGGCCTTCAACGTCTTCATGGGCGAGGTCGTCGACTGGGGCGTACCGGCGCTGGAGGCCGCGATTGCCGGCCTCAAATGCGAGACGGCCGTTCATATCTGCTACGGCTACGGCATCGAGGCCAACATCAAGTGGAAGGAGACGCTGGGCGAGGAATGGCGCCAGTACGAGGCCATCTTCCCGGCGCTCAACAAGTCGGCCATCGGCGGCGTGTCGCTGGAATGCGCGGGTTCGAAAGTTCCGATCTCTCTGATCCGGCTCCTGTCCGACAAGCAGATTCTTGTCGGCGCGATCGATGTCGCGACGAGCAGGATCGAGGCGCCGGAAGAGATCGCCGCCGTCATGCGCGAGGCGATGAAACACGCAGACACCGGGCGGCTGCAATGCTCGACCAATTGCGGACTCGCGCCGCTGCCGCGCGGCGTGGCGGAAGGCAAGCTCGCGGCGCTGGGGGCGGGCGCGCGGTTGTTGCGGGGGCAGTAGCTTCACGTCCTCCCCGCGAGCGATACCTCCGCCGATTGAGCCTCGGCCGGGCGCCGGTCCCGAGCGACCTCCGTCGACGCGTCCCGCAATAAAAAAAGCGGCGCCGAAGCGCCGCCCTGATTATTCGTCTCTGATGACTTGCGACGTCGCGGCTCTTATTCGAACCGTTGCGCCGCATGCGCCAGCATTGTGTAGACCTTGCCCGTGTCCGACACGAGATAGGACTTGGCGAGCGAGCCGTCGCGGTCGTCACGGCCGACTTCCGACAGCAGTCGCTCGAACTCGTGGATATAACGATCGATCGTCTCGCGGAACTCGCGCTCGCCGCGATAGCGGCGGCGGATTTCGTCGAAGGCCTGCTGGCCCTGCAACGTGTAGAGCCGGCGGCTGAACACGTTGCGCTCGCCGCGGCGATAGCGCTCCCACAGATCCACCACAGCGTCGTGATCCAGCATGCGGGCGATGTCGAGCGACAGCGC
>JAGRKN010000014.1:3322-3912 GCA_020442275.1 Rhodoblastus sp. | reverse complement strand
CACGCCACTTGGGGAATGCAGGTTTAGGTTATCCCTTGCTTGCCGATGACGCCGGCGGGCGATCATCTCCTCGCAAAAACAAGGTGGCGCACATCGATCGCGCCGGCGCGGAATCCAGCCTCGCAATACGACAGGTAGTACTCCCAGAGCCGCCGGAATTTTTCGTCGAAACCCTGTCGTGCGATATCGGGCCAGGCGGCGCGGAACCGCTCGCGCCATTGCGCGAGGGTCGCCGCATAGTCGCGTCCGAAGGCGCGCTGGCCGAGCAGCGCGAGATCGTGGCCCGCGCCGAGCTTTTCGAGAATGGTGCGCGTCGGCAGCATGCCGCCGGGAAAGACATAGCGGCGGATGAAGTCGAGTTCGCGGCGGTAGCGCGGGAAGATCGCTTCGTCGATCGTGATGATCTGCAACGCCGCGCGACCGCCGCTCTTCAGGCGATCGCGCACCTGCGCAAAATAGGTCGGCCAATAGGCCTCGCCGACCGCCTCGAACATTTCGATCGAGGCGACGGCGTCATAGACGCCGCGCTCGTCGCGATAGTCTTGCAGGCGTATGTCGACCCGCTCCGAAAGCCCGGCTTTGTGCACGCG
>JAGRKN010000014.1:0-3278 GCA_020442275.1 Rhodoblastus sp. | reverse complement strand
CCCGTTCGCGCGCGACATGTTCGGCGAAACCGCCCCAGCCGCAGCCGATCTCGAGAATTCTCTGGCCTGCACGCGCATCAATGGCGTCGGCGAGCGCGCGGTACTTGCGCTCCTGCGCTTCCTGCAAGTCGTCGCCCGCCGTCAGATCGAGCGCCGAGGAATAGGTCATGCTCGGATCGAGCCATTTCGCGTAGAAGGCGTTGCCGAGATCGTAATGCGCGTGAATGTTGCGACGCGAGCCGGCGCGCGTGTTGCGGTGCAGCCAGTGCCAAGCCATTTGCGCGAAACGCACGAGCGGCTTGCCCGCGAGCAGGCGCGAGATCGCCTGCTGATTGGCGCAGAAGAGTTCGAGAAAGGCGGTGAGGTCGGGCGTCGACCATTCGCCACGCATGTAGGATTCCGCCACGCCGATGTCGCCATGCGAAAAAGCGCGCGCAAAGGCGTAGTCGTGGATGGTCATGCGCGCCTGCGGCCCCGGCGCCTTGCCGCCGAAGGCGAAGACAGCGCCGTCGGGCAGAGCGATCTCGAAGCGGCCGTTCTCGACGAGGCTCGAAAACTCGAGCACCTTGCGAACCGCGAACGGATAATCGGCGACGTGTCGGGTCTGGTCTTGTCGTACAGGCAGAAAGGTCATGCGGCGCTCCGTGGAATGCGCGAAAGACCTTGTTCCGCGCTCCGATCGAATGCGCGGAACCTGAAGCGTCAGTCTGCATTCCCCGCGGATGCGACGCAAGGGCCGGGCGCGCTCATTCCTTGAGCTGCTGGAACGCCGCCAGCGCCCGCGCCCGCGCCTTCGCGTGATCGACGATCGGCGCCGGATAGTTTCGCGGCGGCTTCGGCGCCTCCCAGGGCTTGTGCACGAAACGGTCGGGCGCGTCGGCGAGTTCCGGACACCACCGACGCACATAGACCCCGTCCGCGTCGAACTTCTCGCCCTGCAGCACCGGGTTGAAAACACGGAAGTAAGGCGCGGCGTCCGCGCCGCATCCCGCGACCCATTGCCAGCTCGCCGCATTGTTGGCGGGGTCGGCGTCGCACAACGTGTCCCAGAACCAGTCCTCGCCGAGGCGCCAGTCGATCAGCAGGTGCTTGACCAGGAAGGAGGCGACGATCATGCGCACGCGATTGTGCATGTAGCCGGTCGCCCATAATTCGCGCATGCCGGCGTCGACGATCGGATAGCCGGTCTGCCCGCGCCGCCAGGCCTCGAGCATTTGTTCGTCCGGCCGCGCCCATTCGAAGCGATCGAAGCGATCGTCGAAATTTTTCGTCGCGAGATCGGGATTGTGGAACAGCAGGCCGTAGGAAAATTCGCGCCAGCCGATTTCCGCGAGAAACTTGTCGCAGCCGCGCTGTAGCCGCGGGTTCGCGGCCACTGCATGGCGCGTCGCCGCCCAGATCTGGCGCGGCGAAATCTCGCCGAAGGCGAGATGCGGCGAGAGTCGCGACGTGCCCTCGACGCCGGGAATGTCGCGACGATCGGCATAGTCGCGAACTTCCTCGTCGAGGAACTCCGCGAGCCGCTGTGCGGCGGCTTCTTCGCCCGGCGTCCAGGTCTCGCGCATGCCGCCGGCCCAGTCAGGCCTGGTCGGCAACAAGTTCAGAGCCGCGAGATCGATCGCGCCGTCAGGCGTCGGCGCGCCATCGATCTCGCGTGGCGTGGGCGCCGGCGCGGCGGGTTCGGGTCCGGCGAGCACGGCGCGCCAGAACGGCGTGAACACGCGGAACGGGCCGCCCGTCCTGGTTTTGATCGTCCAGGGCTCGACCAGAAGTTTGCCGTTGAAGCTCGCGACCTCGATCCTGTCGCCAAGCGCCGCCTTGATCGCGGTGTCGACGGCGATTCCCGCCCTGTCGTAACGCCGGGTCCAATAGAGCGCTTCCGCGCCGGTCTGCTTCACAAGTCTTTCGAGAGCGGGCTGCGCCGCGCCTGAAAAAATGTCGAGGCGCGCGCCGTGCTTGCGCAGGTCCGCGTCGAGGGTGGCCAGCGAATGGTGCAGCCACCAGCGCGAGGCGCCGCCCATGGCGCGCAGGCCTGGCGAGTCCTCGTCGAAAATGTAGAGGCACAGAACAGGCCGCCCGCTGTCGACCGCCGCCAGCAGCGCGGGATTGTCGGCAAGGCGCAGGTCTTCGCGGAACCAGACGAGGGCGGGGGAGGGCAATGTCATCGCCCCCTTATACGCGTGTCGGCCGCCTCGGTTCGATTATTGATCACGCCAGTCGAAGGCGAGCGGCGCCTCACGGAAGGCGAAGCGGTCGAGATGACGCGCCACCACGCCCTTGAGCGCTTCCAGATGCTCTGGCGACGAGGCGTCGATCCGGCATTCGAGATCGGCGGCATGCGCGGCCATGGTCAGCTTGCCGTCGGCAGGCCAGTCGGCCCCGCGCGAATCGCGCGGGAAGACGACCGTGCCGGCCTCGGGCGAAAATTCCACTTTCAGGTTGTGGCTCCAGTGCTTGCAGAGCTGCTGCAGGTACTTGCTCCCGCTGGCCGTCGGCACATGCGCGATACAGGAATTGCTCATCAGACGCCCTCGATCTTTCGCGCGGCCTCGTCGAGGATCGCGGTGACTTCGCGCATGGTCGCCTTGTCGGCGCCTTCCTGCATCAGCCGTCCCCGGATCGCCATGCGCAGATTGAGCATGGCGCGGCGCACCGTCACGCCGTCGAATTTTTCGCGCTCTGCGGCCAGCCCCGCAAGCCGCGCCAGAATCGCGTCGACCTCGGCCTTGTTCGTTTCGAGATGCGCCGCGCCTTCCGCAGTGATGGCGAAGGCCTTGCGAGCGCCGTCCGACTTCTGCTCGTCGATATGGCCCATGTCCTCGAGCATGGTCAGCGTCGGATAGACGACGCCGGGGCTCGGCGCATAGGCGCCGCCGGTCAGCTCCTCTATCGCGCGGATCAGGTCGTAGCCGTGGCGCGGCTGGTCGGAGATCAGCTTGAGCAGGACGAGGCGCAATTGCCCGGAATCGAACATCCGGCGCCGCCCACCGCGCTCGCCGAACCCCTCGCCGGCAAACCCGCGCCCGAAATGGCGGCCGAAACCGCGTGAAATGGCCTGAAAGCCGCGAGGCCCGCAGCCCTGATGTTGATGGTGGTGATGTCTCATGTGTTGGTCCTTATGAGTAGCGAGATGTCACTAAGATATATCTGAACATGTCCGAAACAAGGCTGACACGAAATTTTGCAAGGCGAATGGTGGAAGGAGGGGCGACCGAGTGCGCGCGATCTCGCGCGACGTGGCGCGTCGCGGCTGAAATGAACTGCAATCTTGGAAAGAT
>JAGRKN010000130.1 GCA_020442275.1 Rhodoblastus sp. | reverse complement strand
GCACCAGCACGAGATAGCGCCGCCCTTCGCGCTCCCGTGCAAATGGGCCCACGACGCCGGAAAATGGCGGAACGCGGCCGACCGCCGAGCCACCGCCGTCGCGCCCATGGCAGCCCGAGCAATGCAACATGTAGAGCCCGTGCGCGCTGGTCTCGGCAAGGGCAGTTTCAGTCTTCAACAAGGGGGTCGAAATCGCGACGATACCGCATAGCGCCACGACAGGAGCGAGTGGTCGCGATCGGCTCCCCTCCCCCTTGTGGGGAGGGGCGGGGGAGGGGGGCGCGCGATCCTGCGAAAACGCGCTCGGTTGGCCGGCATGATGTCGCAGGATCGCACGACCCCCAAGCCACGGGTGATATCGGCTCCCCGATTTCACTGACCTCCCCCACAAGGCGGGAGGGAATGTGCAGCGAGGCCCTCCCAACGCTAGCCCGCGACGCCGACGATCACCGACACCGTGCAATGATACATGCTCGGCTGGTTGGCCATGCACCAGTTGATGTCGTTGTGCACGCCGAGCAGATAGCCCGGCCGCTCGCGCACATTCGCGTTGCACAGGCAGCGCCCGCAGGTCGTCTTGCCGCAGCAATCGTTGTAGGAAACCATGTAGTCCTTGCCGTCCTTCGGGTTCTGGCAGGTGCCGACCCAGGTGACGGTGGACGGTTCCGTGCCCGGCGGGCAGGATGTGAGACTGCCGCCGCAGCACGAACAGAGAAAGCCGTCGAGCGCGCAATAACGCCAGTACTCGCAATCCGTGTCGGTCTTCTCCGGCGCGGGCGACGCGCCTTGCGCGCGCGCGGACCGATCGAACGGCAGCATCGGCAACACCGCCCCGCCAACCAGAATTTTGCCGAGCGAGGAAAGGACCGAGCGCCGTCCGATCAACTGCGCTGATTTTCGCGCGGCATTTTCCGCCGCGCGATCGAACACTCTCATCAGTTTCGAAACAGGATCGCCGGACATTGCGTTTCCCTCACCCTGCTCTGCTGACGGCGTCGATATAGGCCTGCACCGAATCGTGGCCGAGTTCGCGCGCGTTGAAAAGGCTTTCGAGTTGCTCGCGATTATTGACGAGCCCCTTGGCGCGCACCACGCCCGCCTTGTCGATCAGGACGCCATAGGGCAGGCGGCTGACGCGATAGGCAACGCCGAGATCGCGCGACAGCAGATAGGGAAATTGCTCGAGCTTGCGATCCGCCACGAAGGCGCGATGCGCGGCCGTCTCGCCGTCGCTGGCGAGCGCAATGTCGAGCCAGGCCTTCTCGCTTCCCGCCACGGATTTCAGGATCGGCAAGAGCTTCTTGCAGACGGGACACGTCGGCGAGACGAAGAACAGCAGCAGCGCGCGCGGCCCCTCCGCCCCGACCGTCACCGGACGCCCGTCGAGCGCGGCCAGATCGAAGCGTGGCGAGGCCTCGCCGACGCGCGGTCCGGAATCCGTCACCAGCGCGCCCATCGGCGCGACGCGCTCGAACAGCACGCCCACCTGCCGCGCCAGCGCGAAAACGGCGACCGCCAGCACGAGAACGAGGACCCAGAGAACCGAGACGGCGATGACGAGACCGGTCATCACGCCTCACAGAAAACTTTGCGCGCGCAGGCGGCGCACGGCGGCCTGCGATTCGATCGTCTTCTCGACGATCGCCAGCGCGAGGCAGAATACGAGGATCGCGCAGACCGCCTGCGCGAGATCGAAAGCCGAGAGCGCGCGCGACGCCTGCGGCGCGACAACGAGCGCGGCGATCGCGATCAGCGCGGCGTTGCGCGCAACGAGCGCCCAGGACACGATCTGCCCCTGGCCGCCGCAGCCGCATTCGATTTCCTCGCGGCCTGCGGCGAGCGCGAGCGCCATGGCGAGCCCATAGAGCGCCAGCAGCGCCATCGCGACGATCGCGCCGGCCGCGCGCGTCTCGGGCAGCGCAAGAGCGGCGAGAACCGAAATCTCCGCGACGAACAGGCAGACCGCCGCAAAAGGCGCGAGCGACTCGGGAATGAGCCGATAGTCGCGCAAGGTCGCGGCATAGACGACGAAATCGGAACTCTTCTCGAGAATGGCCCGCGCGAAAACGACGGCGATGGCGCCGGCCGCGACCACATGCACGAAGGGATCGATGGCGAGCGTCATTGCGGCGCCTCGATCAGCGCCGCCGTCTCGCCGAGCTTGATCTCGCCCGCCGGCGTGATGGCATGGCTCTGCGGATCGACGGCGAGCCGCACGATCTTGTTGGCGACGCCGTCGATGCCGAACAGCACGTTCGGCTCGGAGGCCGACAATGTCACGCCGATCAGCCCCGCGACGGGCGAACGCGCCAGAAGCTTTTTCGCGGTCAGATCATAGGCCCAGATTTCGACGCTCGGCGCCTTGTGGCTTCCTTCCACCGCCTTGTCGTGCATCAGCAGATAGGCGACGCCGGATTGCGCATCGACGGTGAACGGCTGATAGCCGCCCGGCGCCCACCCCTGCTGGCCCTCCGTCGCATCGCCCGCAGGTTGCGCGGAAACCGTGTCGCCATCGACGGCGAGCCGCATCAACTTGCCGGAATAGGTGAGAAACACGTAGCCGTCGCGCGCAGGCTCGGCGTGCGTATAGAGCGGATCGTTCTGCGGATCGAAGAATTTCGCGCTGCTCTTCAGTTGCGCGGAAGCATGATCCGACGAGATCGTGTAGGTCGTCGCCGTTCCGTCGCCGCACAGCGTCGCGAACCGCAAGGGATTGGCGAGCGCGGGATAGAGCCCGTAGCAGCCCGGCCCCTGCGCTTCGAAATTCTTCTTCGAGGCAATGTCGACGACCGTCACCGAAGTCGCCGGCGTGGCGTTCTGCACGAAAATCATCGACCCGTCGGAATTGAGACGGAACAGGTTACGATACGGCAGCGCTTGCGCGCGAAGCGTCGGCACGGGGATTTCGTCGACGACCTTCAGCGTCTCGTCATCGTAGACTTGGATCACGTCGGTGCGCGCGCCGCGCGTCAGACGGGCGAAGAAAGTAGCCGCGACATAGACGCGCTTCTTGGCCGGCGCAGCCGCCATCATGCCGGCGAAGCCCGATTCCATCATGCCCTTGAGCGTCAGGTTCTTGGCGTCGAGAACGTAGACGCGCCCGTCGACCATGTGCGGCAGCACCGGGTCCATAACATAGACGCGCTTCATCGCCTCGGGCACGCGCGCGACCGTGATCTGTTCGGGCTTGAGGTCTTCCGCGCGCGAAACGAACGGCGCGAGCGCGACGCCGCAAGAGAGCGTGAGAGCGCATGCGACAGAGCCGAACTTCATTCGCATCTCCGCTATGGCGCGAATTCTCCCGCGCGACGACGCAGCGAGTTTCGCCTGCCAATCGGCGATCGGCAAGCCCGATCTCGGATGCGGTTCAGTACGCGCGGCGGCGCGTTTCGTTCTCAGGCTCGGCGCCCGGGTCGTCGGGCGATGTCGGCAGCGGAAAGACGACGGGGCGGGCGGTCGGCGGCGGCTCGATCACAACCGGCTCGGCCTTGGCTTCTTCGATAGGTTCGACCGGAGGCTCCGGCTCGGTCGGCGGCTCGATTACGAGCGGCTCGATCGCCTTGGGTGCGGATTCCGCCATCGGCGCAATAACGGGCTCTGGAGCCGCGAGGCCGATCTGCTCGACCGGTGTCGTCCAGCGGAAGGCGTCGAGCTTGCCCGTGATGGGCGAGACCGGCGCCCAGCGGCTGGAGACGACGCCGTCGGCGATCCAGGCGGGATCGCGCGGCGCGCGCGACCCGCGCGCCAGCCATTCACGCACGGCGCCGCTTTCGCCGAACTGCGCTTCCTCTATCTCCGCCATGAGCACGCACACGCGCGCGCTCGGGCGCGCGTCGGCGGCAATGAGCGGCGCAATCGCCTTGCGCGCCGCGTCGAAGTCGCGCGTCGCCAGCGCCGCGCGCGCCAGCATCAGACGCGACTCCATATTCTCCGGCGCGAGCCGCGCCAGCGTTTTCGCGCGCGCGTAGCGGTCGGCGCTAGAATCGCCGGCGCGAATGTCGAGATAGGCGTCCGCGAGATCGGGATGCGGCGCGCGCGCATAGGCCTTTTCGATCATCTTGGCGGCGGTTCTCAGCGAGCCGCGCCGCGTCAGCAGCCGCGCAGCCAGCGCCGTCGCAGGTACCAGATCGGGCGCGCGCTTGGCGGCCGACGTCGCGAGCTTCAGCGCGCCCTCGGGATCGGTGAGCTCACGCTCCTGGGCGATCGCTGTCTCGAGCACGGCGCGCTCGCGCTGCGCGGTCGCCGCATCGATCGACTTCGCCCGCGCATTGGCTTCGACGGTCGCGAGCGCGCCTTCCCAGTCGGATCGCGCGGCCTGTTGCGAGACGACGGCCTCCCCGGCCCACGGCAGGGCGGCGATGCGATGCGCCTCGCGCGCGAAATGATCCGCCGCGTCCTCGTCGCCGCGCCGCTGAGCCTCGATGTGCAGGCCGCGCAGGCCAAGCAGCTTCGTCTCCTCGCGCTTCGCCATGGCGGCGAAGGCCGCCTCGGCCGCCGCGCGGTCGCCGGCGAGTTGCGCGACCTGTGCATTGAGCAACATGGACAGCGGCTCGCGGGGCAGATGTCGCGACGCTTCGTTCGCCGCCTTGCGCGCAGCGCGCGCATCGCCCGCGCCCGCCGCCACCATGCCGCGCGTCAGCGCGTCATAGCCCTTGCGCCGGCGCCGCGCGTTGCGCGCGTAATTGAAGATGGACGGCATGCGGAAGACCAGCCGCAGCAGGCTCCACAGAACCGAGAGCACGACAGCCGCCGCCAGCACGGCGCCGACCGCGCCGAACAGCGACGTGTGCACCGTGACGTAATTGGGGATCGCCAGCGTGATGTCGCCAGGCTGATCGGCGAGCCAGGCGACTCCGAAAGCGAGCGCGGCCAGCAGGGCGAGAAATACGATGAGACGCCACATGGAACGCAGCCCTCGGCTTACTGGGACGACCGCCCGATGGCGGAAATGGATTCGGACAATAGCGCGCGCGCCGTGGCGTCGGCCTTGAGCCGCGCAGCGGCGGCGTTGCGCCAGCCTTCGACGAGAGTCTTGGCGACCGCGGGGAAGTCGTCGCAGGCCGCGACCGCGGTGGGGAGATCGTTGCGCTGGAGCGCCGTGTCGATTCGCGCGGCCGTCGCGCTGATCGAATTCTTCTGGCCCTGCCCGGCCCAGGTCACGCGAAACACGCTCTTGGCCTTGGCGACGAGCTTGTCGGTGAAACTCGCGCCGGGCGGCGGCGCATCGAGCGCCACGACCTTGTCCCGCAGCCCACGCCACTGCTGCGTCAGCTGCGCGACCGTCGGCGCGCCCGCTTTCGCATAAGGCGCGAGGTCCGCGATCTTCTCGTCAGCGACGCCGAGCCCCTTCAGCGCGGCGAGATCGTCGCCGAGCGGCGCGCCGGCGCGCAAGGCCTCCGTCGTCGCCTGCGCCACGACGGCGCGAGAAGCGGCGAATTCGCGGCCCGAGGGCGCATTGTTCTCGCGCGCCTGCGGCGCCCGCGCATCGGTCTTGGGCTGGTCGAACTTCTGCTCGATCGCCGCCAGCCGCTGCGTCACCGTCTCGATGCGCTGCGCGGCCTGCGTCACCGCGTCGGCCGTCGGCGCGATATCGAGCTTCCCCTGCGCGAGTTCGAGTTTCGACTGTAGCGCGTCGATGCGGCCGAGCGCCGCGTCGAGCTTGGTCTGCAGCGCGTCGATCGTCTTCTGCAGCCCGTCGAGCTTGACCGACATATCCTCGATCCGCTTGGGATCGACGCCCGACGGCGCGTCGGCGCCAACGACTTGCGCAGCGGGAGCTGGCGCGGCGGGAGTTTGCGCGAGGGGCGCCGGCGCGCCTGCCGCAGGCGCTCCGCCCTCTTTGGTCTCGCCGGTCGCGGTCGCCACGGGCTTCGCCTCGGCGACGGCCTGTTTCTCGGGCTGGGACTCGGCCTTCGGCGCTGCGGTCTTTGCGCCGTCCGGCGCGGTCGCCTCCGGTTCGGCTTTCGCGGTTTTGGTCGCGTCGGGCGCGCTCGCCTCGGACTTGGCGGCTTCCGGTTTGGCTGCTTCAGCCTGCGACGTCGATGCAGGCTTTTCGGCGTCGGCGGCAGGCGCCGTCTTCAGATGCAGCGCGCGCTGCGCGGAGTCTGGCAGCAGCGCGATCACGCGCGACCTCAGATCGCCGGCGACGCCGCGTTGACCCGGCGTAGCGAGCCAGGCGACCGCCCCCGCGACAGCGACAACGAGAAATCCGAGAACAGCCACGACCACGCCGCGCCGGGTCTTGCGCGGCGGCGGCGCGGCTATGGCGTCGGCGGGACCGCCGTTTTCCGACTGCGCGGATTCGTCGCGCTCGGTTTCGTCCGCGACCTGCGCTTCATTGTTCTCGTCGACCTTGACCTCGACAGCGGGATCGACTGCTTCCGAAGCGATGGGCGCGGGCGCGCCAGCGGCAGCGACTTCGATCGCTTCGCCCTCGATGACGGGCGGCGTACGGCCGGATACCCCGGCCTTCGTCCGATCGTCAGAATGTCCGTCACGCTGCATCGTCATGAACCCGCCTTGTGCTCAAATGGTTATAGAGCAGATGCGCGGGCTTTGAAAACGACGCCGCTCAAACGTGAGCGGCGATCGCATCCGCGATGGCGACCGTGCGCTTTGCGATTTCGGCGTGCAGGAGCTCCACCATCTTGCCGTCGATCTGGATCGCGCCCTTGCCCGAATTGGCGGGTTCGCCGAACACGTCGATGATTTTTCGCGCGAAAGCGACTTCATCGTTCGACGGCGCGAAAATCTCGTTGCATGGCCCGATCTGGTTGGGATGTATCAGCGTCTTGCCGTCCATGCCGAAGTCGCGGCCCTGCTCGCATTCCGCGCGCAGCCCGGCTTCGTTCGAAAAGTCGTTGTAGACGCCATCGATGATCTCGATTCTGTGCGCGCGCGCCGCCGCCACGCAGGTCGACAGCCAGGCGAGCATCGAGGGACGGCCGGGCGTCAGGCGCGCGCGCGTCTCCTTGGCGAGATCGTTCGTGCCCATGATGAAGACCGAAAGACGCGAGGCCGGATCGGCCGCCGTGCGCGCGATCGAATCCGCGTTCAGCATGGCGAGTGGCGTCTCCATCATCGCCCAAAGCCGGGTGGACTCGGGCGCGCCGGCCTCTCGCATCGCCTTGGCCGCCATCATCACGTCGCCAGGCGTGGAGACCTTCGGCACGAGAATGGCGTCGGGCGCGGCGGCCGCCGCCGCCGCCATATCCTCGGGCCCCCAGGGGGTCGTCAGGCCGTTCACCCGGATCACGACCTCGCGTCGGCCGAAGCCGCCGGCCTTGACCGCCTCCGTCACCTGATTGCGCGCCATCGCCTTGGCGTCGGGCGCGACCGCGTCCTCGAGGTCGAGGATCAGCGTGTCGGCGGGCAGGCTGCGGGACTTCTCGAGCGCGCGGGCATTGGAGCCCGGCATATAGAGACAGGAGCGTCGCGGACGAAGGGACATGGATAAGGCGCCTCGAAAACTGTCGCGGCGCAACATAAAGGCTCGACGTCTGTCACGCCATGGTCATTTTGACGAACTGAAGTCGATCCAGTTATGCAAATGTGACGGGACTACGGCAGTTTCTGGCCAAGTGAAGGATCGTCCCCACAAACCCGGCAAGTAGCTCGGCGAGATGTGGCCAAATAACCACATGACTGATTCAATTGGACATTTTTGTCCGGATTATGGCGACCCGCCCTCATTTTGCTGCAATGCGAAACGAAAGGTTGGCCGCAAGAGCGACGTTCGCTCTCACCCGTCGACTGCATGGCTGCGGCCGATGGCGACATAATTGGAGTAGGTAATGAATCTGAAGTCCCTCGCCGCCGCGCTTCTCGTCGGCGTCTCCTCGACTGCCGCGATGGCGGCCGATCTGCCCTCGCGCCATCGCGCCGCCCCGGCGCCGATCATCGCGCAGGCCCCGATCTTCACCTGGACCGGCCTCTATGTCGGTCTCCAGGCCGGCTACGCTTGGGATCGTGTAAGCGTGAACAACGTCTTCGCGGCCGTCCCGGTCAACATTTCGCGCAACGGCTTCGTCGGCGGCGCTCATGTCGGCTACCTCTACCAGACCGGCCCGGCCGTGTTCGGTCTCGAGGCCGACGTCGAAGGCACGACCATCAAGAACTCCGGCCTGCGCGCCTCGCTGCGCGGCCGCGCTGGTCTCGCCATGGACCGCGCCCTGTTCTATGTGACCGGCGGCGCCGCGCTCGCCAACCAGAACTACACGCTGTGGTCGCCCTTCACCGGTTTCAACACCAACGCCTCGGCCACCAAGCTCGGCTGGACGCTCGGCGGCGGTCTCGAATACGCCTTCGCGCCGAACTGGTCGGCCCGCGTCGAATATCGCTACAGCGATTTCGGCAAGGTGGACACCGCCAACTTCATCGCCCCGGCCCAGATCTCGCGCCGCGAGAACGCCGTGCGCATGGGCGTGTCCTACCACTTCGGCGGCTCGGCCGGCCCGGTGGTCGCCAAGTACTGATCCAGTTTACGGATCGATACTCGAAAGCCCGGCTTCGGCCGGGCTTTCTTTTTTTGCGACGCAACAAAAGACTTGGCGAGACAGCTCCGCTGCGCCACATTCCCGCCCATGAGCGACCAGGCCCCCAGCGAACTCCTCCCCAATCGCCTCGAAAAAGGCTACCGCGCCTTTCTAGAGGGCCGCTTCCCCACCGAGCGTCAGCGCTTTCGCGCGCTCGCCGAGACCGGCCAGAAGCCGCGCATCATGCTGATCGGCTGCTGCGACTCCCGCGTCTCGCCGGAAGCGATCTTCGACGCCAGCCCCGGGGAAATCTTCGTTTTGCGCAATGTCGCGGCGCTCGTGCCGCCCTACCGGCCGAACGACGATTACCACTCGACCTCCGCCGCTCTCGAATTCGGCGTGATGGGTCTGCGCGTCGAACACATCGTGGTCATGGGCCACGAGGCCTGTGGCGGCGTGAAAGCCTATGCCGACAACGAGGCCGATCCCTATATGCGCCCGCTCTCGCCCGGCGATTTCATCGGCCAGTGGATCAAGCTGATCGGTCCTGCGGCGCAGGCGATTGGTCCCGCGCCTGAAAAACCGGACACCGCCTATGTGGAGAAACTCGGCCACGAGACGGTGAAGCAGAGCCTCGCCAACCTGCGCACCTTCCCCTGCATCGCCACCCTGATCGAAAAGGGCCGGCTCACGGTGCACGGCGCCTATTTCGGCGTGGCCGACGGCCGGCTGCTCGCGCTCGACGAGGCGCGCGGAACTTTCGAACCGATCGCGGAAGACGCCTGGCGCGAGGCCTTCGCCGAACCGCGTTTCTGAGGCTTCGCTTTCTCGCCCTCCCGCGCGTCCTCGGCTCGCCAGCGCGTCGCCACGTCGCCGAGCGCATCGAGCATTGCTTTCAGTTGCACCCCGCGCTTCGTCAGCGAATAGCTGACGGTCGGGGGAATGGTCGGCTGGTAGTCCCGCGCGACCAGACCGTCGGCCTCGAGCCGCTTCAATCGATCGGCCAACATTTTCGGCGAGATGTCCGGGAGAAGGCGACGCAACTCGCCGAACCGCAGGATGCCGTGCGTGCGCAGCAGCCACAGGATGTGCGTCGTCCATGGCCCTGAAATTTGCTTCAGCACAAAATCGACAGGACAGCCCTCGGAATCGAATGTCTTGCCCGCCATGGCGCCCGGCCTCCCTCGGCAGCTTTGGTAACTCACTTTCTCAGAGGTAACTACTTTCGAAAATAAATCAACTCGCCTAGCTACACCCGATCGGCGGCCCACGTGTCGCCTCGAACAAGGATGGAGAAGATGGCGAAAATCGCGATTGTCTATTTCTCGGGCTATGGCCACACGGCAAGGCTTGCGGGCGCCGTTGAGCAAGGCGCGGCCGCAGTCGCGGGCGCAAACGTCGAGATCTTCCGGATCGATGCGAACGGCGACTTGCCGGACGGCGCGCTTGAAAAGCTCGCGACGGTCGACGCGATCATCTACGGCAGCCCGACCTACATGGGCGGACCGGCCTGGCAGTTCAAGAAATTCGCCGACGCCTCGTCAAAAGCCTGGTTCACGCAGGCATGGAAGGACAAGGTCGCGGCGGGCTTCACGAACTCCGCCTCGGTCAACGGCGACAAGGCGGCCACCATCTCCTATTTCGTGACGCTGGCCATGCAACACGGCCAGATTTGGGTCGGCACCGGACTGATGCCCTCGAACAGGAAAGAGCACGGGCCCGACGATGTGAATTGGACCGCCGGCCAGACGGGCCTGCTCGCGATCTCGCCCTCGGATGCTTCCGCTGAAGAAGCCCCGCGCAAGGGAGATCTGGAAACCGCGCGTCTGTTCGGCAAGCGGGTAGCGGAAGTCGCGGCGAAACTGCGCGACTGATTGACGACGCCGGCGAACGCGCCTCGCCGGCGCCTTTTATCTGGCGAGGTTGCCGCATTTCAACCGGGCGGCCACGTGCAACCGCGCACCGATGTTCTTTCCGCACGCTTCTAAGACCGTTGCGCCTGTCGCAATCGAGCAACGGAGAAAAAAGTGACTGCTTCCTGCACGCGCGCCGAAGCGCTTCAAATGTTCGGCCTCGCCATTTTCGCCGGCGTCGGCGTTTTCGCGCGCGCCGCGCATGCGGCCGACGGCGTCAGGCTCTTCAAGATCGTCACCGCCCGCGACGAGATCGTCGTCGGCGTCGCCGACAAGGAATTGTCGGGGGACGGCAGCGATCTCGCACGCCTGACAACGAAGATGCGCGCCGCCGGCCATCTGGAAGTCTGGCGTTACGCCGTGCGCAAGGCCGCCAACGGCGACCTCGAGCAGGCGCCATCGACGCGCGTCATGCTGATCTATTCGGACACATTGCGCATCGAACCCTACAAGACGCCGCTGAAAGTCCTGCCGCCGGCGTAATTGTTGTCCCGGCCGAGCGAAGCGAAGAGCCGGAAAGCTGAAACCACGTCCGGAATGCCGGGTCCCGGATCGGCCTGGCAGCCAAATTCATGCAGGCTGCATAAACTTGCCTGCTACGCCGTCCGGGATGACAGCCGCGCCTCTTACGCCGCCTTCTTCTTCGGCGCGAGCAGCTTGCGGTTCATCAGCACTTCCGCGATCTGCACGGCGTTGAGCGCCGCGCCCTTGCGCAGATTGTCGCTGACGCACCAGAAGGCGAGACCATTCTCCACAGTCGCATCCTCGCGGATGCGCGAAATGTAGGTGGCGTCCTCCCCGGCCGCTTCATGCGGCGTCATGTAGCCGCCGGGCTCACGCTTGTCGATCACAAGCACGCCGGGCGCCTCGCGCAGGATGGCGGTCGCCTCTTCGGCCGTGATCGGCTTCTCGAATTCGACGTTCACCGATTCCGAATGCGAGATGAAGACGGGCACGCGCACGCAGGTGGCGGTCAGCTTGATCTTTGGATCGAGGATCTTCTTCGTCTCCGCCATCATCTTCCACTCTTCCTTGGTGAAGCCGTCTTCCATGAAGACGTCGATGTGCGGAATGAGGTTGAAGGCGATGCGCTTCGGGAACTTCTTGGTCTCGACCTCGCCGAGCGAATAGAGCGCCTTGGTCTGGCGGTCGAGTTCGTCCATGCCTTCCTTGCCGGCGCCTGAGACCGATTGATAGGTCGAGACGACGACGCGCTTGATGGTCGCCGCGTCGTGCAGCGGCTTCAGCGCGACGACGAGCTGCGCGGTCGAGCAGTTCGGATTGGCTATGATGTTGCGCTTCGTGAAGCCGGCAGCGGCGTCCGCGTTCACTTCCGGCACGATCAGCGGCACGTCGGAATCGTAACGCCAGGCCGACGAATTATCGATCACGACGCAGCCC
>JAGRKN010000415.1:1251-1552 GCA_020442275.1 Rhodoblastus sp. | reverse complement strand
GCCGTCGCGAGAGCGGCGGCGAGCCCGTCGAAGCCGGCCGCCCCCGCGAGCGCGCCGAGCAGACCGAAGGTCTGGAGCTTGCGCGGCTTCTTCCAGTCGCGGACCTTCAGTCCCTTGGCCACGCCCTTCTCTGTCTCCAGCCAGGCAATGGCCTCGCGCTCGCCGCCGATCCTGTCGACAAGCTTCAGCTCAACCCCCTGCCGTCCGGTGAAGACGCGGCCGTCGGAAACGGTTGCGAGACCGGCGTCGTCGAGCTTGCGCCGTTCCTTGACCAGCCCTTTGAACCAATTGAAGGAATCCG
>JAGRKN010000415.1:721-1217 GCA_020442275.1 Rhodoblastus sp. | reverse complement strand
TCACGGGCTCGTAAGGGTTGGGCGCAGCCTTGAGCGGCGAGGACTTGATCTCCTCCATCTTGACCCCGACCGTATCCATCAGCTTGGCCGCGTTCGGCATCTGCATCAGGACGCCGATCGAGCCGACCATGGAGTTCCCACGCGCCACGATGCCGTCGGCGGCCAGCGCGGCGATATAGGCGCCCGACGCCGCCGCGCCGTCCACGACCGCGACCGTCGGCTTCTTCGCCGCGAGCCGGCGCAGTTCGTCATAAAGGGCTTCCGCGCCGGTCGTCGTGCCGCCGGGGCTGTCGATCGACAGGATGGCGGCGCGGGCGGAGGAGGAGGCGGCGACGTCGCGCACGAGTTTCAGCAGGTCGCGGTCGTCCTTGATGACGCCGGAGATCCGCACCCGCGCGATATGCGCGGCGGCGTGCGAGCGATCGCCGGCGAGCCGCCATCCGGCGACAAGAACGGCGACGAACAAGGCCCCCAACGCTGCGATGCGCCAGAACGA
>JAGRKN010000415.1:406-527 GCA_020442275.1 Rhodoblastus sp. | reverse complement strand
ATTCGCCCTTCTTCTCGCGGGCCTTGAGGGCCGCGCCGAGAATGTCGCCGAGCGAGGCGCCCGAGTCGGCCGAGCCGTACTGGGCGATGGCTTCCTTTTCCTCGGCCACTTCCAGCGCCTT
>JAGRKN010000415.1:0-257 GCA_020442275.1 Rhodoblastus sp. | reverse complement strand
GTGCCGACGATCTTGACCTCCAGACCGCCGTCCTTGACCTCGACGATCTCGCAGGTCACGACGCCGCCCTTGCGCAGGTCGCCGCCTTCCTCGCCGCCCTTGGCGGACTGGAAGGGATCGCTACCGAGCTGCTTGATGCCGAGCGAGATGCGCTCCTTGTCGACGTCCACGTCGAGCACCTGAGCCTTGACCATCTCGCCCTTCTTGAAGTCGTCGATGACCTGCTCGCCGGGGCGGTTCCAGTCGAGGTCGGAGAG
>JAGRKN010000129.1:3475-4090 GCA_020442275.1 Rhodoblastus sp. | reverse complement strand
TGGTGCGCGGAGCGTACGGTGCAGGAGGCGGTGGATACGCTGGGCAAGGCGCAGATACCGGCGGCGCCCGTGCTGCGCCTTGCGGAGCGTACGGTGCAGGAGGCGGTGGATACGCTGGGCAAGGCGCAGATACCGGCGGCGCCCGTGCTGAGCCCGCAAGCCGCGCTCGATCATCCGCATGTGCGGGCCGGCGGCTTCATGCAGGAAATGGATTATCCGGGCCTGCCGCGCCCGGCGCCGATCTCGCGCGTGGCGCTGAAACTGTCGCGCACGCCGGGCGAAATTCACCATCGAGCGCCGGTTCTCGGCGAGCATACGCAGGACGTGCTCGGTTCGCTCGGTTACGACGAGGCCGCGATCGCCGCGTTGCGCGAAAAAGGCGTCGTCTGAATGCGGTTGCGGTGGGCCTATGTCGCATCTTTCGGCCTGCCGCTCATCGCGATGCTCGCGTTCGGCGCGACCATGCCGGACGAACTCGAGGGCGTCCGCAATTTCTCGTTCGACGCCTATCAGCGGATCCGGCCGCGCGTCTGGACTCCCGACTCGCCGGTGCGCATCGTCGACATCGACGATGCGTCGCTGGCGAAGCGCGGCCAGTGGCCGTGGCCGCGCACG
>JAGRKN010000129.1:0-3270 GCA_020442275.1 Rhodoblastus sp. | reverse complement strand
CCAAAGCGACGGTGGTTCTCGGCGCAATCATGACCGACAGCGGTCCGTCTGGCGCAACCGCGCCGGTGAAAGCGGGCTTCGCCTATGCCGGCGACGATCCCACGCCCTGGCTTCCCGATTATGCCTCCGTCGCAGCGCCCTTGCCGACGCTTGCCGCGCAGGCGGCAGGCGTCGGCGTGCTCAACTGGCTGCCCGGCCACGACCAGATCGTGCGCGAGGCCCCGCTGATCGTGCGCTCGGGAACGACGCTGGTTCCATCGCTCGCGCTGGAGGCGCTGCGCACCGCGCAGGGGGCCTCCACGATCATCGTGCGCTCGTCGAACGCCAGCGGCCAGACAGCCTTCGGCGCGGCGACCGGCGTGAATGCGGTGAAAGTCGGCGACGTGGCGCTGGCGACCGGGCCGCATGCGGAGCGGCGCATTTATTTCAGCCGATCGCAGCCCAAGCGGTTCATCCCGGCGTGGAAGCTGCTCGCCGGTCAGGTCCCGCGTGAAGAAATCGAGGGGCGGATCATTCTCGTCGGCTCGTCGGCGGCGGGCGTGCTCGACCAGCGCGCGACGCCGCTCGATCGCGTGGCGCCGGGCGTCGAGATTCACGCGCAACTCATCGAGCATGCGCTTGCGGGCGGCGATCTCGTGCGGCCGGATTGGGCCGCGCCCGCCGAACTCGTCGCGGCGCTGATCCTGTCGCTGATCGCCGCGCTCGCGGCATCGGTCGTGCGGCCCTTCGTCGGCGCGCTGATCGGCGTCGTCGCCATCGGCGCGATGTTCGGCTTCGGCTGGGAAGCCTTTGCGACGCAGGGCGTGCTGATCGATCCGATCTTCCCGTCGATCACTGTCATTGTCGCCTATCTCGCGGGATTGATCGAACTCTTCCGTTTCGAGCGCACGCAGAAGGCGCAGGTGAAGAATGCCTTCGGACGTTTCGTTTCGCCCGAAATCGTCGAGCGGCTCGCGCTCTCGCCCGACCGGCTGGCGCTCGGCGGCGAAAGCCGCGCGCTCACCCTGATGTTCTGCGACATGCGCGATTATACAGGCCTCGTCGAGGGCCTGGACGCGGCCGAAACCATCGCCTTCATGAACGATTATCTGACGCCGCTGACCGATACGGTTCTCGATCACGGCGGCACGGTCGACAAATATATGGGCGACGCGATCATGGCGTTCTGGAACGCGCCACTCGACGATTCCGCGCATGCGCGCAACGCCTGCCTGGCGGCGCTCGCCATGCGCACGGCGCTCGCGGGATTCAACGCATCTCGCGCGTCGCTCGACGAAACGAAGCATCGCGCGCACCGGGACGCGCGCTTCGGCATCGGCCTCAATACCGGGCCCTGCTCTGTCGGCAATATCGGCTCGGTCAAGCGCTTCGACTATTCCGCGATCGGCGATCCCGTGAATGTCGCCTCCCGTCTCGAGGGTCTGACCAAACTCTACGGCGTCGACATTCTCGCGACCGAGGAGACGCAGGCGGAAGCGCAGGATCTGGCCTGGCTCGAAGTCGATTGCGTGCGTGTGAAGGGCCGAGAGGCGCCGACGCGACTGTTCGCGCTCGTCGGCGACGATGTTCTCGCGCGCGATCCTGCCTTCGACGAATTACGCGGGAGGCACGAGGGCATGCTCGAGACCTATCGCGCGCGAGAATTCGCGGCGGCGGCGGAACAGGCCGAGCGTCTTGCCGGAGCGCGCGAAGATCTGGCGCCGTTCTACCGCGCCTTCGCGGAACTGGCGCGCGAGGCGGCGGCGCTTCCACAGGGCGCGTGGAGCGCGGTTCGCATTCTCGACAGCAAGTGAGTGCTTAGCGCGCGAGCGGCACGCGCGCTGCGGAGCCGACGACGCCAGTCGCCGAGGCGCCGAGTTCCTCGATCTGATCGGACAGGCCTTCGCGCGTGCGACCGTCGATGATGGCGAGCGGCGCGGAGACCGCGACGCCGGCGGTCCGGCCGACGACATTGGCGGCGCCGATCGCCACCGTCGAGAGTTTTTCGCCGAGGCCGGCCCTGGCGTCGCTCAGCGCCTGGCCAGAGGAGAGACGCGCGCCGATCATCTTCACGACCTCGGGGCTCTCGGCGAATTTCGCATGGCCCGTCGGATCGCCGGTCTTGATGTCGCTGAGATCGACCACGCGCAGATCGGATTGCTGCAGCTTGGAGCGATAGGGCTCCTTGTTCGGATCGATCGCGCCGACGCGGTCGGTCGAACCCCACAGAAGGCGGGAGACGGCGAGCGCATCGTCGTCGCGCGAGACGAAGACCGTGAAATCCGGCCGTGTCTTGCCCTCGTCGATCAGCCTGATCTGACGGCGGAAGACGTCGACGTCGACGTCGGGGGCGGCGAGCATGACATTCCGGATCTTCTTCGAAATGCCACGGTTGCGGATCGACATCTGGCGCAGGGCCTCGATCGTCACCCAATTGCCCATGGAATGCGCGAGGATCGAGATTTCGCCGACCTTTGGATCGTTGGCCAGCGCCTGCAGCGCAGATTCCAGCCCGTCGCGCGAATAGGTTGCGCTCTCGCGGTCGTAGGCATAGGCGAGCAGCTTGCCGCGCGAAGGCCAGGTGAAGAGCACCGGCGTCACCTGCGCGCGGGAATCGTGCACGATCTGCGCGAAGCGGTAGACGGCTTCCTCGAAGCGCGTGTTGTAGCCGTGGACGAAGAGAAGGACGCCGTTCTTCGGCTTGGTCGCGACCTGCCGGTGAAAGCGGCGCAGCGCCTCGTTCAGGTCGATCCGGTCGGCGCGCAGCGTGGCGAATTCGCGGTTGGGGTCGGGATGCGCGGAGGAGGGCCACTGGACCTCGCCGATCTCGCGCGCGCTGTCGGGGGGAATCGAAACGGCGATGTCGGCGAAGGAGAGGCCGCGCCCGCGTTCGCCGTTGAACATCTCGCCGGGCGCCGCGGAATCGCGGGTGGTGGCGACCAGCAGATCTACGCTGGAGGCGTTGGCGACGGCCTGCGTCGGCACGAGTGTGCCCTCCGGCCGGCCGCCGCAGCCCGCGAGCAGCCCGGCCAGCGCCAGGGCGGCCAGAGCCGCGACAGGCGATTTGAGACGCATTCCCCCATCCGTCGATGCGAAATCCGACCCAGCAATAGTATGGCCGGCGCCTTTCGGGCAAGTTGACGGCCGGACGGGCTTGCGGCGTCAGATGTTGACCTGAGCCCCGATCTCCACGACGCGGCCGGCGGGAATGTGGAAATAGTCGGTCGCGCCGGCGGCGTTGCGCGAGAGATAGATGAACAGCGCGCGCTGCCAGCGGTGCATTTCGCTCTT
>JAGRKN010000013.1:2263-9600 GCA_020442275.1 Rhodoblastus sp. | reverse complement strand
CAGGCATAAACAGCGACAGAAGCAAAAGGAGGAACGCCGGCGGCAGCAGCCAGAACGAGATGTTGTTCATGCGCGGGAGGGCCATGTCCGGCGCGCCGATCATGATCGGGACGAACCAGTTGCCGAAGCCGCCGATCAGCGCGGGCATGACCATGAAGAAGATCATGATGACGCCGTGCGCGGTGATGAACACGTTGTAGAGATTCTTCGCCGCATCGACCGAATTGTCGCCGTGCAGGAACTGCGACAGGCCGGGGAAGATCTGGATGCCGGGATTGGCGAGCTCCAGACGCATGCCGAGCGAGAGCAGGAAGCCGATGCAGCCCGCCATCACGGCGAAGTACAGGTAGAGCGTGCCGATGTCCTTGTGGTTGGTCGACAGAAGGAAGCGGCGCAACCCGGTCGGGGTGTCGTGGTGATGGTCGGCGGCGTGAGCGGTATCGGTGGCCATGTGCTTAGTCCTCGAAATTCGTCAGGCCCGGATCAGCGGCTGGCGTCGGCCAGCGCGATCGCGCGGTCGGCTGCGGAAGCGTATTTCTTCTTCGCGGCGGCGAGCCATTCGGCGTATTTCTGCTCGCTCACGACGCGGAAGACGATCGGCATGAAAGCGTGGTCCTTGCCGCAGAGCTTGGAGCACTGGCCGTAGTAGACGCCTTCCTTCTCGGCCTTGAACCAGGTCTCGTTGAGACGGCCGGGCACGGCGTCGATGCGGATGCCGAAGGACTGGATCACGAAGGAGTGGATCACGTCGGCGGCCGTCACCTGAACGCGCACGACCTTGTTGACCGGCACCACCGCCTCGTTGTCGACCGCGAGCAGGCGCAGATCGCCCGGCTTGAGGTCCTTCTCGTCCTTCATCAGCGAGTCGAAGCCGAAGCCGCCGCCCTGATCCTTCGGATAGTCATAGGACCAGTACCACTGCTTGCCGGTGACCTTCACGGTCAGGTCGCCCTTGGGCAGCACGAGCTGATGGGTGAGCAGGCGGAACGAGGGAACCGCGATCACGACGAGAATGAGAACCGGAATGATGGTCCAGGCGACTTCGAGCAGCGCGTGATGCGTGGTCTTGGAGGGAACCGGGTTCGCCTTCTCGTTGAAGCGGATCATCACGTAGATGAGCAGCGCCAGAACAAACAGGCTGATGATGACGATGATCGGCACCAGGATGTCGTTGTGGAAGAAGTCGATCTCGCGCGCGATCGGGGTCTCGCCCTCGATCAGCTTCATCTGGCCGGGAACGGCATGTCCGACAATGCCTTCCGCCGCCATGGCCGCGGACGACACAGCGGACATGGCCATCGCGGCCAATCCGGTGCGGGCAGATCTCGCGGCCCTCGCCACGCCTGAGAAATCGATCATCGCCCTGGTCGCTCCCCTTAGAAACGCTTTGCTTCGCGTGCGCCCGACAGCCTTCCGCCGCCTGGCGCTGAATTTCGATTGTGACCGGAAATCCGCGGGATTTTTGAGAGAATCCGGGCGCGGCTTGAGGCCATTGAACCAGTTAAAATCACAATCGTCTTTGAAGCGCAACACGTACGAACGGCAAGTCGGCCGCCGCGCCGCTCGCCATCGCGTCGCTTGACAGGGTCGCCCCGTTTGTTACGCAGCCTCAAGCGGTCGCTGCGTCGCGCCGGCGCTGGGAAATGCGTCGAGAACACGCGTTCCGCCCCGCGTCGAGTCCAGCAATTCGCGTTCGAATTGAAACGATAGGGCGAGCGAACCGCGCATGATCCCGACCAAGACCCGCATTTCCGTCCTGCGCGCCGGCGCGGCGGCCCTGACATTGCTCGCGGGGGCGTTTGTCGCCCCCCATGGCGCGGCCGCCCAATCGGCTCAGCCGCAGGCCGGCGGCGCGCCCGCCGAAAACCAGCGCAAGGCCAAGTTCAACGACTGGGAGCTGCGCTGCGAGACGCCGCCGGGCGCCTCGAAGGAGCAGTGCGCCCTGCTTCAATCTGTCGCAGCGGACGACAAGCCGAACATCAATCTGGTGGTGATCACGCTCAAGACCGCCGACGGCAAGAGCCGCCTGCTGCGGGTGATCGCGCCGCTGGGCGTGCTGCTGCCGAACGGCCTCGGTCTGAAGATCGACCAGACCGACATCGGCCGGGCCGGCTTCGTGCGCTGCCTGCCGACGGGCTGCGTCGCCGAGGTCATCATGGACGACAAGCTGCTCGAGCAGCTCAAGACCGGCAAGACGGCGACCTTCATCATCTACCAGACGCCCGAGGAGGGCGTCGGCATCCCGCTCAATCTCGCGGGATTCGGGCAGGGATTCGACGCGCTGCCGTGAGCGCGGGCGCCAGACGCTGGCCTGAAACGGCCTCAGCGGCTATACAGCGGACGCAGTTGGGAGTTTCGAACATGCGCGTTGATTTCTGGGCGCGCCCGGCCCGCGGAGTTTCCGTGGCGACCGCGGCGATGGCGGCAGGCCTCGTTCTGGCGGGATGCGGCGGACCTGCGGGCTCTGTGGCGGGCGGCGATCCCGACCCGGTCTCGACCAAGCTCGGCAATCTCCTCGCCTTCAACTCGACCACGGCCCCGCCGCTTCCGAACGCGAACGCCGGCGCGCGCATCGACTGCCCGGTGGTGCAGATCGAGCCCGGTATGTCGGCCTTCCGCGTGGGCGGCCCCGATTCCTCGACCGTGCGCTACCAGATCGCCATTGGCGACGTCGCGCGCGACTGCTCGCAGTCGAACGGCCAGCTACTGGTGCGCGTCGGCGTCGAAACGCGCACGGTCACCGGCCCAGCGGGCGGGCCCGGCTCCTACACGGCGCCGCTGACCATCGCTCTGCGCCGCACCGGAGACGAGAAGGTCCTGTCCTCCAAGACCTATCAGGTCGGCGGCGCCGTCGGCTCGACCGGCTCTTCGATCAACACGCTGGTCTCGGAACCGCTCGCGGCGCCCTTCATCAACGAGCGCGCGGCCGACGATTACGAGATCGTCCTTTCGATCGGCAAGGGCGGCGAGTCGCGGGACCGCCGCCGCAATCGCCATCGTCGCTGAACGCCCGGACGGCGGGCGTCGGTCGCCAGCCGTCGCGCTGATCGACTTCATGCTGTTTTTCTGGCTGCAGGTGCTCGCGGCCGTCGCCACGACGACGCTCGTCGTGAACTGGATGCGGCAGGCGCCCCCCGCCAAGACCTGAGGTCCATTTCCACAGGCGCGGCGCGCCGTCGGGCGGCTCGGCGATTGACTCGGCCGCGCGTCCGGTTACATGTGGCCGGGTCAGTTCAAGATCTTTCGCGGAAGAGACCGGCAGGCCCTCGGGCGTTGTCGGCGCCGAAGGCGCAACCGCCCCGGAAACGCTCAGGCAAACGGACCGCGAAAGGATGACGCTCTGGAAAGTGGCGCTGCGCGCAATCGCAGTCGCCCACCGACGGGGGTAACCGGCTTTCTCGCGAAAGCCGGGAAATCTCTCAGGTCACGGGACAGAGGGGGCGCCGCCGGCCGATTTCGGCCTGCGGACGCTTGTTCCGATTCCGGAGGTTCCGTGGCCGAAGCATCCTCGACCGAAACGCTCGCCTTCACGCCGCTGCATGCGCTGCATCTGCGGCTCGGCGCGCGCATGGCGCCGTTCGCCGGCTACGACATGCCGATCCAGTATCCGACCGGCGTGATGACCGAGCATCTGCACACCCGTGAAAAGTGCGGGCTGTTCGATGTCTCGCACATGGGCCAGGCGATCCTGGAAGGCCCGAACGCGGCGGCGCGGCTGGAGACGCTCGTGCCCGGCGACATCGTTTCGCTCGCCGTCGGTCGCACCCGCTACACGCAATTCCTGACCCCGGACGGCGGCATCATCGACGACCTGATGGTGACGCGGCTGCCGGGCGATCCCGAGCGCTTGTTCATCGTCTGCAACGCCGCGCGCAAGGACGTCGACTTCGCCCTGCTCCGCGAAAAGCTGCCGGACCTGACGCTCGACGTGTTCGAGGATCGCGCGCTGATCGCGGTTCAGGGGCCCAAAGCCGTCGATGTCGTCGAAGGGCTGATCCCTGGCGTTCAGTCGCTGGTGTTCATGCAGGGCGGCGATTTCGAGTGGCGGGATTCGCCGGTGTTCGTCACGCGCTCGGGCTATACGGGCGAGGACGGCTACGAGATTTCCCTGCCCGCCTCGCAGGCCGAACCCTTCGCCGAGCGGCTGCTGTCGCATCCCGATTGCCTGCCCATCGGGCTCGGCGCCCGCGACTCGCTCAGGTTGGAGGCAGGGCTCTGCCTTTATGGCCACGACATCGACGAGACGACCGATCCGATTGAGGCGGCGCTGAACTGGTCGATCTCGAAACGCCGCCGCGCGGAAGGCGGCTTTCCGGGCGCCGCGCGCATTCAAAAGGCGCTGGCCGAAGGCCCTGCGCGCCTGCGCGTCGGCCTGACGTTCGAGGGCCGGCAACCAGCGCGCGAAGGCGTGGAAATTGCTACGCTGGATGGCCGCGTGATCGGCAAGATCACGTCCGGCGGGTTTGGACCAAGCCTCGGCGCGCCCTGCGCCATGGGCTATGTCGCGCGGGAATTTTCCGCGGCGGGAACGGAAGTGGTCGCGCTGGTGCGCGGCAAGGCGCTGCCGGCGCGCGTGGCGAAAACGCCATTCGTTCCGAATCGCTATTTCAAGGGTTGAGAGGAGAGGTTCATGGCGACGATCCGCTACACCAAGGACCACGAATATATCCGCGTCGACGGCGATATCGGCACGGTCGGCATTTCCGACCATGCGCAGCACGCGCTGGGCGACGTCGTGTTCGTCGAATTACCCGACGTCGGCAAGACGGTCGCGCAGGGCGGCGAGGCGGCCGTCGTGGAGAGCGTGAAGGCCGCGAGCGAAGTCTATGCGCCGGTCGCGGGCGAGGTGATCGAGGTCAACAGCGATCTCGAGGGCGCGCCCGCCAAGGTCAACGAGGACCCGCTCGGCGACGGCTGGTTCATGAAGATCCGCATCGCCGACGCCGCCCAACTCGACGGGCTGATGGACGAGGCGGCCTATGCGGAATTTCTGAAAGCGCTGGAGTAGCGCCGCTGCTCGCCGCCGTCATTGCGAGCGCAGCGAAGCAATCCAGAGCCACGACCCGGCTCTGGATTGCCGCGTCGCTTCGCTCCTCGCAATGACGAAACCTTTTCGATTAGTCGGGAACCCCATGCGCTACCTGCCCCATTCGCCCCAAAACCGCGCGGACATGCTCGCGAAGATCGGCGCGTCTTCAATCGACGATCTCTTCGTCGACATTCCCAAGGACAAGCTGATCGACGGCCTCCCCGACCTGCCGCGCCACAAAGGGGAGATCGAGGTCGAGCGCATTCTGTCGACCATGGCGGGACGCAATGCGTCGGCGGGCAGCGTTCCCTTCTTCGTCGGCGCCGGCGCCTACAAGCATCACGTGCCGGCCTCTGTCGACCACCTGATCCAGCGCTCGGAATTTCTGACGAGCTACACGCCCTATCAGCCGGAGATCGCGCAGGGCACGCTGCAATATATGTTCGAGTTCCAGACGCAGGTCGCGCGCCTCACGTCGATGGATGTGGCGAACGCCTCGATGTACGACGGCTCGACCGGTTGCGCGGAAGCCGTGCTGATGGCGCATCGCGCGACGCGGCGGCGCAAGGCGGTGCTGTCGGGCGGCCTGCATCCGCATTATGCCGATGTCGTGCGCACGGTCTCCGACATGGCGAGCGACGCCGTCGTGACCATGGCGCCCGACCAGCTGGCTTCGGAAAACATCATCGCGGCGATCGACAAGGAGACGTCCTGCGTCGTCGTGCAATCGCCCGACGTGTTCGGCAATCTGCGCGATCTCAAGCCGATCGCCGATGCCTGCCACGCCAATGGCGCGCTGCTGGTGGCCGTCTTCACGGAAGTCGTTTCGCTCGGGCTTGTCACGCCGCCCGGCGAGATGGGCGCGGACATTGTCGTCGGCGAGGGCCAGTCGATCGGCAATGCGCTGAATTTCGGCGGTCCCTATGTCGGCCTGTTCGCGACGCGTGACAAATTCGTGCGGCAAATGCCGGGCCGCCTGTGCGGCGAGACCGTGGACGCGAACGGCAAGCGCGGCTTCGTGCTCACGCTGTCGACGCGCGAACAGCACATCCGCCGCGAGAAGGCGACGTCGAATATCTGCACCAATTCCGGCCTGTGCGCGCTGGCCTTCACGATCCACATGACGCTGCTCGGCGGCGTGGGGCTCGAACGTCTCGCGCGCCTGAATCACGCAAATGCGGTGAAGCTCGCCGACATGCTGAAGGGCGTGTCGGGCGTCGAGGTTTTGAACAAGACCTTCTTCAACGAATTCACGCTGCGCGTGAAAGGCGATGCGGCTGCCATCATCGAGAAGATGGCTCAGGTCGGCGTGCTCGGCGGCGTGCCCGTTTCGCGCCTGCTGCCGAACGCGGGCCTCGACGACCTCATCATCGTCGCCAACACTGAAGTGAACACGGACGATGATCGCGCCGCCTTCGTCGCCGCGCTGAAGGGAGCAATCTGATGCTCAACAATCAGGGACGCCCCACGCAGGCCGGCGAGGCGCATGGGATGCAGCGCGAAACCTTCACGGGCAATCGCGCGTTGGAAATCGACGAGGCGCTGATCTTCGATCAGGGCGGCTTCGATCGCACCGGCGTCGACATCGACGAGCCCGAACCTTTTGCCGATCGCCTCGGCGGTCTCGCGCGAAAGAACAGGGCGGACCTGCCGGGCCTCGCCGAGCCGCAGGCGGTGCGCCACTACGTGCGGCTGTCGCGCAAGAATTATTCGATCGACGCCGGTCTGTTTCCGCTCGGCTCGTGCACGATGAAGCACAATCCGCGCCTCAACGAAAAGATGGCGCGCCTGCCTGGCTTCGCCGACGTGCATCCGTTGCAGCCGCAATCGACCGTGCAGGGCGCGCTGGCGCTGATGCAGGAGCTTTCCCGCTGGTTGCTGGCGAGCACGGGCATGGAGGCCGTCGCGCTCTCGCCCAAGGCCGGCGCGCATGGCGAACTCTGCGGCATGATGGCCATCAAGGCCGCGATCATCGCACGCGGCGAGCAAGAAACCCGCAAGACCGTGCTCGTCCCGGATTCCGCGCATGGCACCAATCCCGCGACCGCCGCGCTGATCGGCTTCGAGGTCGAGTCGGTTCCCGCAGGCGAGGACGGTCTCGTTCACCCCGCCGCCGTGCGTGAAAAACTCGGACCGCATGTCGCGGCGATCATGCTCACCAATCCCAACACCTGCGGATTGTTCGAGCGCGAGATTTCCGAAATCGCCGACGCCGTGCATCAGGCGGGCGGCTATTTCTATTGCGACGGCGCAAATTTCAACGCGATCGTCGGCGTCGCGCGGCCGGGCGATCTCGGCGTCGACGCCA
>JAGRKN010000013.1:0-2054 GCA_020442275.1 Rhodoblastus sp. | reverse complement strand
ATGTGCGCGCCCTCTCCTACATGCTGTCGCATGGCGGCGATGGATTGCGGCAGGCCTCGCAGGACGCGGTTCTGAACGCGAACTATGTTCGCGCGGGATTGTCGGATTTGTTCTCGCAGCCGTTCGGCGACCGCCCCTGTATGCATGAAGTGCTTTTCGACGAAAGCTGGCTCAAGGGCACCGACGTCACCACGCTCGATTTCGCCAAGGCGCTGATCGACGAGGGCTACCATCCGATGACGGTCTATTTCCCGCTCGTCGTGAAGGGCGCGATGTTGATCGAGCCGACCGAATCGGAATCCAAGGCCTCGCTCGACCTGTTCATCATGGCGATGCGCGATCTCGCCTTGCGCGCGCTGCGCGGCGAGAAGGAACGCTTCCAGAGCGCGCCGCGCTTCGCGCCGCGCGCGCGGCTCGACGAAACGCGGGCGGCGCGTTCGCCCGTGCTCAAGTGGACGGCGCGCGCGCCGATTGCGGAAGCCGCGGAATAGCCGGCCAAAGGCGGACGCGACACCAGGTCGCGTCGCCATCGCAGCCGATTTGACTTACCTTGCGGCCAATCGGGCAAGGAAAATCGCTCAAGCGATGTCGCGCAGGTCAATGGCGCGCAATCCGTTGTTCCAGGGAGGAATAGCCATGGCGCTGTTCCACATGCAGATCGTCGCGTCGGACGGGCGCGGCGCGAGCGAATGCGAGGCGGACCTCGCCTCGACCCATGATGTCTGGCGCTGGATCGAAAGCGTCGTTCTGCGTGACGCGCATCGCGACGCCACGATCCGCGTGCGCGATACGCGCGGCGACATCGTCGTGCTCACCGGCGCCCGCGCCGCGCGAGCCTGCGCGCTGGCGCGACGGACCGGAGAAGAACTGGAGCGGCTGGCGATCGCGGTCTGAGGCGGCCACAAACGAAAACGCCGGCCAACCGGCCGGCGTCTCTTGTTCGCAAACAGCGTCCGCTCAATGCAGCAGACGGCCGAGATCCTTGATGCCCTGATCGACCAGAGCGGCGCCGCCGGCGCCAGCCGTTTCGGTCTTCAGCACGGCTTCGGCCGCGCGGGTCGCCACGTCGGCGGCGACCGAACGCACCTCGTTGGCGGCCTGGACTTCGGCCTGAGCGATCTTGTCTTCCGCCTGTTTGGTGCGGCGCGCGATGTAGTCGGTCATGCGCTCCTGCGCTTCCTTGGCGAGAAGCTCGGCTTCCTGCTTGGCCTGCGCGACGATCGCGGCGGCGTCCGCTTCGGCGGCCTTGCGCTTGGCGTCGAAGGAGGCGAGCAGCGACTGCGCTTCTTCACGCAGCTTCTGGGCTTCCGCCAGTTCCTTCTTCACGCCGTCGATGCGGCCGTCGAGCGCGCCGACGATCTTGGAATGCACGCCGTAATAGGCGAGCACGGCGAGGAACAGGAAAAACCCGATCGCGACGAAATGTTCGGCTTCCAGCAGCATTGGATCAGGCCTTTGCGTTCGCGAGAGCAGCGGCGATCTTCTGCGGATCGGCCGGCTTGCCGGTGATGTGTTCGACGATGGCCGAGGCCGTGTCCTTGGCGATCGTCTCGACGTTCGACATGGCCTTGGCCTTGGTGTCGGCGATCTGCGTCTCGGCGGCCGCGAGCTTGGCGTTCAGTTCGCCTTCCAGCGTCTTGCGCTTGGCCTCGGTCTCGGCGGCGAGCGCCTGATGGGCCTGCTGACCCATGGCTTGAGCCTTGGCCTTGGCCTCGGCCAGCGTCTTCTCGAGATCGGCGCCGGCGGCTTCGGCCTTGGCTTGCGCGTCCCTGGCGGCGGAGAGGTCGCCGGAAATCTTGTCGCCACGGTCCTTCAGGATGCCGGCGACGCGCGGCAGGGCCACGCGGCTCATCAGCAGATAGAGCGCGCCGAAGACCAGCGCCAGCCAGATCAGCTGCGAGGAGAAATGAGTGGAATCGAAGGGCGGGAAGGCCGAGCCGTGCTCGGCGGCGCCGCCGTGAGCCTCGGTGGCAGTCGTATGGGGAGCGTTTTCGGCCATGTCTGTCCGCCTGGAATAACAAAACGAAAAGCGCGCCCCGCGATGCGGGGCGCGC
>JAGRKN010000128.1 GCA_020442275.1 Rhodoblastus sp. | reverse complement strand
CGGGGCGCCTCGACCTTGATGTTCGCCACCGCTTCGGGGAAAACTCGCGCCCACGCGGCGGCGGACTGCGCCGCCGCCACGGAGTTTCGAATGTCCGGCATGACAGCAATCGCCCCGACCGCCGACTGGAGGTCGGATGTGTTCCGCGTGCTGAAGCGGCACGACGTCCGCCATGTCGCCTACGTGCCGGACGCCGGCCATGCGGCGGCGATCGACATGGCGATCGCCGATCCCGCCATCCACGCCGTGGCGTTGACGACGGAGGAAGAGGGCATCGGCTATCTCGCGGGCGCCTGGCTCGGCGGGGATCGTGGCGCCCTGCTCATGCAATCCTCCGGGGTCGGCAATTGCATCAACATGCTGGCCCTGCCGGCGGCGGGGCGCTTCCCGCTGCTGATGGTCGTGACGATGCGCGGCGACTGGGCCGAGTTCAATCCGTGGCAGAACCCGATGGGGCAGGCGACCGAGAAGGCGCTCAATCTCATGGGCGTGCTCACCTGGCGCGCCGACCGCGCGGAAGACGTCGAGCCGCTGCTGCACGGCGCTGCCTCCATGGCCTTCAACGGCGACAGCGCCTGCGCGGTGCTGCTTGGGCAGCGCCTCATCGGCGAGAAGCAGTGGGTGAAGAAATGATTGCGCTCGATCGCCGCGAAGCCGTCGCCCGCCTTCTGGCGCGGCGTAGTCCCGACCTGCTCGTCGTCACCGGTCTGGGCTCGCCCGCCTACGACGTGATGGCGGCTGGCGACGACGACGGGAATTTCTATCTCTGGGGCGCGATGGGCGGGGCGGCCATGGTCGGTCTAGGCCTCGCCAGGGCGCAGCCGCAAAAGTCCGTACTGGTCGTTACCGGCGACGCCGAGGCGATGATGGGCCTCGGCGCGCTCGCGACCATCGCGGTGCAGAAGCCGGTCAATCTGACGATCGCCGTGCTCGATAACGGCCATTTCGGCGAGACCGGCATGCAGGCGAGCCACACCGGCATGGGCGTAGAACTCGATAGGGTCGCTGCCAGCATGGGCTTTGGATGGACGGAGTCGATTTCCGATCTGGCGGGCGTCGACGCCCTGCACAACCGCATCGGCGCGCGCGCCGGCGCCGGCCTCGCGGTGTTGAAGATCAGGGCCGAGAACCCGCCGCGCGTCCTGCCGCCGCGCGACGGCGTTCATCTGAAGAACCGATTTCGCGCCGCGCTTGGCTTTGCCACGAACTGAGCGACGCAAATTCGCATGGCGGACAAGCAGGGCAGGCGTTTCACATCGTGCGCGGCTTCTTTAATAGACTGACGGAAAGCGATCAGACCGAGGGCGGAAGCAAATCATGAGCGTCTCGAACAATTATCCCGAAATCCGCGACGCCGTTCGCGCGCTCTGCGCCGAATTCCCCGCCGAGTATCACCGCAAGGTCGACGAGGCGCGCGGTTATCCGGAAGAATTTGTGGACGCGCTGACCAAGGCCGGCTGGATGGCGGCGCTGATCCCGGAGGCCTACGGCGGCTCCGGTCTCGGGCTGACCGAGGCCAGCGTCATCATGGAGGAGATCAACCGTTCGGGCGGCAATTCCGGCGCCTGCCACGGTCAGATGTACAATATGAACACGCTGATCCGGCACGGCTCGGAAGCGCAGCGCCAGAAATACCTGCCGCGCATCGCCAGCGGCGAAATCCGCCTGCAGTCCATGGGCGTGACCGAGCCGACGACCGGCACGGATACGACGCGCATCAAGACGACGGCGGTCAAGAAGGGCGATCGCTACGTCATCAACGGCCAGAAGGTCTGGATTTCGCGCATCCAGCATTCCGATTTCATGATCCTGCTGGCGCGCACCACGCCGCTCGACCAGGTGAAGAAGAAGTCAGAGGGCATGTCGATCTTCATCGTCGACATCAAGGAGGCGATCAAGACCGGCCTCAGCGTCAGGCCCATCCTCAACATGGTCAATCACGAGACCAACGAACTCTTCTTCGACAATCTCGAGATTCCGGCCGAGAACCTGATCGGCGAAGAGGGACACGGCTTCAAGTACATCCTCACCGGCCTCAACGCCGAGCGCATCCTGATCGCGGCCGAATGCATCGGCGACGGCTACTGGTTCGTCGACAAGGTCTCGGCCTATTCGAAGGAGCGCGTCGTGTTCGGCCGCCCGATCGGCCAGAACCAGGGCGTGCAATTCCCGATCGCCGAAAGCTATATCGAGGTCGAGGCGGCCAATCTCATGCGCTTCGAGGCGTGCCGTCTTTATGACGCGGGCGAGCCCTGCGGCGCGCAGGCCAACATGTCGAAATATCTCGCCGCCAAGGCCTCTTGGGAGGCGGCCAACGCCTGCATCCAGTTCCACGGCGGCTTCGGCTTCGCCTGCGAATATGACGTCGAGCGTAAGTTCCGCGAGACGCGGCTCTATCAGGTGGCGCCCATCTCGACGAACCTGATCCTGAGCTTTGTCGCGGAGCACGTGCTGGGGTTGCCGCGGTCGTTTTAGCGGCACATTTCACCACGAATCCTCATGCTGAGGAGGCCGCCCTCGCGTCCGGCCTTTGGCCGGCGCAAGGATAAACTCCGCGGCCGTCTCGAAGCATGGCTGCACCGGCCATCCTTCGAGACGCGCCTTCGGCGCTCCTCAGGATGAGGAGTCTTGAATGATCAAACGATCACCACCTTTGCGTCCCCCTCGCTCACGCGTCCGATCACGCGCGCGAACGGATAGCCCTCCGCCACTGTTCGCGCGGCGATCTCCGCCGCACGCTCCGCCTTGCAGGCGACCAGCAGCCCGCCCGATGTCTGCGGGTCCGTCAGAAGATGGCGCCGCCACTCCGGCCAGTTCGCAGGCAGGACCACGTGTTCGCCATAGCTCGACCAGTTGCGATGCGAGGCGCCGGTCACGCAGCCCTGTTGCACGAGCGCGGCCGCCGAGTCGAGAAATGGCAGGTTGGCCCAGTCGATCGTGATCGTCGCGCCCGACCCCTGCGCCATTTCGAGCGAATGGCCGAGCAGGCCGAAGCCGGTGACATCGGTGATCGCGTGCACATCGGCGTCCCGTGCGAGCTTCGCGCCGATCTTGTTGAGCGTCGTCATGGAGCCGACCATCTCGGCGTACATGTCGCCGTCGATGAGGTTCTTCTTGACGGCCGAGGAATAGACGCCGACGCCGAGCGACTTGGTCAGGATCAGCGCATCGCCGGACTTTGCCGTATTGTTGCGCCGGATGTTTTCTTCGCGGCATGTGCCGATCACAGCGAGACCGTAGACAGGTTCCGGACAGTCGATTGAATGGCCGCCGGCGACGGGAATGCCGGCTTCGGCGCAGATCGCGCACCCGCCTTCGAGGATCTTGCGCACCATGTCGGCGGGAATCTTGTCGATGGGCATGCCGAGGATCGCGAGCGCCATGATCGGCGTGCCGCCCATCGCATAGACGTCGGAGATGGCGTTGGTGGCCGCCACGCGTCCGAAGTCGAAGGGATCGTCGACCATCGGCATGAAGAAGTCGGTGGTGGCGATCACGCAGGTCCCGTCGTCGAGCCTGTAGACGGCGGCGTCGTCGCCGGTCTCCGTGCCGACCAGAAGATTAGCGAAGGGACCGACGGCGGCTTGCCCCGCCATCAGGTCGCGCAGCACGGAGGGCGCGAGCTTGCAGCCGCAACCTCCGCCGTGCGCGAGCGATGTCAGACGAACGACGGGCGCGTTCATGGCCTTGCTCCTTGTCGTCCTCAGGCGGACGTCGTTTCCTTCCTGCGGATCGTATAGCGGAAATTGTCGGGGTCGAGCGGATCGAGCTGCGCCCCGTTGGTCTCGCCCTGCGGATACATCAGGAAGCCGACCTTGCCGGTCTTCGAGCCGGGCAGGACGACGTCATGCGCGCTGCTGTAGGCGAGCCAGTTCGTCTCCCAGGAACCGAATAGCGCTTTTCGCGCAGCGACGACCTTGGCGTCTTTCGCGGCGAGATTGCCTGGCGCCTCCTCCAGGATCACCTTGCGCACATCGGCGGGGTCCATCGGAACCCAGCCGTGGCTGTCGAGCCAGACCTCGGCGCGGCAATGCTGCGCCTTCGTCACCATCTCGGAATTGGCGCCGAGGCTCTTGTAGCCGAATTGCGAGGGTGCGATTCGCAGCCCGTAGACGTCGCGCGCCGGAATGCCGACGGCGCGCGCGAGGCCGACGAACAGCGCGTTGAGATCCGCGCATTTGCCGCCGAGATTGCCCGACTTCAGCATGGCGGCCACATCGCCGGTCCCGCATCCCCGTGTGGAAGCGCGGCGATAGGAATTGTCGACGACCCATTCATAGATCGCGCGCGCCCTGTCGATATCGCTTTTCGCGAGGCCGATGGCCCGGTCGGCCGTGTGTTTCACGATCCCGTCCGTTGGCACGAGGTCGGTCGCGGCGAGATAGAGCTTGCGCTCGGCGTCCGACAGCGGCGCGGCCTTGCCGGGCCTTGTCAGGTCCACGGCGCGGTCGCGCGTCGCCATCTTGCTGACGATTTCGACGTAGGGTTTTTGCTCGGACGCCGCCCATTCGACGTGCAGCAGATCCGCGCCGCCGGATTGCGCTTCGTGCGCCTTGCCGTTTGTCATCCACCGCGAACCCTTCGGCTGGAACCAGTCCGGCGCATTCATGGCCGGCAGCGGAATCCATGCCTGCGTCGCGCCTTCCGGCATCAGGATGTCGATCCGCGTCGTCACCTCGAACGAACGCCACGCGCCGGGCGTGGGCGCGAACATCGAATCGGCCCTCGCGATCCGCGGCGCCAGCGCAAGGGCGCCGGCTGCGGCGCCGGTCGCCATCAAACTCCGTCTGTCGATCGCCATCGCCAATCTTCCCCCCTGTCATCGCGCCGAAGCGCTCTTGTTTTCGGTTCTTAGCAAGTCTCGCGGTTCGAACCTGTCCCAGTCGACGCTCGTCTCCGCGGCGAGGCGCGGCTTCGGCGCGCCGTCGAGCACGAAGCTCGTCGGCAATACGGAAACGTTCCAGGCGCGGGCGGTCGCGCGGTCGCGGTCGAGCACAACCGGAAATTCAGGGGCGAACGTCTTCAGGAACCGCCGCACGCGCAGATCGGGTTCGGCGACGGAAATGGCGATCACGCGCACGCTCGGGCCGACGCGCCGCACGAGACGCGAGAGAGCCGGAAATTCTTCACGGCACGGTTCGCACCAGGTCGCAAAAAAGTGAAGGATGGTAATCGCAGACGGTTCGGTGGAAAGCGCATGCAGAGCGCCTTGCGAATCCGCAAGCGCGAAGGCCGGCGCCGGCCCATCCCATGACTTCAATTGCGCTGGTTCGGCACGGGCGGCGGCGTCGCCGAAGGCGAGCAGCGCGAGGAAAGGAACCATCACCAAGACGCCCCGACACGCGGGAGCGATGCGATCGATCATTGCGGCGAAGCTAGCTCACTCCTGAAGCGGCGGTCAAACGCTCCGTCTACGCTGCGGCGCAGCATGGGCAACATATGCAAACTGTTGAATTTGACAGGAATTGAGCCGGAACCTAGCTTTTCTGCAAGCTGAAATGTCAGCTTCGAGTCGAAGGTCGCGCGGCCCCCAGCGAGAGCGACAATCTCCGGGTTTCGAGCGGCCTTCTGTCGGGAGGGAACCCCATGAATGTCGAGCTGTCTCGGCGCCAATTCGTGATTGGCGCCGGTGCGGGAGCGGCAGGCACGGCTCTCGGCGCGTTTGGTTTCGGGGAGGTCGAACAGGCCTACGCGACGACCATTCGGCCGTTCAAGCTGGCGAGCCTGAAGGAAGCCCGCAACACCTGCCCCTATTGCTCCGTCAGCTGCGGAATGATTCTCTATTCGAAGGAGAACCCGCAGACGAAGAAGATGGACCTCGTCCACATCGAGGGCGACGTCGATCATCCCGTCAATCGCGGCACGCTGTGCCCGAAGGGGGCGGCCGCTCTCGATTTCGTCCACTCCAAGACGCGCGTGCTCTATCCGATGCATCGCAAGTCCGGCGGGGACAAGTTCGAGCGTGTCACCTGGGATTTTGCGCTCGACCGCATCGCCAAGCTGATCAAGGAAGATCGCGACGCGAATTTCATGGAGAAGAACAAGGACGGCGCCACCGTCAACCGGCTCACGACGACCGGTCTGCTCGGCGGCTGCGCGGCCTCCAACGAGTCGGGATGGCTGACCTACAAGTTCGCCCGAAGCCTAGGCATCGTTCAGCTCGACAATCAGGCAAGGATTTGACACTCGCCGACGGTGGCCAGTCTGGCTCCAAGTTTCGGCAGAGGCGCAATGACCAACTCCTGGACCGACATCCAGAATGCGGATGTCGTGGTCATCATGGGTGGCAATGCGGCTGAGGCTCATCCCTGCGGCTTCAAATGGGTGACGGAGGCGAAAGCCAATCACGGCGCCAAGCTCGTGGTGGTCGACCCGCGCTTCACGCGGTCGGCGGCGCTCGCGGACTTCTACTGCCCGATCCGCCCGGGAACCGACATCGCCTTCCTCGGCGGCGTCATCAACTATCTCCTGTCGAACAACAAGTTCCACAAGGAATATGTCGCCAGCTACACCAACGCCGCGTTCATCGTGCGCGAAGGGTTCAAGTTCGATCCGGAATCGGGTCTGTACTCCGGCTATAACGCCGACAAGCACAGCTACGACCGGAGCGAATGGGAATACGAGATCGGTCCGGACGGCATCGCGGTTCTCGACCGCGAGATGACCAATCCGCGCTCGGTGATGCAGCTCCTGAAGCAGCATTATGCGCGCTACACGCCGGAAATGGTCTCGTCGGTGACGGGCTCGCCGAAGGACAAGTTCCTGAAGGTCTGCGAGTATCTCGCCTCGACCGGCAACGGCGAGCGTTCGGCGACCTTCATGTACGCGCTCGGCTGGACCCAGCACACGCATGGGTCGCAGAACATCCGCACGGCTGCGATGGTGCAGCTCCTGCTTGGCAACATCGGCGTTCCCGGCGGCGGCATCAACGCGCTGCGCGGCCACTCGAATGTGCAGGGCTACACCGACATCGGCGTGATGACCCATCTCATCCCGGGTTATCTCGGGATGCCCAACGACAAGGAAGTCGACTTCAAGACCTATCTCGGCAATCGCAACTTCAAGCCGCTGCAGCCCGGCCAGACGAGCTATTGGCAGAACTACAACAAGTTCGCCGTCAGCTTCTTCAAGGCCATGTACGGCGAGAAGGCGACGCCCGAGAACGGCTTCGGCTTCGACTGGTTCCCCAAGGCAGACAGAAGCTACGATCACCTGGCGCAGTTCGAGGACATGCATCAGGGCAAGATCAACGGCTATATCTGCCAGGGCTTCAACCCGCTGTGGTCGACGCCGAACAAGAACAAGGTCGCCGAAGGCCTGGCGAAGCTGAAATGGCTCGTCAGCATCGACCCGCTGGAAACCGAAACGGCCCGGTTCTGGGAGAATCACGGCGAGTTCAACATCGCCGAGCCCTCCAAGATCAAGACCGAGGTCTTCATGCTTCCGGTCGGCTGTTTCGCGGAGGAGGACGGGTCTCTCACCAACTCCAACCGCGCGATCCTGTGGCACGAGAAGGGCGCCGACATGCCCGGCGAGGCCAAGGGCGACGCGGCGGTGCTGGCGGAGCTCTTCGTCCGCATCCGCGACATGTACAAGAAGGACGGCGGCAAGGCGCCCGATCCGATCCTGAACACGGATTGGTCGTATCACGATCCGAAGAATCCCGAGGCCGTGGAACTCCTCAAGGAGCTCAATGGTCGCGCTTTGACGGATCTCGCCGACGCCACCGGCAAGGTGACGCGGCCGGCAGGACAGCAATTGTCGAGCTTCGGCGAATTGCGCGACGATGGTTCGACCATGGCCGCCTGCTGGATCTACACCGGCGCCTATACGTCGGCCGGCAATATCACCGCCCGGCGCGACAATTCCGATCCGAGCGGCAAGGGCGTGCATCCCAATTGGGGCTTCGCATGGCCAGCCAATCGGCGCATCCTGTACAATCGCGCTTCGGCCGATCCGCAGGGCAAGCCGTGGTCGGAGAAGAAGGCCTACGTGTACTGGGACGGCGCCAAGTGGACCGGCGCGGACGTGCCGGACTACGGACCGACGGTCTCCCCCGACAAGAATGTCGGGCCTTTCATCATGAACCCGGAGGGCGTCTCGCGCCTCTTCGCACGCAAGTTCATGGCCGAAGGACCGTTCCCCGAGCACTATGAGCCCATGGAATCCCCGCTGGACAACGCCTTCCACCCGAAGACGAAGACCAATCCGGCGGTGCGTATCTACAAGGACGACGTGGCCCAGCTCGGAACGACGAAGGACTTCCCCTTCGTCGGAACGACCTACCGTCTGACCGAGCACTTCCACTACTGGACCAAGCACGTCCACATCAACGCGTCTCTGCAGCCTGAGCAATTCGTCGAGATTTCGGAAGAACTCGCGAAGGAGAAGGGCATTGCGAGCGGCGGTTGGGTGCGTGTCTGGTCCAAGCGTGGCTCGATCAAGGCCAAGGCCGTGGTGACGAAGCGCATCAAGCCCATGATGTGCGGCAACACTCCGGTGCACGTCGTCGGCATCCCGATCCATTGGGGCTTTGTCGGCGTCGCGCGTAAGGGCTTCGCCACCAACACGCTCACGCCCTTCGTCGGCGACGCAAACTCGCAGGCGCCGGAGTTCAAGGCGTTTCTCGTCAACATCGAACCGGCCTCGGCGCCGGTAGCCTGAGGAGGAGGAAGACCATGTATCCACCGCTTCCAAATCCGGGCACGGCGCCCTCAGCCCCGAAGTTCGGCGAAAAGGACCTCGTCCGCCGCTCCGCCTCGACGATCACCCCGCCGGCCCAGCGTCAGCAGCAGGTCGCCAAGCTCATCGACGTGTCGAAGTGCATCGGCTGCAAGGCGTGCCAATCGGCGTGCCAGGAATGGAACGATCTCCGCGAGGACATCGGCCACACCGACGGCACCTACAACAATCCGCATGATCTGACGCCGGCGAGCCTCACGGTCATGCGCTTCACCGAATGGGACAATCCGGAGACGGGCAATCTCGAGTGGCTGATCCGCAAGGACGGCTGCATGCATTGCGAGGATCCGGGCTGCCTCAAGGCTTGCCCGGCGCCTGGCGCGATCGTGCAATATTCCAACGGCATCGTGGACTTCGACCACACCAAATGCATTGGCTGCGGCTATTGCGTGAAGGGCTGCCCGTTCAATATTCCGCGCGTGTCAAAAGTCGACAACAAGGCCTACAAGTGCACGCTCTGCTCCGATCGCGTCGCGGTCGGCCAGGGCCCGGCCTGCCAGAAGGCCTGCCCGACCCAGGCGATCGTGTTCGGTCCGAAGGACGACATGAAGAAATGGGCGGACGGCCGTATCACGGACCTGAAGTCGCGCGGCTTCAAGAACGCCGGCCTGTACGATCCGCAGGGCGTCGGCGGTACGCATGTCATGTATGTGCTGCAACATGCCGACAAGCCGGAGATATACGCCGGCCTGCCGAACAACCCGCGCATCAGTCCGCTGGTCGAGGCCTGGAAGGGCGTGACCAAATATGCCGGTCTCGCCGTCATGGGCGCCGTCGCCGCTTTCGGCTTCGTGCATCACATGATCGCGGGTCCCAACAAGGTCTCGTCGGAAGACGAGGCCAATGCGCAGCGCCTGGCGGGAGGTGAATCATGAGCGCCGACGGCATCGACGCCGGCGACAAGGTCCATCCTGGAAGCCCTGTCGTCGTCGATCGCTACACCACGAGCGCGCGGGCCAATCACTGGCTGACGGCGATCTGCCTGATCGCGCTCGCGCTCTCCGGTCTCGCCCTG
>JAGRKN010000004.1:2329-15906 GCA_020442275.1 Rhodoblastus sp. | reverse complement strand
TAGAGCCGCCGCGCCGCATCGAGGCCCGCAAATGTCGAGAGATGGACACTGGAGAAGCCCTGTGCGCGACAGAAGACGAGGGCCGCATCGAGCAGCCGCGCGCCAACCCCGCCGCCGCGGGAAGTATCGTCGAGGATGAACCAGCGCAGATGCGCGCCCTCGGCCGTTGCGTTGCGGCCGTCGATGGCGATCGAACCCACGACGCGATCGCCCGTGCGGGCGAACCACAGGCGCGAATCCGCGCGCGGCAGGGCGGCGACGAATTCGCCGGCCTCACGCGCCACGCGCGCTTCGAAGAAGGCGCCGAAACCCCAGTCGCACGCATAATGGAGAGCATGCATCTCGATCAGCCGCGCCAGCGCTCCGGGCGTCGCACGCTCCGAAATCTCGATATCTTTCAATGGGCCGTCGCTCGCGCGAAATGTCGTGTCGGGCCGCGATCCTGCGCACAGAGCATGCGCGTCCGCAACCGCCCGTCTATGGTCCGCGTTGCGCGTACGGCCCAAAAAAGCTAGGCAGACGCTCCTTTCGAGGCAGCTGGAGCGCCGCGGCAATGCGCATTGCGATGATCGGTTCGGGGTATGTCGGGCTCGTGTCCGGCGTCTGTTTCGCCGATTTCGGGCACGATGTCGTCTGCATCGACAAGGACGCGGGCAAGATCGCCCAGCTCGAGGCGGGCGTCATGCCGATCTACGAGCCCGGCCTCAAGGAAATTGTCGACAAGAACGTGCGGGAAGGCCGCCTGACCTTCACGACCGATCTCGCGAGCGGCGTCGCCGGCGCCAAGGCCATTTTCATCGCGGTCGGCACGCCCTCGCGACGTGGCGACGGCTATGCCGATCTGTCCTACGTCTACGCGGCCGCCAGGGAGATCGCGGAGCACGCTGACGAGGACGCGGTCGTCGTCACCAAGTCGACCGTGCCGGTCGGCACAGGCGACGAGGTCGAACGCATCGTGCGCGAAGTGCGGCCGGTGTCGCGGATCGCAGTCGTCTCCAACCCGGAATTCCTGCGCGAAGGCGCGGCCATTTCCGACTTCAAACATCCCGACCGCATCGTCATCGGCGCCGACGATTCTCGCGCCCGCGATGTGATGCAGGAGGCCTATCGCCCGCTCTATCTCAACAATCAGCCGATCCTGTTCATGGCGCGCCGCACGGCGGAACTGACCAAATACGCCGCCAACGCCTTTCTCGCGACCAAGATCACCTTCATCAACGAGATCGCCGATCTCTGCGAGGCGACCGGCGCGAATGTGCAGGATGTCGCGCGCGGCATAGGCCTCGACAATCGCATCGGCCGCAAGTTTCTGCACGCGGGACCAGGCTACGGCGGCTCGTGTTTTCCGAAGGACACGCTGGCCCTCGTCAAGACCGGCCACGACGCGGGCGCGCCGCTGCGCATCGTCGAAACCGTCGTCGCCATCAACGACCAGCGCAAGCGTGCGATGGCGCGAAAAGTGATCGCGGCCTGCGACGGCTCGGTGCGCGGCAAGACGATCGCGCTGCTCGGCCTCACCTTCAAGCCGAACACCGACGACATGCGCGACGCGCCCTCGCTGATGATCATCCCGGCGCTGCAGGACAATGGCGCCAAAATCCGCGCCTACGATCCCGAGGGCATGGGCCAGGCCAAGGCCATGCTGGACAATGTCGAATTTGCGCAGAGCGCCTATGCGGCGGTGGAAGGGGCGGATGCGCTGGTTCTCGTGACCGAGTGGGACGCGTTCCGCGCGCTCGATCTCGGCAAGGTCAAGACTTTGCTCAAGTTCCCCGTCGTCGTGGACCTGCGCAACGTCTATCGTCCCGATGAAATGGAGCGCCACGGCTTCACTTATGTGAGCATTGGCCGCTGATCGTGGAATTCTGATTTCGGCTTTCGAAATCCCGCGCCCGCTTGCCGAACGGGCGCCCGCCCTGCATTCTTGCCGTCAACAAGGGCCGCGCGCCGGAACGCGCGGCGCGGAAACGTCAAGGCAGGATCGATGAACGACACAGCCACACTCGAACGTCCCACGACCAAAGCGCGCGCCGGGGTCGAGCATTTCGACATATTGATCGTCGGCGCGGGCATTTCCGGCGTCGGCTCCGCCTATCACCTGCAGCAGCAGTGCCCGGACAAGAGCTTCGTCATTCTCGAGACGCAGGAGACGTTCGGCGGCACCTGGACGACGCACAAATATCCGGGCATCCGCTCCGACAGCGATCTCCACACCTTCGGCTATCGCTTCAAGCCCTGGGTCGGCAAGCCGATCGCGACGGCGGAAGAGATCCTCAAATATATGGGCGAGGTGATCGAGGAGAACCAGATCGCCCCGCACATCCGGTATCGCCACAAAATTCACGACGCCAGCTGGTCGAGCGCGGACAATCTGTGGACCGTCCACGCCGAAAATCTCGCCACCGGCGAGCAACTGACCTTCACCTGCAATTTCCTCTGGATGTGCCAGGGCTACTACCGCCATTCCGAAGGTTACACGCCGGAATGGAAGGACATGGACAAATACGAGGGCGTGCTCGTCCATCCGCAGACCTGGCCGGAAGGGCTGGACTACAAGGGCAAGCAGGTGCTCGTCATCGGCTCCGGCGCGACGGCGGCGACGGTGATCCCCGCGATGGCGCCCGATGCTGCGCATGTGACGATGCTGCAGCGCTCGCCCACCTATTTCATCCCGGGCCGCAACGCGATCGATATTGCCGAGCAATTGCGCACTCTGCAGATCGACGAGGCCTGGATCCACGAGATCGTGCGCAAGCAGATACTCTACAACCAGGCCGACTTCACGCGCCGCTGCCTCGAAGAGACCGATGCGGTGAAGAAGGAATTGCTCGGCGCCGTGCGCGCCTATCTCGGGCCCGATTACGACATCGAGAAACACTTCACGCCGAAATATCGGCCGTGGCGCCAGCGCATCGCCTTCATTCCCGATGGCGATCTGTTCAAGGGCATCGCATCGGGCAAGGCGAGCGTCGTCACCGACGAGATCGATCGCTTCACCAGGAAGGGCGTGCTGCTGAAATCGGGGAAGGAGCTCGAGGCCGACATCATCGTGACGGCGACCGGCTTCAACCTCTGCATGATGGGCGACATCGCCTTCGAGATCGACGGCAGGCCGTTGAACTGGGCGGATACGATCACCTATCGCGGCCTGATGTTCACCGGCGTGCCGAACCTCGCCTGGGTGTTCGGCTATTTCCGCGCGAGCTGGACGCTGCGCACCGACATGGTCGCCGATTTCGTCTGCACGCTCTTGAACCACATGAAGGCGAAGGGCGCGAAGAAGGTGGAAGTCGCGCTGCGGCCGGAGGACAGAAACGAGCCCGTCCTTCCGTGGATCGACGCCGAGAATTTCAACCCCGGCTACATGATGCGCGGCATGGACCTCCTGCCCAAGCGCCTCGACAAGCCGGAATGGCAGCACAGCCAGGATTACTGGACCGAGAAGGACGAGATTCCGAAGACGAATTTCGACGACGCGGCGTTCGTTTATTCGCCATAGTCCGTCATTGCGAGGAGCAGAGCGACGAAGCAATCCAGAGCCGGGTTGCGGCTCCTGGATTGCTTCGCTTCGCTCGCAATGACGTTGCGGGGTTTACTTCCCCCACCCGACATTCCAAGCGGGCTTGCGCTTCTCCACGAACGCCCGCGTGCCCTCCGCGCCCTCCGGGCTGCGGACGGCGGTCACGAAATCCACCGCCGCACGGTCGAGCAGAGAATCCATCGGCTCGCCGCCCTTGGCGACACGGTGCATCAGCGCTTTCGTCACGGCTACGGCCTCCGGCGCGCATTTGAGGATTTGCGCGATGGTCGTATCGATCAGCGCCTCCAGCGCTTCCGGCGTTTCCGCGACCTCATGCGCAATGCCGATATCGCGCGCCTGAAAACCGTTGAGCTTGGCGCCGGACACGCCGAAGCGCCGCGCGGCGGTCAGGCCGATGCGGCGCACGACGAAGGGCGAGATCTGCGCCGGCACGATGCCGAGCATCGTTTCGCTCATCGCGAATTGCGCATCGGCCTTCGCAATCGTGATGTCGCCGAGGCAGGCCATGCCGAAGCCGCCGCCCATGGCGAAGCCCTCGACGACGACGATTGTCGCCTGCCGCGCCTCGTCTATTCGCTGAAACAGCGCGCCGCCCTGACGGTTCGCTTCCTTCAGCGCGTCATGTTCGCCGGGCGCCAGCGGCTTCGAGGCCGCATTGAATCCCTTGATGTCGCCGCCCGCGCAAAACGTTCCGCCGGCGCCGCGCAGCACCACCACGCGCACGTCGGGCATGGAGGGCAGCGCGTCGAACGTCTGGCGCAACTCGGCGCCCATCCCCGCGACCAGCGCATTGCGCGCGTCGGGTCGGTTCAGCCAGACGTAAAGCACCGGCCCCTTACGTTCGAGCTTGATGAATTCCGGCGCTTCAGGCAGTCCAGCCATTGATTTCTCTCCCATTTCGCGGCCCTGCGCGGCCGTCTCGGCCCCGATCTTACGAAATTCTGAGGATGGTTCAAATTTTTCCGCGACGGAGTATGATGGGGCCAATCAGAGAATTTCGCAGGGAAGAACGCCATGGCCAGCGAGCCCAAAAAATCCATCCGCATTGGCGGCGCCTCGGGTTATTGGGGCGACAGTAATGCCGCGCCCGCGCAGCTCGTCGACAGGGGCGATATCGACTATCTCGTCTTCGACTACCTCGCAGAAGTCACCATGGCGATCCTCGCCAAGCTGAAGAGCCGCAAGGAGGATCAGGGCTACGCGCACGATTTCGTCTTCGGCGTGATGAAGCCGCTGATCAGGAAAATCGCGGACAAGAAGATCAAAGTCATCGCCAATGCCGGCGGCGTCAATCTCGAGGCCTGCCGCAAGGCGCTCGAACAGGTCTGCAAGGAAGCGGGCGTCACGCTGAAGATCGGCACCGTGGAAGGCGACAATCTCCTCGACCGCGAGGAAGAGTTGCGCGCGCTCGACATCAGGGAAATGCAGTCCGGCGCGGCATTTCCGGCGAAGCTGATGAGCGTCAACGCCTATCTCGGCGCCTTCCCGATCGCTGCAGCGCTCGACGCCGGCGCCGATATCGTGCTCACGGGCCGCTGCGTCGATTCCGCTGTCTCGCTCGCGCCGCTGATCCACGAATTCAAGTGGAAGCCAACGGACTACGATCTGCTGGCTCAGGGCTCGCTGTGTGGCCATTTGCTCGAATGCGGCGCGCAGGTCACGGGCGGCAATTTCACGGACTGGCGCGATGTGGAAGCCGGCTGGGAAGACGTCGGCTGGCCGGTCGCCGAATGTTTCGCCGACGGCGCCTTCATCGTCACCAAGCCGGAGGACACCGGCGGCGCGGTGACGCCGCTGACGGTCGCCGAACAGATGCTCTATGAGATCGGCGATCCTGCGGCCTACATCCTGCCTGACGTCGTCTGCGATTTCACCGGCGTGACCATGGTCCAGGACGGCAAGGATCGCGTGCGCGTCGACGGCGCGAAGGGCCGCATGCCGACGCGCACCTACAAGGTGTCGGCGACCTGGCCCGGCGGCTTCCGCCTCGTCTCGTCGTCCGTCTTCGCCGGCTATGATGCGCCAGCCAAGGCGCGCCGCGTGGCCGAGGCCGTGCTCAACCGCGTCGGCAAGATGCTGAAGGAGGCGGGCCTGCCGCCCTTCGGCGATGTCGCCATCGACGTGATCGGCGACGAAGCGCTCTACGGCGGCAGCGCCGACCCGCGCCGCACGCCGCCGCGCGAAGTCGTGCTGCGCCTCGCCGTCCAGCACGCGCGCCCCGAAGCCTGCGAACTTCTGGCCAAGGAAAGCGTCGGCACGGCGCTCGCGACCTCGACCGGCCGCTGCGGCATCGACGCCGGACGTCCCTCCGCCTCGCCGATGGTGCGGCTGTTCTCCTTCCTGATCGACAAGGCCTTCGTGAAGATTGCCGTGAAGATCGATGGCGCGGATGTATCTTTCGCGCCGTTCCTGCCGCCGGCCGATCACAAGGACGTCGTCGTGCATCCGACGGTGCCCGACGCGGCGCTGCCGCCCGGACGTCGCATCGAGACGCCGCTGATCGCGCTCGCCGTTGCGCGCTCCGGCGACAAGGGCAATGGCTCGAATGTCGGCGTCATCGCGCGCAAGCCCGAATATTGGCCGGTCATCCGCGCGAGCCTCACGAGCGACGCGGTCAAGGCCTATTTCGCGCATTACGTGAAGGGCGAGGTCGAGCGCTTCGACCTGCCTGGGACGCATGCGCTGAACTTCCTCATGCACGAGTCGCTCGGCGGCGGCGGCACGTCGTCGGTGCGGCTCGATACGCAGGCGAAGACCTTCGGTCAGTTGCTGCTGTCTATTCCGGTTTCCGTGCCGGAGGCGTGGAGCAACGAACTCGCCGCCTATTGAGCGAGCGCAATTGCAGGCCTCGGCGGCGGCGTTATGTCAGACGCTGAAACCGCCGAGGTCCGGATGTCCAACGAAAAGCGCTTGCCCACTTTCACCGTCTCGCGAAAAATCCGCTTCGGTCACGTCGATCCCGCGGGCATCGTCTACTACCCGCACTATTTCGACATGTTCAACGGCGCGGTCGAAGACTTCTTCGACGATTGTGTCGGCGCCTCCTTCCAGGCGATGCGCGCCGAGTTTCGCGTGGTCACGCCGCTGCGCAACATCGAGGCCGATTTCATCGCGCCCAGCCGTATCGGCGACAAGCTCGATCTGGCGTTGACGCTGTTGAAAGTCGGCCGCACCTCGCTGCGCATCCTCATCGACGGATCGGTGAACGGGTCGCCGCGCCTCGCGGCCAAACTCGCCATCGTCTTCGTCTCCGCCGACGACGGTCGCGCGGTCGAACCGCCGCCGCCGGTGCTGACGCGGCTCAAGGAACTGGCCGCGAACTGATGCGCCCGCCCGCTTTGCGGCCTCGGCAAAAGTTGTTATGTATCATACCTATTAAGCGCGGCCGCGAGAGCCGCGTCGGGAGAAGCGACATGTCCGAGGCGAACTCTTACGCCAGCAAACCTTGGCTCGCGCTCTACACGCCCGGCCTGCCGCACGAGATCGAGGCGGCGCATAGAGACGCGCTCTCGCTGTTCCGCGCCGCCGTCGCCCGCGCCGCCGACAAGCCCGCGCTGGTCTATTTCGACGGCGTCGTCACCTATGCGGAACTCGACCGGATGAGCGACGCGCTCGCCACCGCCCTTCTCACGCGCGGCTTTTCGGCGGGCGATCGTTGCGCCGTCTACATGCAGAACATGCCGCAATTCCCAATAGCCGTTCTCGGCGCCTGGAAGGCGGGCGGCATTGCCGTTCCCATCAATCCGATGAACCGCGAGCGCGAATTGACGCTCATGCTTGAGGATTGCGCGCCCAAGGCGCTCGTCTGTCTCGATCAATTGTGCGCTGAAGTGATCGCGACGCTTCCACAAGACGTCGCGCGGCCCGACATCATCCTCACGACATCAGCGCTCGATCTCCAGACGCGCAACGATCGCGGCGTGCTGCCCGCCGCGCGCATGGCGACGCCTGACGGCGCGCAGGATCTCCTCGCAACCATTGCCGCGCATCGCGACGCGCCGGTTGCGCGCACGACGCCGAAGCCCGACGACATTGCCTTCCTCGTCTACACCTCCGGCACCACGGGCCTGCCGAAGGCGGCGATGAACACGCATGCCAATATCGCCTTCAACGCGCAGGCCATCGCCAACTGGTATTCGGCGCAGGATGGCGATTCCATTCTCGGCCTCGCGCCGCTGTTTCACGTCACCGGCCTCATCGCCCACGTCGTGAAGTCGTGGCATCTCGCCGCGCCGCTCATTCTCTGCTTCCGCTTCGAGCCAGGCGTCGTGCTGGATGCGCTGGTCGAGCACAGGCCCGCCTTCACCGTCAGCGCCATCACCGCCTTCATTGCGTTGCTGAGCAATCCCGCGTGCACGCCTGAAAAATTCGAAAGCCTCAAGGTGATCGTATCGGGCGGCGCGCCGATCCCGCCGGCCGTCGTCGATGAATTCAGGGCGCGCACTGGGCACTATATCCACAGCGGCTACGGCCTCACGGAGACCAACGCCGGCGTGATCGCCGTGCCGCACAAGGCCAATGCGCCGGTCGATCCCGCGAGCGGCGCGCTTGCGATCGGCGTGCCGAAGTTCAACGCGAGCGTGTGGATCGCGGACGAAAACGGCATGCCCGCGCCGGTTGGCGAGGCCGGCGAGATCGTCGTCTCCGGCCCGAGCGTTTCGCCGGGCTATTGGAACAAGCCGAAGGAGACGGCGGAAGCGATGCGATCGGATGGCTTCCGTACCGGCGATGTCGCCTTCATGGACGCGCAGGGCTGGTTCTACATCGTCGACCGAAAGAAGGACATGATCGTCGCCTCCGGCTTCAAGGTCTGGCCGCGCGAGGTGGAAGACGTGCTCTACACGCATCCGGCGGTGCGCGAAGCCGCCGTCATCGGCGTGACCGATCCCTATCGCGGCGAGACCGTGAAGGCCGTCGTCAGCCTCAAGCCCGGCGCGACAGCGACGGCGGCCGATCTCGACGCGCATTGTCGCGCCAAAATGGCGGCCTACAAGAGGCCGCAGCAGATCGAGATCGTCGAGGAATTGCCGAAGACGGTGACGGGGAAAATTCTGCGGCGCATGTTGCGTTGAGGGTGGATCTTGCGCGGAGTGCGCTCCCCTCCCCCTTGTGGGGAGGGGCGGGGGAGGGGGGCGCGCAATCCTGCGAGATTGGCGCTTTCCACCTCGCCAACGCCGCAAGATCGCGCGACCCCCCACCCTAGCCCTCCCCCACAAGGGGGGAGGGAACTTGATTCCGCACTTCCGCCAATGACGGTTACTTCGCCCGCAAGAATTCCGACGTCCCCGCATCCGCCGGAAAAAACGTCTCGATCGCCAGTTCCGACAGCGTCACGTCGACCGGCGTGCCGAACACGGTGATGGTCGAAATGAACGACAATGTCGTCTCGCCCGCGCGCAGGCGCAGCGGCACGACGATGGCGGGATCGCCGCTCGCATCGGTTTCGTGCGGTGAAAGATCGATTGTCTCCGGATAGGCGTAGCCCAGAAGCTCGCTCAGCAATTCTTCCAGCCCCGCATCGCCGCACGCCGCAATCTGCTGGCGCACGCGCGCGAGCAGATGCGCCCGCCATTCGCCGAAATTGAGGATGAGCGGCGCCAACGCCTGCGGATGCAGCGCGAGCCGCATGGCGTTGGGCGCGGCCATCAGCTCCGGCGCGACGCCGCCGATCAGCGCGCTGACGCCGGCATTGAAGGCGACGATGTTCCAGCGCCGGTCGACGGCGAGCGCGGGGAAGGGCGCGCAGCCCTGCAGCACCGCATCGACGGCGGCGCGCGCCGCCGACAGTGCGGGATCGTCGAGCGCGCGCTCGGCATAAACAGGCGCGAAGCCCGCCGCGAGCAGGATGGCGTTGCGTTCGCGCAGCGGCACGGCGAGCGTTTCGGCGAGATGCACGATCATGTCGCGCGAGGGCTGCGCGCGGCCGGTTTCGACGAAGCTCAGATGGCGGGCGGAGATCTCCGCTTCGAGCGCGAGTTCGAGCTGGCTCATGCGACGGCGCTGGCGCCATTGGCGAAGATATTCGCCCGGAGGTCGGTGGTATCCCATGCGCGCAATCTAGCGCGTCGGCGCGGCCGTCCAATTACCTCGCGCGTAATCGACGGCGCGCAGATTCGCGCTCAGGCTTTCTTCATTCCGCTTGACTGCGGCAGACAAGGAGAAATCCCATGCGCTTCGTCGTCTCATCGCCCCTGCTGCGCAACGTGCTCGTCGTCGACGCCGCCTTCAGCGGCGCATCGGGGATCACGCTCGCCGCCGCCGCAACGCCGCTGGCGGCGGCTTTCGGCCTCCCGCAGGGCCTCGTGCTCGGAGCGGGCGTGTTTCTGTTGCCCTACGCGCTCTTCGTCGGGTCGCTCGGTCTGTGGGCCATGCTGCCGCGCGGACTGGTGTGGTTCGTCGTCGCCGGCAATGCGCTGTGGGTGGTCGAAAGCCTTATCACGCTGGCCCGCAGCGAGCCCACGCAACTCGGCGTCGCCGCCATCGTCGCGCAGGCGACGGTGGTGGCGGCCATCGCGGCGGGTCAGTGGATCGGCTTGAAGCGGTCGCAGCCGGCGCAGGTGGCGTAGTGGCAATCCACGCGTATCAAGGCGCCAGAAACGTCACCGCTTCGAGCCTGTTCCCGTCGGGGTCGCGCACGAAGGCGGCGTAATACACATTCGGGCCGGCGCCGTAGGGTCGCCGGCCAGGCGCGCCGTCATCGGTCCCGCCATGCGCCAGGGCCGCTGCGTGAAAGCCCTGCACCGTCTCGGCCGAGCGGGCGCGCAGAGCGACATGAGCGCCGACATCTCCTGGCGCCGGCGGCAGATTTTCCCGCAGATTGATCCAGATTTCCGGATGCGTCTTGCCGAAGCCGATCATGCGCTCGCGCACGACCAGTTTCGTGTAGCCGAGCGGGGCCAGAACCGCTTCGTAGAACGCAGCGCTGCGGGAAAGATCGCGGACGGCGAGCGAGACGTGGTCGATCGCCATCGTGCGCCTACTTGCCGATCAGCGGCGCGAAAGCCGCGACCACCTGCTCGTAGACCTCGCGCTTGAACGGAATGATCAGCTCCGGCAGGCGCGAAACCTCTTCCCACCGCCAGGCGTCGAATTCCGGCTTGTGGCCGGGGCCGGGATCGTGAATGTCGATCTCGCTTTCGGAGCCGGTGAAACGCAGCGCGAACCATTTCTGCGTCTGTCCGCGATAGCCGCCGCGCCACGCCTTCTTCGCGACGTCCTGCGGCAGGTCGTAGGAATACCAGTTGGGCGCCTCGGCGATCAGCTCGACCGAGCGCACATTGGTTTCCTCGTGCAATTCGCGCAGCGCCGCTGCGTAGGGCTCCTCGCCGGGATCGATGCCGCCTTGCGGCATCTGCCATTCGTGCCCCGGCGCGACATGCTCGGGCTGGCGCTTGTTGCGCCGCCGCCCGACGAAGACCAGGCCCCGGGCGTTCACCAGCATGACGCCGACACAGGGGCGGTAGGGCGGGCGTTTCGTCACGGTCGGCGCTCCGCCTGCGGCCCGCCGCCGCGCGACAGCAGGGCGCTCGCCGGCGCCAGCGCGACGCCGCGCCGCTCGAGCCCGCGCGCGAACCGGCCGACATGATCGATGCTGAGCGGAATGGCGCTGGCGAAGCCGAGCGCGGCGCCTTTCTGGCGCGCGATCGTCTCCAGCCGCGAGAGCGCCGCCTCGATCGCTTCCGGACGCGGATCGGCGTCGATCACGACATCCGCCCGAGCAGTGACAGCGCCGAGCTGCGCGCCGATCGTCCCGGCGAGCGACTGAGGGGCGGAGCCGTCGTCGACGAAAGCGACGCCGCGCCGCGCCAGCTCCCGCATGACGGGCGTCATGGAGGCCGCGTTCGACATGAAGCGCGCCCCGAGAAAATTGACGACGCCGACATAGCCGGTGAAACGGCTCATCAGCCAGGACAGGTCGCTTTCCAGATCCTTGTCGGAGGCGCGGGCGGTCAGCGTATGCGGGCCGGGGTCGTTCTGCGGATAGTCGAACGGCTCCATCGGCGCCTGGAGGAATGTCTCGTGACCATGCGCGCGCGCCTTGGCCGCGTCCGCCTGTACCTCCGCGCCATAGGGCGCGAAGGCGAAGGAAACATCGGCCGGCAGCTTTTCCATCGCCGCGTCGGTCGTCGCGTTGGAGAGGCCGAGCCCGCCGACGATCAGGGCGATGCGTGGCGCGCCCGATTTCAGCTTCTGCGATGTGATGAGTGGCCGCGCGTAGACTTCATATGGTTTGGCGCCGTCGGCGCCGATCCGCGGCAGCTGGCCGAACCGGCCGCGCTCGACGAGGCGCTTGTCGGGCGCTGGCGTCAGGCTGACGCTCGCGGCCTGGTCGAGCTGGATGATGAGCGCGCCCGGCGCATTGCCGCCGCCCGCCCGCGTCACCTTCACACCCGACTGGTTCTCGACTTCCTGTCCTGTGTGCCGTTCGGCGCGGCGCTCGATCGTACCGGTCGGCGCAGGATCTGATTGCGTGGCGACCGCCGGCGGCTTGTAGGGCTCGATCTTCGCCACCGCGCGCGGCCAGCCGCCATTCGGGTCGCCGTATGCCCAGATGTAGCCGCCAATCCCGAAAATACCCGCGCCGATCAGCGAATAGACGATCCCCGCCGCCGACATGGGAAAGCCGGCGCCGCGCTTTGCGCGCACGGCTTCCGGGCGCTGCCGGGCCATGGGCTTCAGCCCGAGGGGTTGATGGAGTTCATCCGTCATGCGCCGCTTTCGCTTGCCTCCGGCCGCGCCGGAGTTCTCGGCAGGCGCGGCGAATCGACTGCGCGAATCATACGCCCGGCCGGCATTCTGGTCATGCCGGCCGGGCGCGTCGAGGTGTCTTGTTCGCGTGCGCCGAAGCGCGCGACGTCAGTTCTTCTTTTCGGGCTCCGGCGCCTTGGCGTCGGGAGCTTTGACGTCGGGCTTCTTGTCGTCCGCCTTCGGCTCGACCTTGGGCTCGGGCGCCTTCTGGGCGAGCTGCTGGGCGGTCTTGATGCCGCGAAGCAGTTCGTCGGCCGCGATCAGCTGCTTGTCCTTGGCCGGATCCGGCGGAACATAGGCCTGCGAGCCGTGCTCTTCGGTGTTCTTGTCGCCGTTCTTCAGGTGGCCTTTGAGAGAAGCCTCGCCCTTCAGGTCGTCCTTGCCCTTGAGCTCATCCGGCACGTCCTGCAGCACGACGATGTCGGGGTCGATGCCCTTGGCCTGGATCGAGCGGCCCGACGGTGTGTAATAGCGCGCCGTGGTCAGCCGCAGCGCGCCGTTGTTCTGGCCGAGCGGGATGATGGTCTGCACCGAGCCCTTGCCGAACGAGCGGGTGCCGATCAGCGTCGCGCGCTTGTGGTCCTGCAGCGCGCCGGAGACGATCTCGGAAGCCGAGGCCGAGCCGCCATTGATCAGCACCACCACGGGCTTGCCCTTGGAGATGTCGATCGGCCGGGCGTTGTAGCGCTGTGTTTCGTCCGCATTCCGCCCGCGCGTCGAAACGATCTCGCCGCGCTGGAGGAAGGCGTTGGAGACGGCCACCGACTGGTCCAGCAGGCCGCCGGGATTATTGCGCAGATCCAGAATATATCCCTTGAGCTTGTCGCCCGGCATTTCCTGCTGGAATTTCTGCATCGCGGCCTTCAGGCCGTCATAGGTCTGCTCGTTGAACTGGGTGATGCGGATATAGCCGATGTCGTCGCCTTCCCTGCGCGAGCGCACCGACTTGATCTGGATGACCGCGCGGGTCAGCTTGACCTCGAGCTTCTTCTTTTCCTTGCCGCGCAGCACGGTCAGCGTGACGTCGGTGTTCACCGCGCCGCGCATTTTGTCGACGGCCTGGTTCAACGTCATGCCCTGCACGCTCTCGCCGTCGATGGCGACGATCAGGTCGGCAGCGAGAATTCCGGCGCGCGAGGCGGGCGTGTCGTCGATCGGGGTCACGACCTTCACGACGCCGTCTTCCTGCGTCACCTCGATGCCGAGGCCGCCGAACTCGCCGCGCGTCTGCACCTGCATGTCGCGGAAGCTCTTGGAATCCATATAGCTCGAATGCGGATCGAGCGAG
>JAGRKN010000004.1:0-2288 GCA_020442275.1 Rhodoblastus sp. | reverse complement strand
GCTTCTCGACATAGTCCGTGCGGACTTTCTCGAAGACGTCGCCGAACAGGTTGAGGCTGCGATAGGTATCGGAAATGGCGGCCGTGGCCGGCTGTCCGAAAATGTCGACCTTCTGGGCGACCCCGAAGGCCGAGGCGCCGATGACGGCGCCCAGCAGGACGTAGTTCACATTGCGCATCATCCACGAACCTTTTTCAAATCAGGCTTGGACCACCAAGGGGCCGGGTCGACGGGAGAGCCGTCTTTTCTGAACTCAACATAGAGGATGGGCTGGCTTGCGCCAATGGCGACGGCCGAGGCCGTACGGGTCGCGCCGTCGCCCATGACGCCGATCGGTTCGCCCGAAAGGACGAATTGCCCGACAGCGACATTGATCCTGTCCATCCCGGCCAGGACTATATAGTAGCCGTCGCCCGCATTGACGATGAGCAACTGGCCATAAGTTCGATAGGGGCCGGCATAGAGCACCCAGCCGTCGGCCGGCGACACGACCGTCGCGCGCGGCCGCACCCCGATCGAGATACCCTTTTCCGAGCTGCCGAACGCGTCCGACGCCCCGTAGGTCTTCACGATCTCGCCGCTGGCCGGCAGCGGCAGCCGCCCGCGCGCCTTGGCGAACGGGATGGCCGGGGCGAGCCGGGCAGGGTCCTTGAACGGCGAGGCGTCGATCTTGGCCTGCTGCTCCTCGCTCTCCAGCGCCGCCTGCTTCTTGCGGTCCTCGTCGTATTTTCGCGCCTCGTCGGCGGCCTTGCGGGCGGCGGCGCTCTCGCGCTCCATTTTGGCGATCAGGTCCTTCAGGCTCGTCGCCTGGCTGGCGAGTTCGGCCGCGCGCTTCTGCTCCGCATCGAGCGCGCTCTGCGCCTCGCCGAGCGTCTTCTGCCGGGTGTCGACCAGCGCGGCGAGCCGCGCGCGTTCATCCTGGAGCCCCTGCTGCTCCCTGGCGAGCTTGTCCTTCTCGGCCGCGATCGACGCGCGCAGATCGACCAGATCCTTCAGGTCGCTGGCGAGCGCCTCGGTCTCCGCCCGCAATTCCGGCAGCACCGCGCCCAGCGTCATCGAGGCGCGGATCGCCTTCAGCACGTCCTCGGGCTGAACCAGCAGCGCCGGCGGTGTGCGATGCCCCATGCGTTGCAGCACGGCCAGTACCTCGGCCACCACATTGCGTCGGCCTTCCAGCGAGCGGCGGATCGCTTCCTCGCTTCCGGTCAGCCTGTCCAGCCGCGCTTCGATCTTCGCCATGCGGCCGTCGGCCTCGGACACTTTCGCGCTCGCATCGAGCAGGGCCGCGTTGAGCCGCGCGCGATCCTGCCGGATCGTCTCGATCTCCGCCTTGATTTTCGCGCGCTGCTCGGCGGAGGCCGAAATCGTGTCCTCGACGCCGCGCAATTCGAGCTTCTTGCCTTCGACGGGATCGAGGCCGAGTTCTGTCGGTTGGGCGTCAGCGGGCGCGACAATCAGCGCCACGCCCGCGAGGGCGGCGATGAAGGCGATCCGACGCGTCGACAGAGAGCCTGGAAGCAAATCGATCCTGCAAGTCCGCCCGAAAAAGCTCATCCGGGCAATAGCGTCGAAAAACGCCGGCATTGCGGCGCGAATCGCGCCAATTCAGGCGCGATGATAGGGATGGCCGGCGAGGATGGAAATCGCGCGATAGGCCTGTTCCGCCACGAGCGCCCGCACGATCTGGTGCGGCAGGGTCGCGGCCCCGAACGAGAACACCAGCGCCGCCTCGCTGCGAAAACTCGCGTCGAGCCCGTCCGCGCCGCCGATCACGAAACACAGATCGCGTTGGCCGGCGTCGCGCAGCGCGCCGATCTCGGCGGCGAATTTTTCGCTCGTGAGGCTCCGGCCGCGTTCGTCGAGCGCGACGATGCGCGCGCCCTCCGGGATCAGCGCGCGCAGCGCACGCGCCTCTTCGGCCTTGCGGTCCTCGGGGCGGCGCGCCCGGCTCTCGTCGGTCTCCTTCAGCGTCAGGCCGGAGAGACCCACGGCTTTGCCGGTCGCGGCGATCCGTTCCGCGTAGCGCGCCACCAGATCCCGTTCCGGGCCGGCCTTGAGACGGCCGACCGCGGCCAGGGTGAGACGCATGCGAGGCGCCCGTGCTCAGTCGGCCTTGCGGCCGGCTTTCGCGCCCGCGGGCCTTGCCTCGACCGACTTGGCTCCGACGGCCTTGCCGGCAGACTTGTCGGTCGGGCGGTCGCCGCTCCACATCTTCTCGAGATTGTAGAACTGCCGTACTTCCGGCCGGAAGATGTGGACGATGAGATCGCCCGCATCGACCAGAACCC
>JAGRKN010000127.1:7330-14229 GCA_020442275.1 Rhodoblastus sp. | reverse complement strand
TTGGACGTGTGCCAGAGCTTGTTGGCCTGTGCGGTCAACGCTTCGATCAGGTGCGGATTGGAATAGCCGAGCGAGGCGACGGCGATGCCGGCGCCGAAATCGAGATATCGCTCGCCCTTGACCGACACGAGCCAGGAGCCTTCGCCCCGCTCGAAAGCGAGGTCGGCGCGCGCGTAGGTCGGAATGAGGGCGGAAGTCACTGTCTCGATCTCCTTCTTCTGTCTCCCTGAAGGACAGGCCTTGCAATTTCTTGACGGCAGCGACGCGGGTTGCGACGGCGCCGGAACGCAAACTGCCGCCCCTTCGGGCGGCAGCAAAGGGAAACAATACTTTATGCGGCGGCCCGAGGTCAAATCCCGCCGCGCCGCAGCTACGGCGTTGCGCGAGGGACTCACTCTCGCCCTTCTCCTGTTGAAAACATCGCAACGCGCCGCAGGACTCTTGCGCGAGATTCAACCGCTAGTGTAGCGTCCGCTCCGTCGACTACGACATCTCGTGCGGCGGACCTTCTGAGAGTGCGATGCGTCCAACGACGCCGTTGATTGCGGCGCGTGTGACCGATTCCGATTCCGGATCAGGCGCTTGGACTCTTGGACTGATATTGCGGACCCAGTAATCCAAGGAGGACTTCATGTCCTGGACTGACGAGCGCGTGGAGCTTCTGCGCAAACTTTGGCTCGAAGGATTGAGCGCCAGCCAGATTGCGTCGGAACTGTCCAACGGCATCACCAGGAATGCGGTCATCGGCAAGGTGCATCGGCTCGGCCTCAGCGGCCGCGCCAAGGCCCCGACCCAGGCGGCGCCGCGTCCACGGCCGGCAAAGCCGGTGCGCACGGCCTCGTCGGCGCCGCGCGTACACGCGCCGATCATGCGCGGTAATCTCGCTTTCGCCATGGCGCCGCGCATGATGGAAGCGCCGCCGCAGCCCAAGGCCCAGCTCGAAGAGGTCGTGATCCCGATGTCGGAGCGCGTGACGATCATGGAGCTTCGCGAATCCATGTGCCGCTGGCCGCTGGGCGATCCGGCCTCGCCGGATTTTCGCTATTGCGGCGCGGATTCGCCGATCGGCGAGGGACCCTATTGCAAGTATCACGCGCGCGTCGCCTATCAGCCCGCGCAGGATCGTCGTCGCGCGCGCGTCCGCTGACGGACCACGCCGGAATCCAACGCAATGCAAGCGGGCTTCACAGCCCGCTTTTTCTTTGAACGTCGCTTAGGAGCGTTGGCCTCACTTGGCGCTCGCGCCGGCGAGCGGCAGCGAGACCCTGAACGTCGCGCCCTTGCCGATCTCGGACTCGATCGACAATCGCCCGCGATGGTGCGCGACGATGTGCTTGACCAACGCCAAACCGAGTCCGGTGCCGCCCTTGGCGCGGCTCGCGCCCGCATCGACGCGGTAGAAGCGCTCGGTCAGGCGCGGCAGATGCTCCGCCGCGATGCCGGGACCATGGTCGGTCACGACCAGCGCGCCCTGGCCATCCTTGGCCTCGACGGTCACATCGACCGGCGACGGCGCGCCATATTTGATCGCGTTCTCGATCAGGTTTTCCGCCAGGCGCAGCAATTCGTCGCGATCGCCGAGCACGATGACCTCCGGCCCGGCCGTGAACCGCATTTCCACGCCGCTTTCTTCCGCGAGCGAGCGCAGCCCGTCGACGATCTGCGCTGTGACCGATCGCAGGTCGACGGCGGAGTTCGGGCGAATGTGCAGGTTCTGCTCAATGCGCGACAGCGACAGCAGGTCGCCGACGAGACGCGCCATGCGGCGCGCCTGGTCCGCCATGATGCCGAGAAATCTTTCGCGCGCGACGATGTCGTCCTTTGCCGGTCCCTGCAGAGTTTCGATGAAGCCGAGGACAGACGCGAGCGGCGTGCGCAATTCGTGGCTGGCGTTGGCGACGAAATCCGAGCGCATGCGCTCGATGCGGCGGCTTTCGGTGACGTCGCGCAAGGCGACGACGCAGGCGACGTCGGCGCCGAGCCGCGCGGGCGCGAGATGGATTTCGAAATGACGTTCGATCGGGAAGCGGTCGAGCCAGACCGCCGCCTGCGCCTCGCCGGACTTGAAGACGCGCGCGATCGCATCCAGCACGTCCGGCTCCCTGAGACCGCGCACCAGCAGATCGTTCTTGCGCAGCGCCGGCAGCAGTTTGGCCGCGGCCAGATTGACGGCGGCCACGCGCATGTCGCGCCCAACCACGAAGACGGGGTCGGGCAGGGCGTCTACCACCGCCTGGACCGGCGCGGCGGTCGAAATGTCGGCCGATTCTGCCATTATTTGCCCCAGCCATCCTTTGGCATAAGCTCATAGATCATGAGCGACGGTAAAGCGAAAGAACGCAGCAAGGCCGCCGAGGCCGTGAAGGCCTTTGCCATAGACGCGCCCGATCTGCCCAAGGCGATCGACAAGGCGGCGCTGACATCCGGCGGCTATCCCTACGACGGCAAGCTCAAGCGCAAGCCCTACGCCAAGGACTTGCGACGCCTGCAGATCGAATTGCTGAAGCTGCTCGACTGGGTCGAGGACAAGGGCGAGCGCATCGTCGTCGTCTTCGAGGGCCGCGACGCCGCCGGCAAGGGCGGCACGATCGCGCGCCTCACCCAGCACCTCAATCCGCGCAAGGCGCATATCGTCGCCCTGTCAAAACCCACGCCGCGCGAATCCGACGAATGGTATTTCCAGCGCTATGTGCCGCATCTGCCGGCCAAGGGCGAGATCGTCGTCTTCGATCGCTCCTGGTACAATCGCGCCGTCGTCGAACCGGTATTCGGCTTCGCGACGCCGCAGCAGTCCGAAACCTTCCTCGATCGCGTGCCCAAGTTCGAGGACATGCTCGCCCGCGACGGCATTCGCATCGTGAAGTATTTTCTGACGATCGGCCGCGAAATGCAGATGAAGCGGCTGCACGCCCGCCATCACGATCCGCTCAAGCGCTGGAAATTGTCGGGCCTCGACTATCAGGCGCTCGACAAGTGGGACGCCTTTTCCGCAGCGATCGAAAAAATGCTGGCGCGTTCCGATTCCGCGCAGGCGCCCTGGACGGTGGTGCGCGCCAACGACAAGCGGCGCACGCGCGTCGAGGTCATCCGGCACCTGCTGGAGGTCACGCCCTATGCGGGCAAGGATCAGAAGGTCGTCGGCGAGATCGATAGCAAGATCGTCCTGTCCGCGTCGAGCTTTCTCGGCGACGGCGGCGAGGAGGAATAGTACGGGCCTTTCCGCCCGCACGAAAAAATGGAGTGCGCCCATGGCGGTCGTTCTTACGGATCAAGGCGAATTCGAAGCGGCGCCGAGACGTAGCCCACCCGGCCTGTGGCTGAATACGAGGGACCTCGCGCGCATCACCGGCTTCGAGGCGAAGCCGGAGGGGTTCTGCAAGGGCGATATTTGCGTGCCGGTTCCGCACGGCGTCGCGCGCTATGTCGACGAGGCAGGCAATATCGATGCGGCGGCCTTCTGGCGCCACATCGGCAATGTCGCGGTCAGAGACAAGGCTGGAGAGGTTTGGGCTTTCGGCGCTGGCGCGGGCGAGCGCGCGCAGGCGCTGGAAACGCTGGAGGCGCCGGACTTCGAATTGCCGGACTTCGATGGGCGTTTGCACCGCCTCTCGGACTATCGAGGCCAAAAGGTCTTTCTCTCCTCATGGGCCTCGTGGTGAGGCTGTCGTAACGACTTGCCCGTGTGGCAGCAGATTTACGACGCCATGAAAGACAAGGGCTTTGTCGTCGTCGCCGTGGCGATGGACACGGCCGAGGCCGCGCGCCCTTATGTCGACGCGGCAAAGCCGGCCTATCCCTGCCTTGTCGATCGCGACCATCGCGTCGCCGCGCTCTACGGCATGGTCAATGTGCCCGAGGCGGTCTGGATCGACGAGAATGGGCGCATTGCGCGCCCCGCCGAGAACGCCGGCTCATGGGACGGGTTCCGCCGGCGCGACCGCACGACCGGAATCATGCCGAAGGAGGATGTGGACCTGATCGTGCGCGCCAAGCGCACCTACATGGATGCTGTGCGCGACTGGGCCATCAACGGCGCGGCCTCTCGCCATGTCTTCGACGAAGAGGCCGCCCGCGCCCGGCTGCGCCCGCCGAGCGAGGATGTCGCGCTCGCGCATGTCCATTTCCGGCTGGGCGGCCACTTGCTCAGGACCGGCAGGCCGGACGAGGCGTTGACGCATTTCGAGGAGGCGCGCCGTCTGCATCCGGACTCCTGGACGATCTGGCGCCAGACGGCCGGCCGCAACGATCAGGGGTTCGCGGCCAACGCGGATTTCTGGGCTCGCGTCGATGCGCTGGGCGAAAGCCGCTACTATCCGCGCGTCGACATGGAAGGCATGCCGTAGCGCGGCGCGGTCAGTCGTCGCCCTGTTCGGACTCGATCGCCTTGCGCAGCGCGGTCCAGCGCCGCAGCCCTTCATTGGCGCCCAGCAGCGCCAGCGCGAAAACGAAGGGCGCGAGATAGTAGATGATGCGGAAGAGCAGCAGGGACGCAAACAGCGAGGCCGTGCTGGGCGCCGGCACGAATTTCAGCATCGTCGCCTCGAACACGCCGATGCCGCCCGGCGCATGGCTGGCGATGCCCAGAATGCAGCCGAGCACATAGGTGGCCGCGAAGCTCGGAAAATCGATCGCGGTCTGTGCCGGCAGGAGCACGAACAGGACCCCGGCCGCAGCGCAGAGATCGACAACGCCAAGAGTCATCTGCCCGAGCGTGACGAGCGGTCCGGGCAGCCGCAACCGGAATCCCTGCACCCGCACGCGGCGCGGCGCCACTGCGACCCAGCCGACATAGGCGGCGATGGCGATCAGCACAGAGGCGCCGATGACGGCGTTCATCTGCCAGGGCAGGTTGTCGATCCACGACAGGGATTCCGCTCGGGCCACCATGCTGACGCCGGCCACGAAAGCCATGCCGAGCCAGAAGGTGACGCCCGCGACCACGGTCAGGCTCGCGACCTTGCCCGCGGACAGACCGGCGCGCGAATAGATCCAGTAACGAACGGCGCCGGCCGTGATCAGCGGAAAGCCGAGCGTGAACGAAATGGCGTAGCTGGTGAACGAGCCGAGCGCGGTGACGCGGTAGGGCACGTGCGCGCCGATCTGGCGCAGCGCCAGCGCGTCGTAGCCAGTCAGCGCGAGATAGGAGACGCATGTCAGCAGGCAGGCCGCCGCGATCTGCTCGGCGCTGGTGGCGGCGATCGCCGCGCGCAGCGCGCCGATGTCGAGCCCGGCGAAAACGCGCGCCAGAACGAACAGCGACAGGACGAAGATGCCGATCGACAGGACGCCGCCGATCGTCCGGCCGAGATGCTTGCGGTCGAACAGACGCTTGCGCCCCTCGACGATCGCGCGCCGCTCGCTCCAGGGACGTTCGTTTGCCGCCTCGCTTTCGCTGCCAGCGTCGAACGTTTTCCTGCTTATTTCGGCGTCCTCTTGTCTCATGCCTCACGCTTTTGATCGAACAAGCCGGCGAAGGCATGGCGATGCGGCCGACGGGCGCGCCCCGCGATTTAGGGGCTGCCCGATGGCTTCGCAACCCCGCCGACCGCCTGACGCCACAGCGAGGTAAACGGCTCGAACCGGAACTCGAGCCTGTGCTGGCCCGGCGGCAGGCGCACGGCGCGAAAGGCGACATTGGCCCGCTCGATGGTCGTGGGAACGCCGTCGAGCACGCAGGTCCACCAGGGATGCCAGATATCGTTGAGCACCAGCCAGCCGCCATCGGGGGCGTCCGCCTCGATCCCGATATGCGTGTTTCCGTAGTCGAGAATGCGCGCCGTTCCCGTTCGGCGCGGCGTTTGGTCGCTGCCCGAGGCGAGCAGGACCGTCGTCCGATAATCGACCGGCGGCCAGGCGCCGGTTTTCATGATCGCCTCGAAATCGGCGCCGCGCGCCTGCGTCGCGACGAAGACGCGCGGCATGGCGCGCGGGTTTTCGTAGACCCAGGCGTCGGCCGTGCGCGCGATGAAAACGAGATCGCCGGGCTTCAGCGTCGGATCGATCTGCTCGATCGGCGCGCCGGCGGCGATGAAGCGAAGTCCGGTCAGATCGGCCGCAATCGAGCGGTACGATGGAAAGGCCTTCGAGAACATGCGCTGTTCGGGCAGGCCGACCGTGTCCTCCGCGCCGGTGAAATCCTCGAATAGCGCCAGACGCAGCGGATTATAACCGAGGCTGTGATCGAAATCCTGCGACAGGCTGGCGTTCGGCCAATCGAAGCCGATGCCGGCGAGTTCGATCCGGTCGCGCCGGTCCGGCGTCGCGCTGGCAGCGAGTTTTTCGCGCAACAGACGGATGGTCGTGTTGGTCGTGTCCGGCTTCAGGAAGTCGAACCGCTCGGGCGGCAGCGCCGTCGACTCGTTCGGCCCGTTGCCGATCGACAGATCGACCGCGCAGAAGAGGCCGACCAGCGCGATCGCCGCGATCTGGCGCTTATGGCCGCGCGCGGAAATCCATTCGAGCAAGGCCAGCGCAAGCGCGAATGTCACCCAGGCGATCAGGAGCGGCAGGGCGGCCTGCGCCAGCCGGTCTTTCCAGAGCGCGACCGCGACGCTTCCCGACAGCAGGGCGAAGATCGTCAGGGCCACGGTCGTCGGCCGCCAGCGCGCCTCGCCGGACGCGAGCCGGTGCACGCCATAGCCGGCGAGATAGGCGAGAAGAGCGCAGAGCGGGAAGGTGGCGTCGGCCGGGCGCCGCCACAGCCCCGCGCCGGGCAGGTGGAACAGCAGGTTGAAGGCCGGCGTGTAGCGGCCGAGCGCATAGAGCGCGAGCAGGACGACGACGATTCCGAAGAAGCGCGCGTCGCCCTCGGCGCGGCGAAGCGGCAGGCCGGCGCCGATCACGGCGGCCAACGCGAGCGCGCCGAAATAGACCTCGCCCATATTGCGGGCGAGGAACAG
>JAGRKN010000127.1:0-7319 GCA_020442275.1 Rhodoblastus sp. | reverse complement strand
GGCGGTCCCCAGAAATAGGCGAGCGGCCCGGAGACGCCGTAGAGATCCGGCGCGACGAGCGTCAGCAGCGAGGCCGGGTGAAGCGAGCCTTTCACCACCTCGCTGAAAATAATGTCCGGCCGGTTCGAGCTGGCGGCCAGCATCGCCGACAGCAGGACGGGAACGCCTGCGACCACAAGTCCAGCCAGCGTGCCGGCAATGAGCGGCCGAAGGAACGGTCGCAGGTTCGCGGCCAGGCCCGCCCCACGAAAAAGCCGCTGCGCGACGAAGCCGGCGAGGATCAAAGTCTGCAGCCAGGCGACCTGATCGCGGCCGCCGACCATGAAGCCCGCGAATATTCCGGCCGCAGCGCCCCAAAACGCCGATCTCCTGTCGAGCGCGCGCGACAGCGCGAACAAGGCGAGTGGGAACCAGGCGAGGCTCATCACCTGCCCGACATGTTGCAGGCGCCAGGCCGCCGATCCGCCGAAGGCGAAGGCGATCGCCGCGACCAGCGCGCCCTCCGCCCGCCACCCGTGGTCGCGCGCATAGAGAAAGACCCCGAGCGCGCCGAGGCCCAGCATTCCAAGGAGCACGCCGTCGGCGAGCTGGAACGACGGCGAGGGACCGAGGAAGGCGGCGGCGAGATAGAAAGGCGCGAAGATCAGCGATTGCGGGTCGGCGATCTGCGGCCAGCCGTCAAAGATGTTGGGCGTCCAGAACGGCGATTGGCCGTTGGCGAGCGCGCGGGCGAGAAAGGCGAATTGCGGGTAGAAATGCGCCTTGGCGTCCCACGGGATCGTCACCCGCCTCGACAGCCATGGCCAGCAAAGGAATAACCAGACGAGCGCGAAGACGAGGCCGGCGAACACATAGCCGCCGGGCCGTCCCTCCGGTCGTTCGTCCTCAGACGAGCGGCGGTTCGAGTTCTGCATCGATCGAATGGCCGGCGCGGTCGCGCTTGGCGGCGAGATAGCCGACGTTCTGCGGCGTCGATCGCCCGATCACGCGCTCCTGCGCCACGACTTCCAGGCCGGCGGCTTCGAGCGCGGCGATCTTGTTCGGATTGTTGGTGTGGATCTTCACCCTGGACACGCCGAGCTGCTTCAGCATGTCGGCGGCGAAACCGAAACCACGCTGGTCGTGGTCGAAGCCCAGCACCTCGTCGGCGTCGTAGGTGTCGAAACCCTCGGCCTGCAGGCGATAGGCCTTGATTTTGCTGGCAAGCCCGTTTCCACGGCCTTCCTGGTCGAGATACAGGATCACGCCGCCGCCGTTCTCGGCCATGGCGCGCGCGGTCATGCGCAACTGGTCCCCGCAATCGCATTTCAGCGAGCCGAAGAGGTCGCCGGTCAGGCAGGCCGAATGCAGCCGCACCGCGACAGGTTCCGACATATCGGGATCGCCGACGATCACCGCCGCCTGGTCGCGCAGCCCTTCGCCGCCGCGGAAGATCACGAATTCGGATTGCGGCGCGCCCTCGAGCGGCACTTTCGCGCGGGAGACGATGTGTAGGGCCGCACGCCGCTGCAGCGGGTAGGCGGCCACGGCCTCGCCGCTCACCCGCGCGACGGGCGCATCGGCGAGCGCGCCCGTGTCGAGCGGCGCGACGAGGAGCGCGGGCAGAAGCGCGGCGAGATGGGCGAGGCGCAATCCCGCTTCCTCGCCGGCGCCAAGCGGCAGGAGCTCGCCATCCAAAGTCGCGCCGTCGTCGATGGCGAGCCGCGCGATCCGCGCCAGCTCGGGCTTGGGCATGGCAAGCGCCGCTGCCGCGCGATCCGGCGCGCCCAGCCGATGGAGGCGCGGCCCCGAGAGCACGAGGCGCGCCTGCCCGCCCGCCAGACCAGCAAGCGCGGTCGCACCTGCGCTGTCGAGTCCTTCGACCGGCGCGGCGAGCAGCGTAGCCTGCGCCGTTTCGATGACGACCGGCCGGCCCGCTCGAAATTCAGCGATCGCCCGTTCCGTCGCGAGCTGGTCGCGCGGAACGCCGCCCATCAGACTGTCGATACCCATTCCGAACCCAATTGCGGCCGAAGCTGTCGCCGGCCTGTTGTGTGGGCAATATAGTGTGCGTGTCCCCGGAAGACGACAATCGACCAGAGCGCAAGTTCCCATGGGCTTTAGCGCACAGCGGGGGCGCCCTGCAAATGGGCGCCTCCACATTTGACCGGACCCGTCGCCCCGCTTATTGGAGCGGCATGTCGCTACGACCCATCATCTGTATCCCCGACAACCGCCTCAGGCTCGTATCCGCGCCCGTCGAGCGCGTGGACGACGAGATCAAGCGGCTGATGGATGACATGCTCGAGACCATGTACGACGCGCCGGGCATCGGGCTCGCCGCGATCCAGATCGCTGTTCCCAAGCGCGTCGTCGTGATCGACACCGCCAAGGAGGGCGAGGACGCACGCCCGATCTGCTTCGTGAATCCGGAGATCGTCTGGTCGTCCGAGGAAAAGCGCGTCTATCAGGAAGGCTGCCTGTCGATCCCGGAATATTACGAGGATGTCGAGCGGCCGTCGCGCGTGAAGACCCGTTATCTCGATCGCGAGGGCCGCGAGAACGAGATAGAGGCCGACGGCCTGCTGGCGACCGCGATCCAGCACGAGATCGACCATCTCAACGGCGTCCTGTTCATCGATCATCTCTCCCGCCTGAAGCGCGAACGGGTATGGAAGAAGTTCGAGAAGATCGCGCGCCGCTCGGCCAACGAGCCCGGCCACCCCGCCCACTGTTCCCGCGAGCTGTGAGGCGACGCCGATGCGCGTCGTCTTCATGGGCACGCCGGATTTCTCGGTCCCGGTCCTGACGGAAATCGTCGGGCAGGGCCACGAGGTCTGCTGCGTCTACACGCGCGCGCCGCAACCGGCCGGCCGTGGCATGGATCTGCGCCCTTCGCCCGTCCAAAAGGTGGCCGAGCGCTTCGGCATTCCCGTACGCACCCCGAAAAGCCTGCGCAACGCGGAAGAGCAGGCGGCTTTCGCCGCCCTCGACGCCGATTGCGCGGTGGTCGTCGCTTACGGCCTCATCTTGCCGAAACCCGTACTCGAGGCGCCGAAACTCGGCTGCTTCAACCTGCACGCCTCGCTCCTGCCGCGCTGGCGTGGCGCGGCGCCGATCCAGCGCGCCATCATGGCGGGCGATGCGGAGACAGGTGTGATGGTCATGCAGATGGACGAGGGCCTCGACACTGGCCCCGTCGGCATGGCCGAGCGCGTCGCTATAGGGCCCGACATGACGGCGGGCGAACTGCACGATGCGCTGATGAAGGTAGGCGCCGACCTGATGACGCGCGCCCTGTCGGCGATCTCGCGTGGCTCTCTCGCCTTCCGGCCGCAGGCGGACGCGGGCGTGACTTATGCCGCCAAGATCGACAAGGCCGAGGCGCGGCTCGATTTTTCGAAGCCCGCCGCAGAGGTCCACAACCTCGCCCGCGGCCTGTCGCCGTTCCCCGGCGCCTGGTTCGAGGCCGATCTGGGCCGAGGGCCGGAGCGGGTGAAGGTTTTGAAGACAAGGGTTGCGTCGGGCGCGGGCGCGCCGGGCGAAATCATCGGCGACGGCCTGATCGCCTGCGGCGCGGGCGCGATCGAACTCGTGCAAATCCAGCGCGGCGGCAAGGCGGCGATGAGCTTTGGCGATTTCTCGCGCGGCGCGCGACTGGCCATCGGCGCCCGGCTGGGCTGATGCCACGGTACAAGCTCACCCTTGAATATGACGGCCGCCCCTTCGTCGGCTGGCAGCGCCAGGCCAACGGCCTGTCCGTACAGGAAGCGGTTGAAAGCGCCATCGCGACTCTGACCGGCGCCGCCAGCCCCATTCAGGCCGCCGGCCGCACCGACGCCGGCGTGCATGCGAAGGGCCAGGTCGTCCATGTCGATCTCGACCGCGACTGGCGCGGCGACCGGCTGCGCGATGCGCTGAACGCGCATCTGCGGCTGTTTCCCGTCGCGGTCGTCGAGGCGACTGAGGTCGGGCCGGATTTCGAGGCGCGCTTTTCGGCCCAAAAACGCCATTACCTCTACCGCCTGCTCAACCGCCGCGCTCCGCCGACCCACGAGCGCGGCTACGTCTGGCATGTCGCACGAAACCTGGACGCCGAAGCGATGCACGAGGCCGCCCAGGCCCTGGTTGGCAGGCACGATTTCACGACGTTTCGCGCGGCGGAGTGCCAGGCCAATTCGCCCCTGCGTACGCTCGAACAGCTCGACGTGGCGCGCGCCGGCGACATGATCGAGATTCGCGCCTCGGCCCTGTCCTTCCTGCATCGGCAGGTGCGCTCGATGGTGGGTTCGCTGGAGCATGTCGGCTCCGGCAAATGGACGGCGGCCGATCTGAAGGCGGCGCTCGACGCCCGCGACCGCGCGCGCTGCGGCGCCGTGGCGCCGGCCAATGGCCTGTTCCTGATGCGGGTCGATTATTGACGCGCTTGCGCTGCCGCAATTGCGCAATTGCGGATGAAGGGCCACAATCTTGATTTCACGCAAGTCGCATGCGGTCGCGACGGATCAAGCTTCCTTCAGCTTCGCAGCAGAAGGAGTAAAGTCATGGCAACCGTCACCTCCGCCCCATCTGGTTTCCGGTCTTTGATCGGCCCCGTCGTCGCGCCGCGCGCTTTCGACTTCACGCAGCCGCTGACCGCGATCCGTGTCGTCGCGGGCCTGTTCTACATCCCGCACATCCTGTTCAAGCTGACCGGCATTGCGGGATCGCTCGCCTTCTTCGCCAAGGCCGGTCTCACGCCCGCGCCCTTCTTCCTCGGGCTGGCGCTCGTGGTCGAAGCCATTGCATGCGTGGGCATGACCTTCGGGCTCTTCCTGCGGTGGACCGCGCTGATGTCGGCCGGCTGCATGGCGGTCGCCGCCTATGCGGTGTTCGCGACCAAGGGTTTCGGCTGGCTGTGGAATATGGGCGGCGTCGAATATCTTGCCATGTGGGCGGTCGTGTCGCTCGCGGTCGCTTATGGCGCATGGAAGAACGCCGGTCGCGCCTGAGCCGGTTGCTCGAAACGGCCGGCCGCGAAAGCGGCCGGCCTTCGCATGCCGCGATTTCGTCCGTGGGGATGGTGCAATTCCGGTTCGTGCATTGCTAGAATGCATGATGACCGAAACTCTCAACGATTCCGAACGCCGTCTCTTCCTCGATCCCGGCGAATATATCGACAGCGAACATCCCTCCGTCGTCGCCTTCGCGAAACGGCATGCGCCGGAAGGCGCGAGCGACCGCGAAAAGGCGAGCGCGCTTTACAAGGCCGTGCGCGACGGGATTCGCTACAATCCCTACGTCAACATGACCACGCCCGAGACCTTTCGCGCCTCCAGCGTGGTGGAGGCCGGCAACGGCTATTGCGTCGGCAAGGCCTCGCTCTACGCCGCCATTTGCCGGGTCAACGGCATTCCGGCGCGCGTCGGCTTTGCCGATGTGCGCAATCACCTGACCACCGACAAGCTGCGCGAGAGCATGGGGACCGATCTCTTCTCGTGGCACGGCTATACGCACGTCTGGGTCGATGGCGCCTGGCGCAAGGCGACGCCGACGTTCAACGCCTCGCTCTGCGAGAAGCTCGGCGTCAAGCCGCTCGATTTCGACGGCCACGATGACGCCCTGCTGCATCCCTTCGACGGTGGTGGCCGCGCCTTCATGCAATATGTCGTCGACCACGGCGCCTTCCACGACGTGCCCGCGCAATTCCTGATGCGCGAAATGGCGCGCCTCTACGGCAAGATGACATCGGAAGACCTGTCGACCCGCGACATGGAAAAGGAAGCTGTAGGGGGCTGAGCGGCGTGAGGCCGGCGGACATAGACCACGTCCAGACCTTGCCGCTGTTTCGCGGCATGGAGCCGGCGCGCTTCGACGAACTCGTCGCCGGCGCCATGCTCCAGCGATTCCCGGCCCATGTCGAATTGATCCGCGAGGGCGACCGGCCGGACTTCCTGCATGTGGTCGTGGAGGGGCTGGTCGAGCTCTATTCCGAGCGCGGCAACGACGAATTGGGCTTCTCGCTGCTGCGGCCCTATTCGACCTTCATCTTGGCGGCGGTGGCGCGCGACGCGCTCTATCTGAATTCCGCGCGCACGCTCAGCGCCGCGCGCGTCCTGATGATTCCGGCCGACGCCGTGCGCGCGGCGATCGAGGCCGATTCCTCTTTCGCCCGCGCCATCGTCCTCGAACTCGCCACGGCCTACCGACGCGTGCTGAAAGAGCTGAAGGACCGCAAGTTCCGCCCGACCATCGAGCGTCTCGCCAACTGGCTGCTGCGGGAGATGGAGCACGAGGGCGGGGGCGGGAGGCTTCGGCTGCCCTTCGACAAACGCAAGCTCGCCGCCCATATCGGCACCACGCCCGAAAACCTGTCGCGTACTTTCGCGGCCCTCGGGGCGCATGGCGTCGACGCCCATGGCCGCGAGATCACGATTTCGGACACGGCGCGACTGACCGAAATCGCCAAGCCCGATCCGCTGATCGACGATCCCTTCGCCTGACGATTTGCCGCATCGCAAGACGGCGACCGGCCCCGTCCGAGACTTGCGCCGGATTACGCGCCCTGTATGTTTCCCGCGCCGCCAGAGCGGCCATTTTCAGCCCGCCGATAGAGGCCGGGCGTGACCCGGGAGCAAGACAATGACCGCCAAGACCGGATGGATCGATCGCCGCAGCCTGCTGGCGGGCGCCAGTGCGACGATCGCCGCTCCCGCGATCGTGCGCGCGCAAGGCAAGGCCCTGAAGATCGCCCTCATGCTGCCGCGCTCCGGCTTCTTCGCGCAGGCCGGCCAGAGCTGCTATCGCGGCGCGCTCGCGACGCCCAAGGTGCTCTCCGACCTCGGCTACAACGTCGAGGTCGTCCACATCGACACGGAATCCTCCAACGACGTGTCGCGCACGCAGGCCGAGAAGGCGATCAACGACGGCGCGCAATGCGTGATCGGCGCTTTCGAATCCGGCAATACGATCGCGATCGCGCAGGTCTGCGAACAGCGCAAGGTGCCGCTGATCTGCAACATCGCCTCCGCCCCGCAACTCACCGGTCAGGGCTACCAGTATCTCGTGCGCAACTTCATGACCGGTCCGGGCCTGGTGACGAACGGCCTGAGGCTGATCGGCGAGGTCTCCAAGGCCGCCAATCTCGAGCTGAAGACCGCTGTTTTCATGCATTCGAACGACACGTTCGGCACGGCGCAGTCGCAGGCGATGGGCAAGATCTTCCCGACCCTGAACATGCCTTTCAAGATCGTCGAGAGCATCGCCTACGATCCGAAGGCCCAGGACCTCTCGGTCGAGGTGACCAAGGTGCGCGGCATCAATCCGGATCTGCTGATGATCGTCACGCGCGCCGGCGACGC
>JAGRKN010000126.1 GCA_020442275.1 Rhodoblastus sp. | reverse complement strand
CCTAGAGGCGATCGCCCCTCGTGCTGCCGACCTAGACTTTCTCGTTCACGCGATTGCTCAACGGGCTGCCAAAGACAGCGCCGAAGCTTGGACGCTACTAGATCGCCTAGCGGGTTGCCTCAATAAAGCGTTTGGCCTGAAATTGAAAGTTGAACACAAATAAGGGGTGTTGCACTTCGCGTCAGAACTCAGGTCACGCGGTTCGGGCGGACACATTTGGACTTCTGAAAGACAGGAAAAATGCAAGGCCGTCCGTGTGACCATTGTGCAAGACACACGGAACGGCACGAGGCTCATTCGATGATGGCGAACTTTAGAACCGGTATGTCTTGTCTTTTTTCTTCACGTTCTCTACCGCCCGCTTGTGTGCATCGTCTCTTGTAGAGCCGTGAGCGAAGCCTCTGTTGCCTTTTTCGGACTTGACTTCAGCATAGTAGCCAGGTCCTGCGCTTTTGTTAGTCTTACCTTCTTTGATCCGAGTCATAGCAAGGCTCCCTAGGGGTAGTTGCAGCTTCAAGCCCAGCACAAATTCTCGGCGAGATTATGGTTATTTCGCCACGATCCGCGCGATCTTTGGCTCTAACCGTATGCAAGGAAAGCTAGACGAGTCTCTTAAAAACGATCCGTTATGAGAGGTGCGCGCTTTAGAGGCGGAAAAGTCCCAAGAACTCCGAAATCGCTTCTCAAACCCATTCTCAATTCCTACCTCTCGAACGACCGTCTACCCAATGAGTTTTGAGATGCCCGCTTTCGCCGGCATTCCGGTCCGCCGCACCATTAGAGATCAAAGGCCGCTATCCGCCCATAGCAGACGTCCCGCATCTCGCGCGCGCGACCAGCAACCGCCCCGTCTCACTCCTCCTCCGGCTCCAGAATCCCATGCAAAATCCCCATCAGGTTTTCGCGCGACAGCGGGCGGTAGGCGAAGACGATCTTGTGTTTTCCCGCTGGCGCCTCGACGCCGCGGAACAGGAGGTCGGTGCGCAGGAGCGGGCGCGGGGCGCCGTCGATTTCGACTTCCCAGCCGGGGTACCAGAGGTCGTGCAGGGTGACGATGCCCGGCGCCGAACCGTCGAAATCGATCTCGACCCGGTCCGGCCGCCAAGCCGAAATCGTCGCCTTCGCCTTGATCGGCCCGGTCAGGTATTTCTGCGAAAGCTCGTCCTCGCTGTCGACCAGCACTCCGGACGCGGGCAGGGCGGAGGGGAAGGCGCCGGCGTCGATCAGCTCGGAGGCGTCGGCGACCTGCACGCGGCTCTCCACCGTCACGCGCGGCGAGGCGTTGGCGAGCCGGTAGATCCAGGTCTTGGGGCCGGTCATGACGGCCTGCGCGACCGTGCGGCGGGCGAGCGAGGGCACCTGGTCGATCGGGCGGTCGAGCACGACATATTCGAGCCCGAGCAGCCGGCTCAGCAGGCAATTGTAGCCCGGGAAGGACGTCGGAAAGCGCCGGTGCACCAGCGTGTAGGGCGCCTCGCCCGGCGCGACGAGCCGGTCGTAGGGGCCGATGCGCAGCGGATTGTAGCCGTTGGTGGCCTCGAGCCCGTAGAGCATGGACGCATTCTGCCAGGGGCCGCCGAGCCCGACGATTTCGACGCGAGGCCGGGCGAGGGATTTCGGGTTGCTGCGCTCGTCCTGCCGGATGGCCGTCAGGATGGTATTCGTGTCGTCCGTCGGCTTTTCCAGCATGGCGTAGATGGAGCGCGGCTCCGCATTGAGGACCGTGGCGGCGTTGCGCAGGATGAGTTCGCCGCCGGTGAAGGCGACCGCGGCCGAAAGCGCGAGCGCGCGGGCGCGAGGGGTTTTCGGCCATAGCAGCAGGACGATCAGGCTGGCGTAGAGCGGCAGCGCCTTGGCGATTTCGAGCCCCGCCTTTCCTGCATTGTCCGACTGCGCGGAAAAGGCGAGCGCCCAGACGAGAACGCCTGTCACGCCCGCGCCGGCGACAATGAGCCACGGCAGTTTCAGGACGGGCGCGCCCTCGCGGACGTAGGCCGTCGCAAGCCAGCCCGTGAGATAGGCGAGGCCAGCGAGAAGGATGAAGGTCCCGCCGACCGGACGCCGGAACAGATCGATGCCCGGAACGTGCTGGAACAGGAAAGGGAAGAGCGGCGTGTAGCGGCCGAGCGCGTAGAGCAGGGCGACGAGAAGCACGGCAGCGAAGGGCCGCGCCTCGCGGCGCAGCGCGCGTCCACCAGCCAGCCCGTGCCAGACGAACAGCAGGGCCGTCAGCGACCCGGCGAAGAGATAGTTGAAGGCGCGGTCGGTCGAATCGAGGTCGGGCCGCGTGGCGTAGGCCGGGCCCCAATTGCCGGTTTCGAGCGAGCGCAGCGAGCCGAAGACGTCGGGCACGAAGAAATTGGCGAGATTGGCGGGGTAGAGCGAGGAACGCAGCGCCGCCTCGATTTCCTCGAGCGGCCGGTTCGAGAAATCAGCGAACTGGATCGTCAGCATCATGGGGATGGCGATCAGGGCCAGAGCGGTCATGCCGGCAAGCGCGAGAACGCCGAGGCGGCTGACGGCGAAACGCCAGCCGCCGGGATCGCGCGCGAGCCGCCAGACGAGCAGGGCGGCGAGCGTGAAGCAGAGCAGCAGCGGCACCTGGCTGCGGCCGAGCACGATCAGCGCCGATGTCGCGCCGAAGCCGATCGCGGCGAGATATGATCGGCGCTCGAGCGCGATCTCCATCCACAGCAGCGCCAGCGGAAACAGGGCGTAGGCGGTAATGATGCCGAC
>JAGRKN010000125.1 GCA_020442275.1 Rhodoblastus sp. | reverse complement strand
TCATCGTCCGCGGCAAGGCGCCGAAGGACATGAAGAACAAGGAGGACTACTGGGAGGTCCTCGAGGTCGTCGACGGCGCGCCTATCATGCAGAAGCCCGACGCGTTCGGCTGCAAACTCGGCCCGTACACCTGATACGGCCGGTCTGACGACAATCCGTGCGCGAGGTTCGCTGTGATAAACTGGGGTAATCTGATCTCGCAGATGTTCAACGGGCTGGTGCTGGGAATGCTCCTGGCGCTCATCAGCTCCGGTCTGACGATCATCTACGGGACGCTCGGCGTCCTCAATCTCGCGCACGGAGCGATGTTCATGCTCGGCGGCTACGCCGGCTGGCTCGCTTTCTCCTACACGCATTCATTCATCGCGGCGGTGGTCGTCGGCTCACTGTTCGTGATGATCGTCGGCATCGTGATGGAGCGGGTCATCATCCGCTCCTTCTACGGTCGTCCGCACGAGGACCAGATCCTCGTCACATTCGGCATCGGCATCGTCTTCGTCGAGGCCGTGCGCTTTGCCTTCGGCAGCCTGTCGAAGATCGTGCCGCCGCCGGAGATGCTGAACGGCATCGTCAACCTCGGCTTCATGTTCTATCCGAAGTACCGGCTGGCGCTGCTCGTCATCGTCGCCGTCGCGCTGCTCGTTCTCTACATCGTCCTCTATCGCACCAAGCTCGGCATGATCGTGCGCGCGGGGATCGAGGATGCGGGCATGGTGGATGCGCTCGGCATCAACGTGCACAAGGTGTTCATGCTGGTCTTCGGCATCGGCGCCATGGCGGCGGGCTTTTCCGGCATCGTCAACGCGCCGGTCGTGGCGGTCTCGCCGGATGTCGGCGAATCTATCCTCGTCCAGACCTTCGTCGTCGTCGTGATCGGCGGCGTCGGGTCTTTCCCGGGCGCCATTCTCGGCGGCCTGATCGCCGGCGAGATCATCAGCATCACGTCCATGTTCAACCCCGGCTACGCTTACGTCATGCTCTTTGCGGCGATGACGCTGGTGCTCGTGCTGCGCCCCTACGGGTTGCTCGGCACGGCCGGACGCGATTGAGGGCGGCCGCGCGATGCTCACCAAACGCCCCTTCGTCATCGAGGCGCTGACCGCGCTCGGCCTTCTCGCCGCGCCGTTCCTCCTGCCGTACCTCGGCTTCGCGCCGGCCACCATCAACCGCATTCTCGTATGGGGCCTGTTCGGCCTCGGCTTCGACATCCTGTTCGGCTACACGGGTCTCCTGTCCTTCGGCCAGTCCGCCTTCTTCGGCACCGGCGGGATGGTGGCGGCCTATCTGCTCACCCTCGCCGGCTTCCCGCATGTCGTGACGGCGATCGTCATCGGCATGGTGGCGGCGGCGATCATCGGCTACCTCGTCGGCCTGATCGCGCTGCGCCGCACCGGCATCTACTTCGCCATGATCACGGTGGCGATTTCGGAAGTCTTCTATTTCGTGGAATTCAATCCGCTGTCGGATTTCACCGGCGGCGAGAACGGCCTGCCGGGCGTGCCACCGCCGTCCTTCAACCTCGGTTTCATGAAGTTCGACTTCAACACCGATCTGTCGATGTATTTCTTCCTGGCGTTCTGGTACTTCCTCGGCGTCGTACTGGCGCTGCGCATCGTGCGCTCGCCGGTCGGGCTGGTGCTGAGCGCGATCCGCGACAATCCGTTGCGCGCGCAGGCGGTCGGCCACGATATCCAGCGCTACAAGCTCACTGCGTTCGTCATCGCGGCGGCCTATGCGGGCTTCGCGGGCGGTCTGCTCGGCGTCATGCAGGGCTTCATGCCGCCGGACGCCTTCATGTTCGACACATCGGGCCAGCTCGTGATGCAGACGGCGATCGGCGGTCCGGGCACGCTGTTCGGCCCACTCGTCGGCGCGTTGATCTGGCTCTACCTCCAGGACTTCCTGCAGGGCGTGCTCCACCTCGGCTCGACCTGGAAGCTCGCGTTGGGCATCGTCTTCGTCGTCCTCGTCGTCTTCCTGAAGCGCGGCGTGATCGGCGGCATCGTCGATCTCGTGCAGCTCGCGCGCGGTGGCAAGGAGACGCACGAGGCGCCCGAATCCGATCCCAACGCCGTGGCCGAGCCGGAAGCGCCGGCGGCGAGCCCCGGCGTCGCTGTCGCGCCACGCGCATCAGCCGCGACCGGCGACAAGGCGGTCATCGAGGCGCGGCAGATCAGCAAGCGCTATGGCGGCCTGCTCGCCAACAGCAACATCGACTTCCTGGTCAAGGAAGGCGAACTGCGTGGCGTCATCGGTCCGAACGGCGCCGGCAAGAGCACTTTCTTCAAGATGCTGACCTGCGAAGTGCAGCCGACGGCGGGACAGATCCTGTTCAACGGGAGCGACATTACCGGGCAGACGGTCACGCAGGCCTGCCAGCTCGGCTTGACCAAGAGCTACCAGATCAACCAGCTCTTCACGCGGCTCACTGTTCGCGAGAACGTGGTCATTTCCGCGCTCGCCAAGCTGCGCGGTCCCTTCCGCATGAACATGCTGCGCGGCGTCGACGGCGTGCCGGGCCTGTCGGAGCGCGTGGATCAGGCGCTGGCTCTCGTGCGCCTGACCGAGCGCGCCGATGCGCCGGTGGCGGAGCTCGCCTATGGCGAGAAGCGCCGCCTCGAGATCGGTCTCGCGCTCGCGTCAGATCCGCAGCTTCTGCTGCTCGACGAGCCGCTCGCCGGCATGAGCCCGAGCGAGCGCGTCGAAACCGTCAAGCTGCTCAAGTCGATTCGCGAAGGCCGGACCATGATCGTGATCGATCACGACATGGACGCGATCTTCGAGCTCGCGGAAAAAATCACCGTTCTCAGCGAAGGCAAGGTGCTCGTGGAGGGCACGCCCGAGGAAATCAAGAACGATCCGGTCGTCCAGGAAGCCTATCTCGGCGGGGTGCACGAATGAGCCTGCTCGAAGTCAAGGGCCTGAACAGCTACTACGGCGACTCGCACATCCTGTTCGATGTAGCCATCGAGGTCCAACCGCACGAAGTCGTCGCCCTTCTCGGCCGCAATGGCGCTGGCAAGAGCACGACATTCAAGAGCCTCATGGGCATGGTCAAGCCGCGTTCGGGCTCGATCAAGTTCGACGGCCACGAACTCGCCGGCCGCGCGCCGCACGAGATCGCCCAGGTCGGCCTGCAGCTCGTGCCCGAGGAACGACGGATTTTCGGCAGCCTCGATGTCGAGGAGAACATCATTCTGGCGGGTCTGACCGCCAGGAACAAATGGTCGCTTGACCGCATCTACGAGCTCTTTCCACGCCTCGGCCAGCGCAAGCGGTCGAGCGGAACGGCGCTGTCGGGCGGCGAGCAGCAGATGTTGGCGATCGCGCGCGCGCTGGTGCGCGATCCCAAGATGATCCTGCTCGACGAGCCCTTCGAGGGCCTTGCGCCGGTGATCGTCAAGGACTTGATGAACGCTTGCCGCAGGCTCGCCGCTGACGGGCTGACGATCGTGCTGGTCGAGCAGAATCTCGCGGCTACTCTGGCGCTCGCCTCGCGCGCCTACATCGTCAACAACGGCCATATCGTGCATGAGGGCAGGACCGCCGACATCAAGGCCGATCCCGCTGTCCTGCATCGCTATCTCGGGGTGTGAGCGATCGTCAGAAGATCGCTTCGCCCGCCAGAAGCCCGAAGATCAGGAACAGCGCGAAAATCGCGAGGGCGATGAAAAACAGCCATTTCGAGATCGTCGCCGCGCCGGCCGATATCCCGGAAAAGCCGAAGAAGCCGGCGACGAGAGAAACTACGAAGAAAATCAGCGCCCATTTCAGCATGGAAACCTCCCTGGCAGGTCATTGAACGATCCGCCTGGCAAAATCGTTCCATGTCGGCTCCGGGAGAAGCGCCGTTCGGGGCGTGCTTAACGCCCGCAACCTTGACGCAGGTCATATCGCTCACATTCGAAACCCGAAATGTTTCCAGACAGGACACATGTCCGGGAGTTGCGGCGGATGGGCGGACGCGGCGTACTTGTCTTGGGTCTCGGCAACAGGCTGCTGACGGATGATGGCGTGGGGCCGGCCGTGCTGGACCTGCTGCAGTCGCATGATCGCGACGCGCTGGAGCGCGCGGGGGCCAGATTGTGCGACGGCGGCACGGTCGGTCTGGCGCTGCTGCCGCAGATCGAGGACGCTCGCGCCCTGATCGTCGTCGACGCCGCCCGCTTCTCGGGAGCGCCCGGTGAGATTCGCGTCTTCGAGGGCGACGCCATGGACGCCCAGTCCGGGCGTTCCGCCAACACTGTACACGAAGCCGGTCTCGCCGACCTTTTGACCGCCGCGCGCCTTGCGGGCGTTCTGCCGAAGCAGCGCGCGCTGGTGGGTATCGAGCCGGCCGAAACGGGTTGGGGCCTCGCGCCGACGCCGGCCGTCGCCGCTGCTACAGCCGCCGCCTGCGCCGAAGTGCGCGCGCTTGTCCAGCGCTGGATGTGACCCATGATGACGCAAACCCTTCACGCCTCGATACCGCAGGAGCCGCCGCGCCTCACCGGCATGAGCGACGCCGTGTTCGCGGAAGTCGCCGCGCGGCTGGCGGAGGTTGTCGCGGGCGCGAGCGCTCCACCGATCGAGCTCACCGCCATGCCCCTGACATCGGAAGATCGCGCCGACCTTGAGCAGCGCCTCGGCCGTGGCGAGGTCTTCGCGACCATCGAATCCGCCGGCCGCTCGGAAGTCTGGGAGACGCAGTTCTCAGGGGTCTGGTTTGTCCGCCATTTCGGCGAGAACGACCGAACGGCAAGCGAATGCATCGAATTCGGCGCCGCGCCGGCGATCCTGTTCAGCCATCGCGCCGACATGGCGGCGGCGGCGCGCAGACTCGCGACAGCGCTGCAGCCTGCCAATGCGCACGAGACAACCGATCACTGAAGGGAGTTCATCATGCCGCAAGAGCCGAAACTTGCGCCGACACTGGGCGAACTTCTGCAGGAGAGGGGCGTGTCGCGCCGCGCCTTCCTGAAATATGCGAGCTATCTGAGCGCGGTCATGGCGCTGCCGGCGGGGTCAGCGACGGCGCTGGCGGAAGGGCTGGCGAACGCGCGGCGCCAGTCGGTCATCTGGCTCTCCTTCCAGGAATGCACGGGCTGCACGGAATCGCTGACGCGCTCGTTTTCGCCGACGCTCGAAAGCCTGATCTTCGATCTCATCTCGCTCGACTATCACCACACGCTGCAGGCTGCCTCCGGCGAAGCCGCTGAAAAGGCGCGCGAGGCGGCGATGGCCGAGAACAAGGGCAAATATGTCGTCGTCGTCGACGGCGCCGTGCCGACCAAGGACGGCGGTCTCTATTCGACGATCGCCGGGGTCTCCAACCTCGACATGCTGAAGGCGACGGCGAAGGATGCGCTGGCCGTCATCGCGGTCGGCACCTGCGCGGCCTTCGGCGGCATTCCCAAGGCGCGCCCCAACCCGACAGGCGCCGCCGCGATCGACGAGATCATCACCGACAAGCCGATCATCAACATTCCCGGTTGTCCGCCGATCCCGGAGGCGATGGCGGGCGTCGTCTCCTATCTCGTCTCCTTCGGCAAGCTTCCCGAACTCGATCACCTGCGCAGGCCGAAAGCCTTTTTCGGCGAGACCATCCACGACCGCTGCTACCGTCGCCCGTTCTACGAGCGGGGCCTGTTCGCCGAAGGCTTCGACGACGCCGGCGCGCGGCAGGGCTGGTGTCTCTACAAGGTCGGCTGCAAGGGCCCCGTCACCTACAATGCTTGCGCCACGCTGAAGTGGAATGGTGGCGTCTCCTTCCCCATCCAGTCGGGCCACGGATGTCTGGGCTGTTCCGAGCCCGACTTCTGGGATCAGGGCGGCTTCTACCGGCCGCTGTCGACCAATCTGCGTGAGATGGGGCCGGCCCTCGCGGGCGCGGCGCTCGCCGGCGCGGCTCTCGGCGCCGGCGCGGCTTGGGCGTCGCGGCGCCATCAGGAATCCTACCAGCGCGATCAATCCGCTGCGGAAGGAGACAAGAAATGACTCTCCTAGAATTCGCCCGCGGGCCGGCGCTTCAGGTCGCTATGATCATCTTCGTACTGGGCGCGACATGGCGCTTCTTCGGCGCGCTGCTGCTGCCGTGGCGGCTCGTGCCGGCCGAGCCGCGCAAGGGCGCGCCCTCGCCGATCGCCGCCGCCTTCAAGGGCGTCGTCGTCAAGATGTGGCCGCACAAGCCGTTCCAGAAAGCCGGCATGTTCACCTTCGTGAACGGCTACATCCTGCACTTCGGCCTTGCGATCGTCGTTTTCCTGTTCGCCCCGCACATTCTGTTCATCAAGGGGCTGACCGGTCTGAGCTGGCCGGCGCTGCCGAGCAATCTCGTCTACACCGTCGGCGTCATCACCATGGCCTCGCTGGTCGCCGGGCTCGTCCATCGCCTGCGTAGCCCCGTGCTGCGGTTGATTTCGCGCTTCGACGACTATCTGAGCTGGCTGCTGACCCTGCTGCCGGTGCTGACGGGCCTGCTCGCCGCCGCCCATCTCGGCGCGCGCTACGAGACGCTTCTCGCCGTGCACATCCTCTCGATCTGCGCATTCCTGATCTGGTTCCCGTTCGGCAAGCTGATGCACGCGTTCATGTTCGTGTTCTCGCGCGCGATGACGGGCGTCCGCATGGGACAAAGAGGAGCCGAGCTATGACAGCCAAGACCACAGCTTCCGGCGTTCCCTACGACGTCCAGGGCGACATGGCCGACAAGGACCGGCGCGATGCCGCGATGAAGGGCTTCGTGCGCGAGTTCGGCGCGGTGGCCGCCGCGCATCTCGAGGCCTGCGTACGCTGCGGCATGTGCGCGGAAGCCTGCCACTTCTACGTGGCGACTGGCGAACCCGCCTACACGCCGATCA
>JAGRKN010000414.1 GCA_020442275.1 Rhodoblastus sp. | reverse complement strand
GCCTGATGGCGGACGGCCCATTCCGACAGGTTGAGACGGCGCATCGACGGCCTCAGAACGCAAGTTGCGAAATCGGGCGGACCTTTTCGCCGGCCGCGAGCTTCTGCACGCCGAGCGTGACAATGCGCGCGCCGTCAGCGACGCCCGACGCGACAACCGCCTCCGCGCCCTCGTAGCGCAGCACGACGACAGGACTAAGCGAAGTCACGCCATCCTCGCCGACGACCCAGAGCGAAGGTCCCTTGCCCTGATCGAACAGGGCCGAGGACGGCACGCGCGCGACCTTGCTCGACGCGGGCGCGGAAATCGTCAGCGTGGCGCTCATGCCGAGAGCCACGCGATCGTCGGCGTCGGGCAAAGCAAAGCGCGCCGAGAAGGTGCGGGTTGCAGGATCCGCGGCCGGACTCAGTTCGCGCAAGGTCGCACGATAGACGGTCTTCGGATCGGACCAGAGCGCGACGTTCGCTATGCCGTCCCGCGCGCGCGCGACAAACGCCTCCGGCAAGGCGACGGCGGCTTCCTTTTCACTTTGGCGCGCGACGCGGATAGCCGGCTGGCCGGCGGCGACCACCTGGCCCGGCTCAATCAGCGTCGCCGTCACGACGCCGTCCGCGTTGGCGCGCAGGGTTGCATAGCCTAGCGCGTTGGCGGCGAGCTCGACGGCGCGGCGCGCACGGCCGTTGCGTCCGCGCGCCTCTTCGGCCGCCGCGCGCTGGCGATCGTGTACCGCGTGCGCCGTCCACCCCTTGGCCAGGAGTTCCGCGCCGCGCTTCTCGTCGGCGGAGGTCTGCTCCATCGCCATGCGTGAGGCGGCGAGTTCGGCCTCGGCCTGCTCCTTCTGAAGTTTGAGATCGGCCTCGTCGAGCCGCGCAAGCGGTTCGCCCGCCTTCACGACCCGCCCGGTCTCGACAAGGCGCACAGCGACTTTTCCGGCGACTCGAAAGCCCTGATCCGCTTCCACGCGCGGCTTTATCGTCGCCATGAAGGTCCGGCTCGGCTGCTCTGGCGCGAAGCGGACGACCATGGTCAGAACCGGCCGGCTGGCGACGGATCGATCCTTCGTCTGCTCGGCGCCGCCCTGCCCCTTGGCCACCACTGTGGCCGCGCCGACCGCGCCGACGAGAAGGCCTATTGCAATCAACGCATTGCGCGTCTTTTGGCCGATACGGCGCATTATTGGCTCCTGTGCTGGAGCTGACTATGAATTACCGAGTGATAAAAATCAATAATCGTCACTTTTCACGAATTCGCGAGGCGGACCGCGTGTCGCATGTGGCGCGCCCACCGGGTCGCCTGTCTCAATTCCCCTCGAAAACCGGCTTGCCCTTCGCGACAAAGGCCCGGTAGGCGCGACCGTAATCTCGGGTCTGCATGCAGATCGCCTGCGCCTGCGCTTCCGCCTCGATCGCGGAATCGACATCCATCGCCCATTCCTGATGAAGACAGGTCTTGGTCATGGCATTGGCGAAGGTCGGCCCGTCCGCGATCTCCTTCGCCAGCGCCAGTGCATCGCCGAGAACCGCTTCCGGCGCGACAAGGCGATTGAAGAAGCCCCATTTGTCGCCTTCGTCCGCCGTCATCACGCGGCCGGTGTAGAGCAGTTCCGACGCTCTGCCCTGCCCGATGATGCGTGGCAGGATGGCGCAGGCGCCCATGTCGGCGCCCGCAAGGCCGACGCGCACGAACAGGAACGCCGTCTTCGCGCGCGGAGTCCCGATGCGCATGTCGGACGCCATGGCGATGATCGCGCCGGCGCCCGCGCAAATGCCGTCGATCGCGGAAATGACTGGTTGCGGGCAATGGCGCATCGCCTTCACGAGATCGCCGGTCATGCGCGTGAAGGCGAGCAGGCCGGCCATGTCGTCATCTTCCTGCATCTTCACCAGCGGCCCGATGATTTCGTGCACGTCGCCGCCCGAGCAGAAATTGCCTCCGGCGCCGGTGACGACCACCGCCTTTACATCGTCGGCGTGCGCGAGATTGCGGAAGAGATCGCGTAGCTCCGCATAGCTCTCGAACGTCAGCGGGTTTTTGCGCTCCGGCCGGCTGAGCGTGATCACACCCACCTTGGCCTGAACCTCCCAGTTGAAATGCGTGGCGACGTAGTCGGCAGCTTTGAAGGTCTTCACTTGGCGACTCCCCTGGACGTTTTCGTCGATCTGTCACGTGTGCCCGCTTCGGCATCTAGCAAACGTATGGCAATGTCAGCTTTCTGTCGTCCGAGCATCTCGAACATCGCGGTCTTGTCGGATGCGTCGAGCCCCGCGAACATATCGGCGATCCAGACTTCGTTGGCCTTCGCCGCCGCGCCGAAGGCCTTCCGGCCCCTTGCGGTCATCGCCGCGAGGCTGGCCCGGCGATTGGTTGGATCCGGCAGGCGCTCGACGAGCCCCTCGGCGACGAGCTCATCGACCAGCCCGGTGATATTGCCGGTCGTCACCATCAGCCGCTTCGACAATTCGCCCATGCGCATGCCGTCGTTGCGGCCATCGAGCTGCGCAAGCAAGTCGAACCGCGACAGGCTCATGCCGAAATTCTCGCGCAATCGCCGGCGCACTTCGTTGTTGATCAGCTTGTGAATGGTGAGGATGCGAAGCCACAATCGCAAGTCGGCGTGACCCGCCCGGGATGTAAGGGCTTCTTCCCCGCGCGTCTCGAAATCGCTGTCCGCGACGATTTCCAGCCGCGCCGCGCGTTTGGCGAGACGCGCCATCATGCCGGCGTCCATTCGGGCGGAACCAGCCGTCTCTTCCCGTCGGCCGTCAATTTCACGCCGGGCGTCTTCACGTCGATCTTGTCCCAGAGCTGGCAGGTGACGGCCTTGTGCTTCTGGTCGAGCCCCTCGCAGTAATTTGTGAACTCGCACAAGCGAACCGACGCCCCGGCGCCGCGTGACAATTTCAGCGTCCAGTCGGGATCGGCGAGCGA
>JAGRKN010000413.1 GCA_020442275.1 Rhodoblastus sp. | reverse complement strand
CGCGCTTTTCGGCGAAACAGGCGTTCTCCGCCGCCGCGCGCCAGGCCGGACGCTTCGGCCGCTCGTAGATCGAGCAGGCCGACAGAGCCGACATGAGCGCCACGAGGGCGAGATATGGCAATACGCGACGCGCCATGCGCGTAGGGATGCGGCAGCCGCGTTAACGGCATTCAAAAAAAGAAGGTTAATGCGTCGAATTTGTCGGAGTGTTTCGTTTACGCCGCCGCGTGCGTCGGCAGCGCCTGCGTCGCGCGCGGCGCCGGGGGGCGCGACAGCAAATCCGGCACGAGGGCTTCCGCCGCATTGGCGCCGGAGATGACGACCGCCTCGACGCCCGCGCCGACATTGCCGCCGCCGGCGACGACAAGGTTCCTGACCGGCGATTTCGAGCCCTTGAGTCGGCCGGCGCGCGAGACGCCGTAGATCGAGCCCGCGCTCGCCCAATCGTAGCGCGCGTAGGTCACCGGGCTCGCGTCGGTGCGGTAGACGATGTGGTCGCGCAGATCGGGCAGGACTTTTTCCGCCACCGCGATCATTTCGTCGCCGAACGCCTGCTTGCGCTGTTCGTAAGCGTCGGACCGTCGCCAGGCCTTCCAGTCGCCGCCGCCGTCTTCGGGCGGGAACCATCGCCTTGCCTCGTCATAGGGCACGAGGCGGATGAGATTGAGAATGGCGTGGCCTTCCGGCGCGGCGGAGGGATCGACCAGCGACATGGCGGCGATGCCGACATGGGCGCCGGGCAGATGCACATGCGTCGCCGGCCTGATGTCGGGAATGTAGTCGACGCCCAGCTGCACGGTGAAGCAGGAGGTAGCGGGCTCGGCTTCCGCAAGCGTCTTGCGGAATTCTTCGGGCGTGTGCGCGGGTTCGACGAGCTCGAGAAAGGTGCGGCGAATGTCGGCGTTCGAGACGACGGCCTTGGCCCGTACGATGCGGCCGTCGCGCAATTCGACGCCTGCGGCCGCGCCGTTCTCGACGACAATGCGTTTGACCGGCGTTTTAAGATGCACGGCGCCGCCACGCTCCTCGATTGCCTCGACCAGCACGTCGGAGAAGCGACTCGAACCGCCCTTCGGATAGAAGCCGCCCTTGAAGTAATAGCCGAAGATAGGAACCATCTGCGCGCAGGTCAGCTTTTCGGTCCCGTCGCCGAGGTACCCGACGAGCGCGTTGATGACTTGCACGACCCTCGGGTCGGATACATGCGAGGCGACGAGATCGTCGAAGGGGCGGCCCATCCATTTGAAGCCGTGCGGATGCTCCTTGGGAAAGGCGAGCAGTTTGGCGGGATCGCTCGGCAGGCCGGGGATGCAGCTGCGCCCTTCGCCGGTCGCGTACATGTCTTCGAAGATCGCGTGAATGCTTTCGAACAGCGACCTGATGCCGGCGGCGCTGTCGGGAAATTTTTCGCCCAGCATGCGCGCGTAGTCGCGCCAGTCGCGCGGCGGATCGATCGCGCCGGTTTCGGTGCGATAGGAATGGTCGATGCGCGCCCAGTCGATGCGATCGGCGACGCCGAGCCGGTCGAGCAGGCCCGAAATCGTGCCGCCGTCCCAGACGCCCGAAAAATCGTGCGGACCGGCGTCGAAGCGGTAGAGCACGGACTTGCCGTCATGACGCGCTTTGCGCGGATAGGAATGGCAATAGCCGCCGGCGAGCACGTGATGATCGAAGACGGCGACACGCAGGCCGGCGTCCGCCAGCAGCGCGGCTGCGGACAGTCCGCCAATGCCGGCGCCGACGATGGCGACGTCGCAATCATTGTCCTTGGCATCGAATGTCGGCGCGGGCCAGTGATAGGTTTCGCGCGCGGCGATCATCTTTTTCAGAACGAGATTGATCGCGAGTTTCGGGCCGAAGATCGATACGAGCGCGCCGAAGACGACGAGGCTCGTCGACATCCAGCCGGGGGCGCGGGACCAGGCGAGCGCAGCGAAGGCGAGAAACAACACGCCCCACAGGCCGGAAATGGCCGCGTTGACCAGAAAGAACTGTGGGCTGTCGGCAGCGCCGGCATGGGCGGCGCGCGAATAGTCCGAGGTCCAGGGGCGGCGCAGGGCGAGCAGCCCGAGCGCGACGACGCCCTGACCCGCGAAGGACAGCCACAGCGCGTTGGCGGCGATCCAGTCGGGCGCCGCGAGCCACGAGAGGCCGAACAACGCGAACATGGCGAGGCCGCCGAGTTCGAAGCCGAAAACTTCGCGGCGCGACAGGCGCCAGGCTTCGAGCGCCGCCATCAGCGCGAAGCCGGAGGCGATGGCCCAGCCCGGCATTCCGCGCGCGAGAAGCCAATAGAAGGCGATGTAGGGGACGAGGGTGAACTTGACGGTGAGAAAGGTGTTCATGACGCCCCCGCGCCGGATTGAAGGCATGAAAAAAGCGCCGGCGGAAACCGCCGGCGCCATTGTCGTCGGATCAGATCTGCGCGGCAGGGTCGTTCGGACCCTGGCTCTGCGTCCGGCGCTCGTTCATGAAGCGCTCGAATTCCTCGCGGTCGCGCGCCCTGCGCAGCTTGTCGAGATGCTCGGCGAAGTCGCGTTCGGCCTGGACGAGCTTCTGGCGCTCTTCCTCGAGCCGGGCGAGCTCGGCCGACCGCCAGTCGTCGAAGGCGCTGTTGCCGGTCGGGCGCGGGCCCGAGAAGGGCTTCCATTCCGAGCGGCCCCAGTCGGCGGCGCCCCATTGCGCGCGCTTGGCCATGCAGTTTCCGCGCATTTCCGAACCCCTTTCCCGAACGAAATCGACCAGATCCTGATCCGGACGGCCTTCGCGCTTCTGCCAGATTTTCAAGAAGAGAATGGCGAGGCCGACAGGC
>JAGRKN010000412.1 GCA_020442275.1 Rhodoblastus sp. | reverse complement strand
GACGATGCGCGGGTCCTCCGGCAGGGACGGCAGTTTTACGGACTGGCTGCCGGCCGCGATGATCGCCTTGGCGAAACGGATCGTCTTCTTCGCGCCGTGCGTCTCGACTTCGAGATGGTTGGGATCGAGGAAGCGGCCGACCCCGGTGACGACCTCGACCTTGCGCGCCTTCGCCATGCCGGCGAGGCCGCCGGTTAGCTTTTTGACGACGCCGTCCTTGAAGCCGCGCAGCTTGTCGAGATCGATCTTCGGCGCGCCGAAACTGATGCCGTGATCGGGCAGATGCCTGACCTCGTCGACGACGGCGGCGGTATGCAGCAGCGCCTTCGAGGGAATGCAGCCGACATTGAGGCAGACGCCGCCGAGCGTCGCATAGCGTTCGACAAGCACCGTCTTCATGCCGAGATCGGCCGAGCGGAACGCAGCGGAATAGCCGCCGGGACCTGCGCCCAGCACGAGCACTTCGCATTCGGTGTCGGCCTTGCCCGCGAAACTGCCGGCTTTCGGGACTGATGCGGCGGGCGCAACCGCCGGGGCAGCAGGCGCCGCGACAGGCGCGGGCGCGCTAGCGGCCGCGCCTGTCGCCTCGATCACGAGGATGACCGATCCCTCGCTCACCTTGTCGTCGACCTTGACCTTGATCTCCTTCACGACACCTGCGGCGGACGACGGAATCTCCATCGACGCCTTGTCGGATTCGACCATGATCAGCCCGGTGTCGACGGCGATCGTCTCGCCGGGCTTCACCATGACCTCGATGACGGCGACTTCCTTGAAATCCCCGATGTCAGGAACCTTGACTTCGACTTGGCTTGCCATTGCGCGTTCCTTTCCCGGTCAGAACAGCACGCGCCTGAGATCGGCGAGCACGTTGGCGAAATAAACGTTGAACCGCGCAGCCGCCGCGCCGTCGATCACGCGATGGTCCCAGGAGAGCGACAGCGGCAGCGTCAGTTGCGGTCGCCATGTCTTCCCGTTGTCGCTGCTCACCTGTTTCCAGTAGCTCTTGCAAACGCCCAAGATCGCGACTTCCGGCGCGTTGATGATGGGCGTGAAATAGATGCCGCCGATGCCGCCGAGCGAGGAAATCGAGAAGCAGCCGCCCTGCATCTGGTCGGGCTTGATCTTACCTTCGCGTGCGAGCTTGGCGAGCTGGTTCATCTCGGTCGCGATCTCGGGGATCGTCTTTTTGTCCGCGTCGCGGATCACCGGGACCATCAGGCCGTTGGGCGTGTCGGCCGCAAAGCCGATGTGGAAGTAGTTCTTGTAGATGAGTGTGTCGCCGTCGAGGCTGGCGTTGAACTCCGGGAATTTCTTCAGCGTCGCAACCGCCGCCTTCACCATGAACGGCAGCATCGACAGTTTCACGCCGCTCTTCTCCAGCTCCTTGTTCATCTTGACGCGGAACTGCTCGACCTCGGTAATGTCGGCCTCGTCATGCGTCGTGACATGGGGAATGACCACCCAGTTGCGATGCAGGTTGGCGGCCGAGATTTTCTTGATGCGTCCGAGTTCCTTGCGTTCGACCGGCCCGAACTTGGCAAAGTCCACTTTCGGCCAGGGCAGGAGATCGATGCCGCCGACGCCTCCGCCGCCGGCTGCGGCGACGGGCTTCGTCGATGGCGCGCCGCCCTTGGCGGACGCCTCGACATCTTGGCGCAGGATGCGGCCATGATCGCCAGTCCCCTTGACCTTTCCGAGATCGACGCCAGTCTCGCGCGCGAGCTTGCGCACGGCGGGGCTCGCGTAAGCGAGCGCAAAGGCCTTTTCGTCGATCTGGCCGCCGGCCGCCACGGGTGACGCGGCGGCCGGCGCAGGCGATGCTGCAGCTGGCGAGGAGGGAGCATCAGCCTGCTTGGGCGCTTCGCCTGTTGCAAGGGCGATGATGATCGAGCCTTCGCTAACCTTATCGCCGACCTTGACCCGGACCTCCTGCACTACGCCTGAGAGCGGTGCGGGGACTTCCATCGTCGCCTTGTCCGACTCCAGCGCCACAAGCGGGTCCTCAGCCTTTACCGCGTCGCCCGGCTTCACGAAGACTTCGATGACAGGCACATCCTTGAAATCGCCGATATCAGGCACGCGCACTTCAGCAAGGCCTGCAGGAGCGGCGACTGCTGCGGGTGGCGGCGTCACGCTCGGCAACGCCGGCGCGGCGGCAGCGCCGGCTCCCTCCAGCTGGAGAATCACGGCGCCTTCGCTCACCTTGTCGCCGATCTTGACGACAACCGATTTGACAACGCCGTCCTGCGGCGCCGGCACTTCCATCGTCGCCTTGTCGGATTCAAGCGCGATCAGCGGCTCCTCCACCTTCACGCTGTCGCCTGGCTTCACGAATATCTCGATGACCGGGACATCGGTGAAATCGCCGATGTCGGGAACCTTCACGTCGATCAGATTGCTCATCGTTCCGCCCTCCGATCAGACGGTCCAGGGCGCGGCGCGCCCGGCGTCGACGCCATATTTCTGGATTGCTTCGGCCACGACGCTGGCCTTGATCGCGCCGTCGTCGGCCAACGCCTTCAACGCGGCGACCGTGACATAATGGCGGTCGACTTCGAAGAACTTGCGTAGCTTCACGCGATAGTCGCTGCGTCCGAAGCCGTCGGTGCCGAGGACGACGTAGCGCCGGCCCGCCGCCTGCACATATTCGCGGATCTGGTCGGCATAGTTGCGCATGTAGTCGGTCGACACGACGACCGGTCCTTCGTGGCCCGCAAGCTGCGCCTCGACCCAGCTCTTGCGGCGCGGCTCCGTCGGATGCAGCAGATTCCATCGCTCTGCGGCCATGCCGTCGCGCCGCAATTCGTTGAAGCTCGTTGCGCTCCAAACGTCAGCCGTCACGCCGAAATCGGATTTGA
>JAGRKN010000124.1 GCA_020442275.1 Rhodoblastus sp. | reverse complement strand
GGGCGGGCGGGGCGGGGGCCGGGGGCAGGGGAATGATGACGGGCCGCGGGGAGGCCATGCCCCCCGCAGGCGGACCGGCCCGCCACGTTCCCGTGCTTCTCCAGGAAGTTCTCGAAGGTCTTCGCCCGCGCGACGGCGGGCTCTATGTCGACGGCACATTCGGCGCCGGCGGCTATTCACGCGCCATTCTGGCGACGCCGGGTACGCGCGTGGTGGCTTTCGACCGCGACCCCTCCGCCATCAGCGAGGGAGCGGAACTGGTCGCCGCCTCGGGCGGACGGTTGACGCTGGTGCAGGCGCGCTTCGGCGATCTCGCCGCCGAGCTGCGCGCGCTCGGCATCGACAAGGTCGACGGCGTCGCACTCGACATCGGCGTGTCGTCGATGCAGTTCGACCAGGCCGCGCGCGGCTTTTCGTTCCGGTTCGATGGACCGCTCGACATGCGGATGGAAAGCGCCGGACGCAGCGCGGCCGACATCGTGAACGAGGAAGACGAAGAGCGGCTCGCCGACATCATCTACAATTACGGCGAGGACCGCGCCTCGCGGCGCATTGCGCGCTTCATCGTCAATGCTCGCAAGGCCGCGCCGATCGCGACGACAGCAGCGCTCGCCGACATCGTGCAGCGCGCCATTCCGGGCAAGCCTGGCGACATTCATCCGGCGACCCGCACGTTTCAGGCGTTGCGCATCGCGGTGAACGACGAGCTCGGGGAGCTCGTGCGCGCGCTCGCGGGCGCGGAAGAGATTTTGGTCGAAGGCGGCGCGCTCGCCGTCGTGAGCTTTCATTCGCTGGAAGATCGCATCGTGAAGCAATTTTTCGCGCAACGTTCCGGGCGCGGCGAGGCGCGCTCGCGCCTGCTGCCGGGCGAACCGGCGCCGCCAGCCTCGACATTCGCCTTGCAGACGCGCCATGCGATCGCGCCTTCGGCCGAGGAGACATCCGCCAATCCGCGCGCGCGCTCCGCAAAGCTGCGCGTCGCGCTGCGCACGGACGCCGCGCCGCTCGGGCTCGACGCGCGGCTCGTCGCGCTCGCGGCGCTGCCGGAGCGCGAGGCGGGCAAGCGCGAACAGGGGAGGCGCCAGTGATCCGCTTTCTCAACATCGTCGCCGCGGCGGCGCTGATCGGCTCGGCGGTCTACGCCTATTCGATCAAGTACCAGACGATCTATCGCACCGATCAGATCGCGAAGCTGACGCGCCAGATCCAGCAGGAGCGCGACGGCCTCAACATGCAGCGCGCGGAATGGGCGCATCTGACGCGGCCCGACCGGATCGCGCCGCTCGCCGACAAATATCTGACCGATCTCGAGATGACGCGGCCCAACCAGATGGTGACTTTCGCGCAATTGCCCGAGCGTGCGATGCGCGGCGACGAGATCGGCAAGAAGCTCGAGGCGCTGGGCCTCGCCGAACCAACCAATACGCCGGGCGGCAGCCGTTCGCCCGCGCAGGCGACGCCGACGACGCCCGCGGCGAGGAAACGCTGACATGAGCGAACAGCAGACCCCCCCCGTCGAACCCGCGTCCGACGTCTTCGTCGACGTCGCGCCGTCGGCGCCGTCGCGCCGCGAACGCCTGCGCGCCTGGGCGAAGACGCTGCTTTCCACCAAGCTCGAGAAAAGCGACCGCCGCATCCGTCTCGTGGCGATCTGTTTCGGGCTCCTCTATTGCGTGATCGCCGGCAAGTTGATCTGGCTCGGCTTCAAGCCCAATGCGCCGAGCATGCGCGCGACCGCCGCCGCTGCGAGCGCCGCCGCGCGTCCCGACATGCTCGATCGCAACGGCGAGGTGCTGGCGACAGACGTGCGCGTGATGTCGATTTTCGCCGAGCCGCGTCGCATCATCGACAAGGACGAGGCCACAGAACTGCTGACCGCAGTCCTGCCAGATCTCGATGCGCGCGACTTGCGCGAGAAGCTCGGTTCGCGCAAGGGCTTCGTCTGGGTGAAGCGCGAGGTCAGCCCGAAGCAGCAGCAGGAAGTCTACCGCCTCGGCCTGCCGGGCGTCGGCTTCTGGCCCGAGAACAAGCGGGTCTATCCGAACGGTCCGCTCGCGGCCCATGTGCTCGGTTTCACCAATGTCGACAACCAGGGCATCGCTGGTATGGAGAAATATATCGACGGGCAGGGTCTCGCCGATCTCCATGGCGCGGGCTTCGATCTCTCGGCGGAGAATCTCAAGCCGATCAAGCTGTCGCTCGACGCCAAGGCGACATTCGCCCTGAGAGACGAACTCGCCAAGGGCATGGAGCATTTCCGCGCGAAAGCCGCGGCCGCCGCGATCCTCGACGTCAACACCGGAGAGGTGATCGCGATGGCTTCGCTGCCCGACTACGATCCGAACAATCCCTCCGATGCGTTGAAGCCCGACCATATCAACCGTATGAATGTCGGCGTGTTCGAGATGGGCTCGACCTTCAAGGCGCTGACGATCGCCATGGCGCTCGACGCCAACAAGGTCAACCTCAATTCGCAGATCGACGCGCGCAACGCCCTGCGATCCGGGCGCTTCCGCATTCACGACTATCACGCCAAGAACCGCTCGCTCTCGGTGCCGGAAGTCTTCACCTATTCCTCCAACATCGGTACGGCGCGCATGGCGCTGATGGTGGGCGTCGAGGGCCACAAGGCGTTCCTGCGCAAGATGGGCCAGCTCGACCGCATGCGCACGGAACTGCCGGAATCCGCCGAGCCGATCGTGCCGAAGAGCTGGGGCGAACTGAATACGATGACCATCGCCTTCGGCCACGGCCTGGCCGTCGCGCCGTTGCAGGCGATGATGGCGGTGGGGGCGCTGTCGAACGGCGGCTATATGATCAAGCCGACCTTCCTCAAGCGCACGGAGGAAGAGGCCAAGCGCAACGCGCCTCGCGTCGTGCGACCGGAGACAAGCGAGGAGCTGCGCTACATCATGCGGCTCAATGCCGAGGTCGGCAGTGCGCGCAAGGTCGACATTCCCGGCTATTTCGTCGGCGGCAAGACCGGCACGGCGGAGAAGGTCATCAACGGACGCTACGCCAAGAACAAGCTGTTCACGACCTTCATGGCGCTCGTTCCCTCCGACAAGCCGCGCTATCTCTTCGCGACCGTGATGGACGAGCCGCAGGCGGCGCCCGAGACACATGGCTATGCGACTGCGGCGTATAATTCCGGCGCGGTGACCGGCAAGATCATCGAGCGCGCCGGGCCGATCCTCGGCCTCGAGCCGCGCTTCAAGACGCCGGAGACGCCGTTCCCGCTGCTGGCGCGCATGGGCTACGCGAAGGCCAACCAGCCTGCGACCCGGACCGCGGACAATCATTGATGCGGCTCGATGCGCTCATAGCGGAAGCGACTGACGGCCCGCATGCGGCGCTGGAGATCGCTGGGCTCGCCGCCGACAGCCGCAAGGTCGCGCGGGGGACGCTGTTCTTTGCCGTGCCCGGAACCCAGGCCGACGGACTCGATTTCGCGCCCGACGCGATTTCGCGCGGCGCTGTCGCTGTCGTTGCGGCGCGCGCGCCGGACAAAGCGCTCGGCGCGCCTGTCGTCGTCGTACCCGACGTGCGGCTCGCGCTGTCGCGTGCGGCGGCGCGGTTCCATCCCTTGCAGCCGGCGACAATCGCGGCGGTGACGGGCACGAGCGGCAAGACGTCGGTCGCCGCCTTCCTGCGCCAGATCTGGCTCTATTGCGGTCGTCAGGCGGCCTCGATGGGCACGATCGGCATCGTCGCGCCCTCGGGCGCCGTGTACGGATCGCTGACGACGCCGGATTCCATCACGCTGCACGAGACATTGACGACGCTCGCGCGGGACGGCGTGACGCATCTGGCGATGGAGGCTTCCTCGCACGGGCTCGACCAGCGCCGTCTCGATGGCGTGCGCCTGTCGGCTGGCGCCTTCACCAATCTGTCGCGCGACCATCTCGATTATCACGCCACGCTCGAGGAGTACCTCGCCGCCAAGCTGCGGCTGTTCGAAGCGCTGCTGCAGCCCGGCCAGCCTGCCGTGATCGACGCGGATGCGGATGTTGCGGACAAGGTGATCGCCGCCTGCGCCGCGCGCGGCCTCGACGTGCGCACGATCGGTCGCAAGGGCGCGGCGATCCGCCTGCTCGAACGCAGCCCGGAAGGCTTCGCGACGCGGCTGATGCTGGAATGCGAGGGCAAGGTCTTTCGCGTGCTGCTGCCGCTCGCCGGCGAATTCCAGACGTCCAATGCGCTGGTCGCGGCAGGTCTTGCCATCGCGACGGGCGAGACGCCGCAAAATGTCTTCGCCGCGCTCGAAAAACTCGTCGGCGCGCCCGGACGCATCGAGAAGATCGGCGACCGCAACGGCGGGGCGGCCTTCGTCGATTATGCGCACAAGCCCGGCGCGCTGGAGACCGCGATATCGGCGCTGCGCCCATTCGCGCGCGGAAAACTGATCGTCGTGTTCGGCTGCGGCGGCGACCGTGATCGGGGAAAAAGGCCGATCATGGGCGAGATAGCGGCGCGACTTGCCGACATCGCCATCGTGACCGACGACAATCCGCGCAGCGAGCAGCCGGACGCCATTCGCGCCGCCATTCTCGAAGGCGCAAAAGCGCGCAAGGGCGCGGACGTTCGCGAAATCGGCGACCGCGCGGCGGCGATCGCGGCTGGCGTCGCGCTGCTCGGGCCGGGCGACGTGCTGCTGGTGGCCGGCAAAGGCCATGAAACCGGCCAGATCATAGGCTCGAAGACGATTCCATTCTCCGATCACGACGCCGTCCGCGCGGCGCTCGAAGGGCAGGCATGATGACCGATGACGCTCAGTGGACCCCGCTCGCGCTCGTCGCGCCGCTCGGCGCACGCGTGAGCGGCTCGCTGCCGGCGCGGGGCGTTACGGGCATATCGATCGACACGCGCACGCTGGCCGAGGGCGACCTGTTCGTCGCGCTGAAGGGCGACAACAGCGACGGCCACGACTATGTCCGCAAGGCCTTCGAGGCCGGCGCGGCCGCGGCTGTGATCGACGAGGCGCATGCACAAGCGCTCACGGGCGCCGGGCCGCTCTATGTCGCGAAAGATACGCTTGCCGCGCTCGAAGGTCTCGGCCGCGCGGCGCGCGCGCGCTCGAAGGCGCGCATCGTCGCCGTGACCGGTTCCGTCGGCAAGACGACGACCAAGGAACTGCTGCGTTGCGCGCTCGCAAGCGCGGGCGAGACGCATGCCTCGGCCGCCTCGTACAACAATCATTGGGGCGTGCCGCTGACGCTCGCGCGCATGCCCGCAAGCGCGCGCTTCGGCGTGTTCGAGATCGGCATGAATCATGCCGGCGAGATCACGCCGCTGGTCGCGATGGCGCAGCCGCATATTGCGATCATCACGCGCATCGCGCCGGTGCATCTCGAACATTTCGCCTCGATCGAGGCGATCGCCGACGCCAAGGCCGAGATCTTCTCAGGCCTGCAACGCGGCGGCGTCGCCATTCTCAACCGCGACGACGACCAGTTCGAGCGCCTGCGGGATGCCGCGGGCGCGGCGGGCGTGCGCTTCGTCCTGTCCTTCGGCGAGAGCGCGGAGGCCGACGCCACGCTTCTTTCCTGCGACGTCGACGGCGAGACGACGCGCGTGAGCGCCCGCGTGCTGGGCCAGGACCTGACCTATACGATCGGCGCGCCGGGCCGACATATCGCCATGAATTCTCTGGCGGTTCTCATGGCCTCGCGCGCGGCGGGCCTCGATCTCGCCGCGGCGGCGCGCGCGCTTGCGGGCTTCCGGCCGCCGGCCGGGCGCGGCCAGCGCGAAACGCTCGAGGCCGCCGACGGATCGTTCACGATCATCGACGAGAGCTACAACGCCAATCCCGCCTCGATGCGCGCCGCGCTCGACCTCTTGGGCGCGGCCGAGGGCATGCGGCGAATCGCCGTGCTCGGCGACATGCTCGAACTGGGGCCGCAAGCGCGGGCGCTGCACGCAGCCATCGCCGAGGATGTCGAGCGAAACCAGATCGATCTGGTCTATACGGCGGGGCCATTGATGCAGGCGCTTTCCGAGGCTATTCCGGCCGAACGGCGCGGCGCGCATGCGGCGAACGCCGCCGCTCTCGAACCCATCGTGCTGGACGCGCTGCGCGCCGGCGACGTCGTCATGATCAAGGGCTCCAACGGGAGCCGCATGGGGCCGCTGGTGGCGGCGATGCGAAAAGCCTTCGCCTCGCCCCGGGACGCGGTCGCCTGAGGACAAAGCAATGCTGACCTGGCTCGCGGATTTCGCCCATATCTGGACGCCGCTGAATCTCTTCAAATACATCACGTTCCGCGCGGGTGGCGCGGCGGCGACGGCGCTGTTCTTCGTGTTCTTCTTCGGACCGTCGATCATCGCGGCGCTGCGCATCAAGCAGGGCAAGGGCCAGCCGATCCG
>JAGRKN010000003.1:407-6734 GCA_020442275.1 Rhodoblastus sp. | reverse complement strand
CGCTCGGCAGCGCGCTGCCGATCCGCCCGGGCGCGCTCAACTGGATGACCGCGGGCCGCGGCATCGCGCATTCCGAGCGCTCGGGCGCGGACTGGCGCGCGCATGGCGGAACGCTGTCCGGCCTGCAACTCTGGGTCGCGCTGCCGCAGGCCTTCGAGGAAACCGCGCCCGCCTTCGACCATTACGATGCGGGCCAGCTTCCGGTCGTCAGGGACAAGGGAGTCGAGGCGCGGATCATCGCAGGCGCCGCGCTCGGCGCGAAATCGCCGGTAAAGACGTTCGGCGATACGATTTTCGTGGATTTCACGCTGGCCGCCGGCGCTAGCGCGCCATTGGACGCAGCGAGCGAAGAACGTGCGCTCTACGTGTTTTCCGGCGCGATCGAGATCGGCGACGAGGTCTTCGAGGCCGGCCGGCTCGTCATTCTCAAGCCCGGCGCATCGATCAAGGTTTCGGCGACGACGCCCGCCCGCTTCGCGCTTGTCGGCGGCGAGACAGCGGACGGGCCGCGCTACATCTGGTGGAATTTCGTGTCCGCGCGCAGGGAAAGGATCGAGCAGGCCAAGGCCGACTGGGCGGCGGGGCGCTTCGATCCCGTTCCCGGCGAGACGGAATTCATCCCGCTGCCCGAATGAGGGCGAGGCTCTCGTCGAACCGCAGGTCGAGTTCGCGGCCGCGATTGAAGGCCTCGTGGCGGGCGAAACGCATGGCGGAGGACAGGTCGCCGAACACGCCGCCGATGCGGCCGTGCTGCTCGGTGACGACGAAGGACGCGCCCTGGCCGCGGCTCACGCGGAAGGACAGCGGGTTCGAAACGTCCTGGGTACGGGTATCCATCTCTCGGTCTTTCCAGTTCTTCAGCTCAACGCCGACGATGCGGGTTTCGCATGCGGCGGATGAACGTGTGATGAGCGACCACGACGCAATTCAGCCCGAATCCGGGCAATGTCGCGGCGCCATTCCGCACATTGCGAGGTCTGTGGCGCCTGTGCGACGGTCGGCGGGGGAGGCGAGCGATGCGCACGGGACCGAAAAACCTGATCACCGACGTTGCGGGCGTGAGCATCGGCAACGCGCATGACGAAAAAATCGCGACCGGCGTCACCGTCGCGCTGTTCGATGGCGAGGCGACGGCCTCGGTTTCGGTCACCGGCGGCGCGCCGGCGGGCCGCGATCTCGAATGCCTCGCGCCGGAAGCCCAGGTCGACGCGGTTCACGCCATCCTTCTCTCGGGCGGTTCCGGTTACGGGCTCGACGCCGCGAGCGGCGCGCAGGCCTGGTTGCGCGAGCGCGGGCGCGGCGTGGTTTTCGGGCGCGCGGTCATTCCGATCACGCCGCAGGCGATCTGCTTCGATCTCATCAATGGCGGAGACAAGGACTGGGGCCGCTATCCGCCCTATCGCGAACTCGCCTACGACGCCTGCGACGCGGCGGGCGCCGATTTCGCGCTCGGCACGGCCGGCGGCGGTTTTGGCGCGACAACGGCCGATCTCAAAGGGGGATTGGGGTCCGCGAGCGTCGTAACCTCCGCCGGGCACACGGTGGGCGCGCTGGTGGTCGTCAACGCCATCGGTTCGGCGGTCGTGGGCGGCGGCCCGCATTTCTGGGCGGCGCCGTGGGAGATCGGCGATGAATTCGGCGGGCTCGGCGCCGAGGCGCATCCCTCGACCGCGCTCGCCTGGAAGGGCCGGCCGATCACGCCGGCGACGACGATCGCCATGGTCGCGACGGATGCGAGACTGACCAAGCCGCAGGCCAAGCGGCTCGCGATCGCGGCCTCCGGCGGCAAATCCAAGGGGCTGCGGCTCGCCCATGCGATCTTCGACGGCGACATGGTCTTCGCCGCCTCGACCGGCCGCCGCCCGCTCGGCGATCCCGCGGCAGAGCTGATCGAGATCTGCGCGCTCGCCTCCGACTGCCTCGCCCGCGCTATCGCGCGCGGCGTGCATGCGGCGACCGCCCTGCCTTTTCCGGGCGCGATGCCGGCATGGCGAGACCGTTTCGGAGCCGCGTAAGGCGACATAACCGACATAGTGAAATTCGATTCACATTTGACGCGAATTGAAATCAACGTTGCGGCAATCTCGATTCAAAGACGATTCAAATTGGATGGATCGCGCGACGCCCCACACTCTTAACCCGCCCGCGAAGCGCCGACGCGACACGCGGGGAACGAATTTCCGAAGTCGAGCAAAATCATCCGCGTGGACACAATCGTCTTGTTCGCGAATGCCTCGCGCAATGCGGCGTCAACGCGAAAAAATGAGTAAAAATTAATTCATATCTGGCGCGTGTTCGCTTCAAACGCGCGGTAAATCTGACTTCGGATCGCAGGGAATCTTTAAGGTCTTCGGAGGGTCGCGGGGGGTTCAATGCATGCATTCCCGAGGGAGGAACGACATGCATCCACAATTCAATCTGGTCCTTTTTTCCTGCCTCATTCTCGGCGCCGCCGCCGGGCTCGAGAGCCGGCTCGCCGGACGCAAGCTCGCCATCGCGACCCATCTGGCGGCGACCTGTCTCGGCTATTTCGCTTTCGCCATCAGCGCTGCGCCGATCGAGACGAGTTTCGGAGTCGGCGCGACGCCGATGAACGCCATGGCGTTCGCCTTTCTGATCTGCGCCTGGATTTCGGAGACGGATTCGTTGCGCAGCGGCGAGGCGGCGAGCGAGCGCGGCGACGCCTCGAACCATGTCGTCGCCTTCGTCATCGGCTTTGCCGGCGCGATGGGCTCGACCCTGTTGCTCGGCTTCTCCATCGCGACGATGTTCGGGCTGTTCATGCGACGCGCGCACGCCGGCTGCGAGCCGATCTACGCTTCGCAGGCGGCTGGCGCGGAAGCCGGCGAGTAGCGCGAATCTTGAGGCTTCAGCCGAAATTGTCAGCCGTCATTGCGAGCGGAGCGAAGCAATCCAGAGTCACACCCCGGCTCTGGATTGCTTCGTCGCTCCGCTCCTCGCAATGACGGCTATGTTTCCGTCTAGCGGATCAGGTTCTAGCCCGCGATCTTCGAGAAGTCGGCGACGCGCCGCATGGCGGCGCGCAGCTCGCCGAGGAGTTGCAGCCTGTTCTTGCGCAGGCGCGCATCGTCGGCGTTGACCGTCACCTTGTCGAAGAAGGCGTCGACCGGCGCGCGCAGTTTCGCAAGCGCATGCATGGCGCCTTCAAAGTCTTCGGCCTTGACGCGTTCCTTCGTCTCGTCGCTCGCGCGATCGATCGCCGCCTTCAGCGCGCGTTCCTCGTATTCGCTGATGAATTCGATATTGGCGGGTTCGTCGAAGGCGCCTTCGCCGTCCTTCTTCTCTTCCGCGCGCAGAATGTTGGCGGCGCGCTTGGCGCCGGCGAGCAGGTTCTTGCCGTCGTCGCTGTCCAGGAATTGGCCAAGAGCCTCGACGCGCTTCACGATCATCAGGAGATCGTCCTGGTCCTCCAGCGCGAAGACGGCGTCGATCAGATCGTGCCGCGCGCCCTTGTCGCGCAGATAGACCTTCAGACGATCCGCGAAGAAGCCGAGCAGGTCCTGCGCGCTGTTGGCGTGAATGTGCATGCGCGATTGCGCGAGCCGGAACGTGTAGAGCAGCGGCAGGCGCAGGTCGTTTTCCAGCACGAGACGGATAACGCCGAGCGCGGCGCGGCGCAGCGCGTAGGGGTCCTTCGAGCCTGTCGGCTTTTCGTTGATCGCCCAGAAGCCGGCGAGCGTGTCGATCTTGTCGGCGAGCGCGACGGATACAGATACGGGATCGGTCGGTACGCGGTCGCCCGGGCCCTGCGGCTTGTAATGCTCCTCGATCGCGGCGGCGATCGAGGGCGCGACGCCCTGGGCGACCGCGTAGTAGCGGCCCATCAGCCCCTGCAGCTCCGGGAATTCCCCGACCATTTCCGACACGAGATCGGCCTTGGCGAGATGGGCGGCGCGCGCCGCGCGCGCCGGATCGGCGCCGACTTTCGCGGCCAGTTCGTAGGCCAGTTCCTCGATGCGCTTGACGCGCTCGCCCTGTGTGCCGAGCCGCTCGTGGAAGACGATGCTGTCGAGCTTCGGCACGCGTTGCTCGAGCGGCGTCTTGAGATCGCTCTCCCAGAAGAATTTCGCATCCGACAGACGCGCGGCGACGACACGTTCGTTGCCGGCGACGATTTCCTTGCCGCCATCCTTCGCCTCGATGTTGGAGACGAGAATGAATTTGTTGGCGAGTTGATCGCCGCGCTTCAGCACGAAGCATTTCTGGTTGGCGCGGATCGTCGCGCGGATAACTTCCGGCGGTATCGCGAGAAAGGACTCGTCGAAAGAACCCATCAGCGCGCGCGGCCATTCGACGAGGCCGGCGACTTCTTCCAACAGGCCCTCGTCCTCGATGAGCTCCAGCCCCTGCGCGAAGGCGAGGTCTCGGGCGTCGTGCAGGATGATGTTCTTGCGCCGGTCGGCGTCGAGAACGACCTTGGCCTGTTCGAGCGCGGGCAGATAATCGTCGAGGCGACGCACCTTGATCGCGGCCGGCGCGAGGAAGCGGTGGCCGTAAGTGGTGTTGCCGGCCGCGATACCGTCGATCTCGAAGGGCACGATCTCCGGCTCTTCATTCTCGGGCCCGAAGGTCGCGACGATGGAATGGAGCGGACGCACCCAGCGCAGCGCGTCCGGGCGGGCGGAGGCCGCGCCCCAGCGCATGGATTTCGGCCAGGGGAACGCCCGGACGATCCCGGGCAGGATGTCGGCGAGCAGGTCGAGCGTCGGCTTGCCGGCGCGCTCGACGATGGCCACGTAGAATTCGCCCTTCTTGGGGTCCTTCTCGATCTTGGCCTGATCGAGCGAAGTCAGGCCCGCGCTTTTCAGAAAGCCCTGGACAGCGGCGTCCGGCGCGCCGACGCGGGGGCCCTTCTTCTCCTCGCGGACGTCGGGCTGGCGGCCCGGCAGGCCGGCGATGTGCAGGGCGAGGCGACGCGGCGTCGCATGGGCGACCGCGCCCTCGAATTTCAGACCGCGCTCGAGCAGGGCGCCGGTGACGAGCCGTTCCAGGTCGCCCGCCGCTTGCCGCTGCATGCGGGCCGGGATTTCTTCGGAAAAGAGTTCGAGGAGGAGATCGGGCATCGGAACCGGCGAAGTTGAAAACGCGCCGTCTTCTCCCGCATGCGGCGGCCCGACGCAAGTCGAAACGGACCGCCGTCCGCTGGCGCCGCGCGGCTACCCGACGATTTTCCAGTAGGAGTCCTTGGCGACCACGAGGCCGTCGCGAAACGTGTAGAAATCGCAGCCGTTCACTTCGATTTTCTCGCCCGCCGGCGTCGTGCCCGTAAGCGTCCACTTCGATATGCCGGTGTCACCGTCTGCAAAGTGGGCCGCGTTTCCGTAATGGACGTCCGGCAGACCTTCGAAGCGGGTCGCCAGCAAGCGGCGAACATCCGCCCTTCCATGCGCCGGCGTTCCGGAAGGATGCGGGCCGCGTGGCATTCGTAATTCGCAATCCTCCGAAAAACAGGCCATTACGGCGTCGAGATCATGCGCATTGAAGGCTTGGACCAGCACGTCCAGCCGCTCGAGAATGTCGGCGCGCGTCATTTGCGACCCCGCTGCTTCGATGGCTCGCCAGCGCCGTGGAAGCGGCGCGCGCGGCAGCGATCCATGTTCGCGACAAAGCGACGCGGGATGCAAGAGGCGCAAGTCGCCGGCGCTGACGCAGAAAGCCGCCAAGGCCTTCTGCGCGCGCCGTCGGCCTTACAGCGCCTTGTGGGCGCCGTCGCAGAGGGGGGCGTTCTTGGTGTGCTTGCAGGCGCACATATAGGCGGTCTTGGTCTCAGGCGCGGTCCAGGCCATCGGCGCGAAATCCGAGCCCTTGTGCGAGCCGTCGCAGAGCGGCTGCTTGGCGGACTTGCCGCAGGTGCACCAGTAATAGGTCTTGCCGGCTTCCACCTCGACCGGGATCGGCGACTTCTGGGCGATGACGGGTTGCGACATAGAATCCTCTCGTGTTTGCATGTGCGAAGATCGCATGCCTTCTTTAGAACGATCCCAAACTCACCTGTCCATTGCGCAAACGCAACAGGTCGTATCAGGGAATGCACATGAGCAGACTGGACCAGGTTCTCGCCGCCATCGACGCCGCCAATTCCGGAGATCCGACGCTGGAAGACGGAAAGCCGGCCGCCATGCTCTATGGCCGGCGGATGAGCGAGCGTCTGGCCGTTTTCGCGCCCGACGCCAGCGACCTGCTGAAGATCGCGATCCGAGGCCAGCATATCGAGCGCTTCGCCATCCCGCGCGCCGACTATCCGATGGACAAGCCCGGTTATTTCCGCTGGCGCAACGCGCTGAAGGAGCGGCATGCGCAAAGGCT
>JAGRKN010000003.1:0-191 GCA_020442275.1 Rhodoblastus sp. | reverse complement strand
GCAAAATGTCGGACGCGGGCCACGCAGCGGCGCTGGGGCTGACGCTTGCGCCGCGTGTCGGGGAGATCGTGGGGAAGGCTCTGGCCTGAGCGGCGCGGCTAGCTGCGGCAGCGATCTAGAAAGCGCCGGAACGCGTTCTGGCTGTTTCGCGTCGGCAGCGATGCTCTCTCCCCCGCGACGACAAAGGAAAA
>JAGRKN010000123.1 GCA_020442275.1 Rhodoblastus sp. | reverse complement strand
CCGAATTCGCTACCGCAATCGTGGCTGTCGCAATCGCCAATGGTTATCTCGGAGCTCCGTCAAGCAGCACCAAATAACATCAATGTTTGACTCGCGTCAAAACGCAGTAAACATCAACCAATCGTTAACCATTACGGTACAGCATGCCGCTCTTATATTGTCAATACGCCTGCGCAAATAGCCGTGACAACTTCGCTTTTCAAACCAAGTCTGTATAATTTTGAATTGACTCTGCGGTCCGCCGGGAGTCGTCAAGCAATTTGTAAAGCGTCTTCAACAAAATCACACCTGTGCGGAAGTCATTGTAACCACCCCTTAGGGCCAGTGCCTGTACGTATTGGCCTGACTCCATCCACATTTCGACTGCAATGAGCCAACTTTCGCTTTCGAGACGACTTTCAGGAATGAACCGCCAAGTATCTGATATCAGAACGAGGCCTTCTTTCTCCAATTTCACTGGAGAATTTCCTTCAGACAGACTTGGCGAACCGATCAAGTACGAAAATCTGATCGAACGGGATTTTCTGTTGCTCGCCGAGGACTGCAGGGTCATCGAAACGCTCACGAACCGGCCGGACCCGTTGATCTGGTCCTACCGAGACATTCCTTGCACGACGCAGTTTGAATTCGGCTGCCAGCTGACAGGGGGGCGTCGCGCACTCGTCGCCGTGAAGTGGGCCACAAAGGTTCGGAAGCTTCGGCTCGTCGAACTCTATCGCGCTGCAAGGCTCAGTGCACGGCGCGACGGCTGGCGGCTGGTGATGCTCACCGAGCGGCAGATCCGGGCGCAGCCACGTCTCGCGAACGCCGAGATGAGGTATTTCAATCGGCGCCGAGGTCCTGCAACCCCCGTTACCCAGCAGCAGGACTTGGCCATCTTTCACGTGATCCCGGCCGGCCCGCCCGTCTCGATCGGCGAAGTTCGGGCGCGCTGCAATCTCGGCCGGGACGGCTACCGCGCGATTATGCGGCTTCTCGGTGAGGGTGCGCTTCAAGCGATCGACCCTCGGGTTCCCCTAGATGACCACGCCCTCATCGCCAGGACATCTGCGCTATGAATGGTCCGTCTCAGAACGTTCAAAAGGCCGAGCGCGCTTTCCCGTCGCTTCGCCTGCGCGACACCGACCTCCTCGTCCTCGATGGAGAACACCTGCAGATCGTCCATCGCGCCCGCGACGCGCTGATGCTCTCCCCGATGGGGCAGCCGGGACGGACACGGACCTACTCGAACCAGCAAGTCCTTGATCTCTATTTCGAGCATCGCCTCCTGATCCAGCGCGCCGAACTGCTGGCGCCCAACCCGGAACTGGTCGACGTCCTTTCGCGCTCGTACGACACGTTCTCGAAACGCGCTCAAACCGAAATGCTCAAGCGCCTGGAATATGTCGAGGCCTGCGATCGGCTGTTCCCGCGATTGCGGGGCAGGAAGGGCTACGGCCAGCGGCCGGAGCAGGGGTACGCCAAGATCGCGGTTCATGTCGCCAGACAGCGTCAGCGGCGAGGCCTGAAGGAACTCGCGCCTCCCGGCGCAACGCTGCGCAGCTGGCGATATCGGTGGATCAAGGGCGGTCGCGAGATGGCGGCCCTCATCCCGAATTACCATCGCCGCGGCCAGGGCCAGGAAGGCCTCCGGTCGGAAGTCCGTGAAATCATCGAGACCTGGGTGCGCGCCCGCTGGCTCACCCGCGAACGTCTCCCGGTCGCTTTCGTTCACAGCCTGATCGTCAAAGCCTGCCTGGACGCGGACCTCACCCCGCCGTCTGTCATGGCCGTCCATCGCTGGATCCGGGAGGATATCAGCGAGTACGAGCGCGTCTGGTGCCGCGAAGGCCAGAAGGCGGCCGACGCCAAGGCGCGTGCTGTTCAGAAAAACCCCGCCGTCGGCGTCCCGCTGCGCGTCGTTGAAATCGACCACACCCGCCTCGACCTGATCCTCGTCGAAGAAGACGGGACGCCGATCCGCGACAAGCACGATCGCAAGAAGAAGATCGCCGGCAGGCCGTGGCTGACGGCCGTTCTCGACGCCGAAACCCGCATGATCCTCGGCTTCTGTCTCGAGTACGAGGCGCCGTCCTGGTGGAGTGTTTCGCGCGCTCTGCAGATGGCGATGAAACCCAAGGACCAGGAACTCGCCGGGCTCAACGCTGCAACGCCATGGCCGGTCTTCGGCCTGCCCGACATCGTCAAGCTCGACAACGGACGCGAATTCCATTCCAACTCAATGAAGGCTGCCGCAGGCCAGCTGAAAATCGAACTCCGCTACTGCCGACCCGGCAAACCCCGACTGAAGGGGAGGGTGGAGCGATTCTTCGGCGAAGTGGCCCGCGATTACTGCGCGATGTTTCCGGGCAGGACTTTCGCCAACCCGGTTGAAAAGCGTGGCTACGACAGCGAGGGTCGCGCGCGACTCACGCTCGATGAGGCGCGCCAGTTCTTCAAGCTGTGGCTCGTCGACATCTACCACAACAAGCCCCACAGCGGACTGCGCGGCAAGACGCCCTTGCAGCGCTGGGATCAGCTGTCGGGCTTCGGCGTACGTTTGCCGCCGAACGCCAGCGACCTCTTGGCGTTCCTCGGGCTGGCGATCGACCGCGAAATCGGTCGCAATGGAATCAAGTGCTTCGGCCTTACCTACCAGTCCGAGGAACTGGAAATGCTGTGGATGCGGCTCGCGCGCCGCACAAAGCGGGTCAGCGTGAAACTCAATCCCGAAGACCTCACCCAGGTCTCCGTCCTGGACGAAGACAAGCATCACTGGATCGTTGCAGATTGTGACAGCCAGAACCTCGTCAAGGACCTCGATCTGTGGGCCTGGAAGGAGGTCTGCAGACGCGCCCGCGCATGGACGCCCGACAAGCAACCCGTCTGGATGAAGACCCTCTGGAAGGCCCGGCTGCAAGTCCTCCAGGAGGGCGGCGCCCCGCCAAATCGCCGCAGGAAATTCACCGAAGCCGATCTTCAACCGTTTGCCGGGTCGGAGGACCCGCCTGACTTCGATGTTCGTCCGCTCGAAGACACGGTCGAAAATCCACGGCAGAACGTCAGCTCGTCGCCTGCGGGAGACAAGGCCCAGCGTACAGAAGTTTCGCGTCGGCGCCTTGATGCAGATGTTCATGCCGAAAATGCCGCCGCGTCCGCGACTGCAAGCGGCGCGCCGCAGGTCCACATGCTCGAATTCCAAATCGAAGTCCTAGGGGACGCTGAACCCTCGATCGAGGCCGACATCGAGAACTCGAATGCACAATATCGCCAGGGGCCGCCAAGTGATGATGATGAATTCTGATCGGGAGCTCTTTCGATGAAGGACGACGTGAATATCAAGAAAGCAATCGAAGAAGAACAAAGCGCTGAAGATCGCTATAACCAGCTGACACTCGATCGAATAATAGCGAGGTTTCCGGAACGCTATAATTTCACTGACTTAGACCCGAACAAACGTAAATTTGCGGAAAGAGTCGCGTCGCTCAATCTCCTCCATTATCCCAGCGCCGACTACAAGCGTGCACGCGGAATATTCAATTCGTTCGTGGCCAAGCATGGCAATCGCGATCAATTGCTGGCAATCTATGGCGCAAGCCAGAGCGGCAAGACCCACATTCTGACACGCCTGCGGGAGCATAAGGATCTCGAGGCCACGGGCGCAGGCGGCGAAGGCGAGGTCCGTCCGTTGCTCATGGTCAACGCGAACGCTCCTTGCACCCTTAAGGGGCTCGGATGGGACATCCTGTGCACGATCAAGGACATCGCTCTGCCAGAGCCTTCGAAGCGTCACGAAGAACCAGACTATCGAAATACGACCGCACCATCGATTTGGCGCGAAGTGCGCTCACTCCTGTTTGCCTACCGCACCCGCGTCCTGATCATCGACGAGATTCACAATGTTCTGGTGAAGAAGGCCAAAGGCGAAATCAAGGACACCGCCATGGCGGTCAAATCCCTCATCGTGAACGAACAATGGCCAGTTATCGTGGTCATTTCCGGAACACCAGCTGGAACCAAAAAACTCATAGACTCTCACTTGGAACTGAGGAAACGGGCGAAACGGGTCGAAATCCTGCCTATCGGCAAGGGGGACCCAGAAATGGCGAAGCTTCTTGAAGAACTCGAGAAACAACTGAACTTCCCCAAAGCTTCGGGTCTGAGCGAGGGCGACATGCCCCTGCGTTTCTATAATGCTACCACTGGCCACCGCGGTAAGGTCGCACGCTTTGTCCGAGAAGCCGCCGAATACGCACTCGAATTCGGGAACCCATCCATCTCCAATCTGACGCTGGCCCGTATGTGGCGAGAGGGCACCGGCGATCGCGACCGCGAGACGAACCCTTTCCTCCAGAAAAACCCCGCCAATGCGGCGCCATCAACCAATTCGCCTTTCCCGGACGACGATGACGAAGACGAAGACGCCAAGTCCGGTCTCAGAGGAAATGGGCGACACAGGCCAAGCCGTAGGAATTGAAATAGCCTTCCAGGCGTCCCGCGCTTTGCGCGTCGGGCTGTCGTGAACCGAACCCGACGTTGTCGGTTTCGGCCGTCCGGCTTCCATCCCTGACGCACCTTTCCCAAGCCCTTTCTCGAGACGAGCATGCTGTCGACAGACCATTTCGTGCTCAAGCCAATGCGAATTGGTCCAGAGACAATCAACCTTCGCGTTCAGCCCTATTGCGACGAACCACTGCACGGGTACGTGGCGCGGCTCGCGTGCCTGCACGGCAAGCCGAGCGTCCGCTCCTTTCTGTCGAGCTACGGAAAGAAACGGTTCGGCACCGCTTCCATTAACAATGGCGAGGCGCAGGGGGAGATTGCGGCGCTCGTCGACCTGCCACGAGACATCTTCGAACGATCCACAATGACGCGGGCCTCCGCATCCACGGTCGAACTCCATGGCGAACGCCTGAGCAACCGACGGGTCGCGCGATCACCCTGGCGCGTTTGCCCCCAGTGCCTGAAAGACGACGATGAAACTCTGCCCGGTCGCCGCTTGTTTCGACCCCACATTCGCGTGTGGTGGCAGGTCGAGGCGGTGCGCGCCTGTCCCGTGCACGACCTCGTGCTGGTCGACGTTTCCGATCGGCGCAGCGATTTCTTCCCGTGGATGACGCTGGGCGTGGAGGACGCCGTTCCTTGCGGCGCAGCCGCGCCGGACTTGGCGCTGAATGCTCCGACGACGGCCGCGGACCCCGACGACATCGACCTGTCCCGCTTCATAGCGGCCCGCCTCGGGTTCTTCCCGCGGAACGAGCCCTCCGACGTCACAGCGCCCATGTCGCTTGCAACGGCGCTGCGAACCTTCGAGATCATCGGCGCGCTCGCGCTCGAGGACAGCTCCGTCGACCCGGATCTTCTGGCTGCCGATCAGACCCACATCGGCATGCGCACCGGCTTCGCCATTCTCAGAGACGACGAACTCGACAGACTGCTGGATTTCCGTGGATTTGAAAGCTGGTCCGATCAAGGCGTCAGTGGGTCGGCCCAGGAAGCCTTCGGGCAACTGTACCATTTCGTCGCCCACAACAGGTTCGACCCCCAGTTCGCACCGCTGCGCGCGCGTGTCGAACGCCAGGGTCTGAGGCGAACGACCCTGACGGCCAGGCAGGCGTTATTCGAGGGCGTCGCAATGCCCGATGAGCCCGAGGACGCGAACCCGGATCGTCCGCGATTCAGCGATGATATGAAATTCCTCTTGAAGCGGGCCGCGTACTACGACCGGCTCATCCATCTGAACCATGTGATCGAGGCCGGCAATTATGACATTCTAGATCAGCAGACCGATTTTCCAAATGTTACAGCAGTTCGAGAAGGCGTTTCTACAAAGGGCGCGGCACGCATTCTTCGAATTCGCGAATCCCAGATGCGAGAATTGCTGGATCGGCGCCTGATCGAGACCAACATGCCGAACAAGCGAGAGCCCTTCTTCCTGTTGTCGACCATCGATGAATGGTTCGATCAGCTCGCCGGGAACGCTCCAACGGTCGGATATGCGCAACGCGACGAGTTCCTGCTCACCAGAGCCCGCCCCTCGTATACAGGTAAAATTTCGTTCGACTTCATGTTCCACGCGATCTCACTTCTGCTTCAGCGCAAGATCCGGGCCCGGGGCCGGCTCCGCTCGCAGTCAGGTTTGCCGAGCATCGTCGTTGGACTCCCGGACATCTTGGCGGCTATGAACTGGACCGAGCCGCCGGACCCAATTCACGAGGGCTTCAATGCGCTCGGGTTCAGGCTCGGGTGCTCGCGCGCTGTCGCCAAGGCGCTCGTCGCTCAGCGTCGTATCGATTTCCAGGACCGTGTCGACGACGAGATGGTCTGGGTAGAAGAAGCCGCGGTCCAGAAATTCGAGGCGCGCTACATATCTACCAAGGAAGTATTCTGCAGATCTCTGTGGTCGCCTCTCGATGTACTCCGCATGGCTCGTGAAGTGAGAGGTTACGGCCCAAGCCGCGACAATCCTGTATATCTACCGCGCGAGAGAGCCGAATTCGCGTTTGGACTACTTACTGGCCCCCCAAAATATGACGTTGAAATTCCACATCTCGATTTCGGACAGCTGAACCTCTGACAAGCTCAAAAAATATAAAGTCGATTCGGCATTTCACCCGTCCGTTAAGCACGATATAGTTGCGAAATTCCGACATGGATTCCGTAGCTCGGTTTTTGTTAACGTTAACGGACGCAGCGTGCGATTTTTGCCGTGAGAATTTTCCTGTTGGCCCGCCTTTGGTGAAATCGGTGTTTTGTTATGCCCCGAAAATTTCGGAGACTGGAGACAACTTTTGGGGTTAGGTGACAACAATGTGCGCCTCATCCCACCGGCCTACGTGAAGCCGTTCGTTAAGCGCCAGAAGAACGATGCCGCCGATGCGGAGGCGATCTGCGAGACCGTTTCTCGTCCATCGATGCGCTTCGTGCCATTGAAGAGCGCCGAACAGCAGGGCGTACTCTTGCTGCACAGGACACGCGATCTTCTCATCCGGCAGCGGACGATGCTGGCCAACGCTCTCCGAGCGCACATGGCGGAGTTCGGGGTCATCGAGAAGCTTGGCGGAGCCGGTTTAGAGACCCTGATCATCCAGATCGGGACGGACGAGGTCAGCGGCGTGCCGGCGGTAGCGCGCGAGGGCCTGCTGCTTCTTGCGGGGCAGATCCGCGACACCCAGAGCCGGGTGGCTGAGATCGAAAAACGCATCCTTGCGTGGCATCAATCGAGCGAAGTCAGCCAACGGCTGGAGACGATTCCTGGCATTGGCCCAATCATCGCCAGTGCGATCGCCGCCACGGTGACAGAACCGGGACTGTTTGCATCCGGCCGCCAGCTATCCGCCTGGCTCGGCCTCGTGCCTCGTCAGCATTCGAGCGGCGGCAAGGAGCGGTTGCGCGGCATCACAAAGCAAGGCGATCCCTATATCAGGCGGCTCCTGATCATTGGAGCCACAGCTGTTCTGAGGTTCTCGCGACACCGAGCGCCTTCAGCTGATTGGACTTCAGCACTTCTGACCCGGCGGCCGTCACTCGTCGTAGCCGTGGCGCTCGCCAACAAGATGGCTCGCGTCGCGTGGGCCATTAGTATCCGTCCGGTGAACCCCGCGAGTAAGGCGGATTGGGATTGTCCGCTCTGATTTATGCGGCAGCGGCGACTTGGCTTGCTTCCAGTTCCAGGGAATCAAGGCGTCGAGCTGTTGGACCGGATGATCTGCAATGCGGGCGAGGACGTCGGCGAGCCAGGCCTGCGGATCGACGTCGTTGAGTTTGCAGGTGACGATCAGGGAATACATGGCGGCGGCGCGCTAGCTGTGAGCTTTCATTAGGTTGTCCATCCGGTCCCGAACGGGGAAGCTGAGGTTGTCGAAGCTCCAGCATCTCCAGAGGACCGGATGAACATCCACAAGAATGCCCGTTTGACGCCGCTCGGTCGAGAGCGATTGGTACGGATGATCGAGTGCGGGCAGACGCCGGAGGCCGCTGCACGAGCCGCAGGCGTCTGCCCGCGGACCGCGCACAAATGGTGGTGGCGCTTCAAAGCCGAAGGCGTGTCGGGACTGCAAGACCGCTCGTCGCGACCGCGTAAGCTCAATCGGCCGACGCCCGAACCGATCGTCGCTCAGATCGAAGCCTTGCGGCGCCAGCGCTGGACCGGCAAGCAGATCGCCGCCGAGACCAGCGTCTCGCCGGCGACCGTCAGCCGCATCCTGAAGCGGCTCGGCCTCAACAGGATCGCGGCGCTCGAACCGGCCGAACCCGTGCGCCGCTACGAGCGCGAGAAGCCCGGCGAACTGATCCACATCGACATCAAGAAGCTCGGCCGGTTCGAGCAGGTCGGCCATCGCATCACCGGCGACCGCACCGGCCAGAGCAATAGTCGTGGCGTCGGCTGGGAGTTCGTTCACGTCTGCATCGACGACGCTTCGCGCGTCGCCTTCAGCCAGATCCTGCCCGACGAGAGAAAGGAAAGCGCCGTCGCCTTCCTGAAGGCCGCCGTCGCCTACTACGCGACGCTCGGCGTCGTCGTGCAGCGCGTCATGACCGACAACGGCTCGTGCTACAGATCCCTCGCCTTCCGGCAGGCCTGTCGCGACCTGGGGCTCCGCCACATCAGAACCAGGCCGTACACCCCGAAGACAAACGGCAAGGCCGAGCGCTTCATCCAAACCGCGCTCCGCGAATGGGCCTACGCGCAGGCCTATCCGCATTCGGACCGACGCGCCGCCGAACTGCCGATCTGGCTGCATCGATACAACTGGCATCGCCCGCACAGCGCGATAAAATCAAAACCGCCGATCAGCCGCCTCGGTCTGACCGAGGACAACCTGTTGAGGCTCCACAGCTAGACGTTTCTTCGTTCCCAGTGCCTCCAATCGGTTCGAGGGCTCGCGGCGTCGGCCTCAGCGCATAGACAGGGGCCTCCCGCCGCCTCCGGTATTGCCGTAGAGGCGCTGACCGCCACCGGCGCGCCGCGTTCGATGATCCTCGCGAAGGGCTACTGGCCGCAGGTCGAACCGTCCTTCTGGTCGGTCGCGCTTCTGCGCTGGGACATCAACATCCGCGAATCCGCGGTGCTCGGCCTCGTAGGCGGCGGCGGCATCGGCGTGGCGCTCGACGACGCGCTCAACAATCTCTACTGGGACCAGGTCGGCCTGATCCTCGCGGTGATATTCGTCGTCGTGATCCTCACCGAGATCGTCTCGTCCTTCATCCGCCGCCGCATCATCTGACGCAGCGCCCCGGTCAGCCGGGCTGCATCCCCTGGCGGCGCTTGGCCTCGCCGGCAGGACCCGAGATCAGGAATTCGAGAAAGTCCTTCGCCGCGCCCGCATCGCGCGCATGGACGCCGACGCCGGCGACGAAGGTCGTCACCAGCTGGATATCGTCCGGCAGCAGACCCACGATGTCGATCCCCGGCGCGTTCACGAGCTCGCTGAGTTGCTGGAAACCGAGCGCCACCTCGCCGCGCGCGATCAGCGCGGCGACCGGCACGCCCGGCGGCGCCTTCACGAGCCGGTCGGCGACCTTGTCCGCCAGCCCCCATTTCTCGAACAGCTTCGTCAGATAGACGCCGCTCGGCCCGGTCGAGAAGCCGATGGTCTGCGCCTGCTCGACCGCGCTGCGCACCTCGGCCTCATTGGCGAGACCCGGCTGCGGCCGTCCGGCGGGAATGGCGACCGCGATCGGCGAGCGGGCGAAGTCGACGCAGCCGTCGGCCGCCAGAAATCCCTCGGCTTCGAGCTTCTGCATCGCATCCTGCGCGAGCAGAACGACGTCGAAGGCCTCGCCGGCGCGAACGCGCTTGGCGGCGTCGACGCCGCCGATGGATTCGATCGCGACGCGCCGACCCGTCTGTGCGCTGTAGGAGGCGACGAGCTCCGCGAGAATCTGCTTCGTCGCCATCGACGAAACGCCGGTGAGTTCGCTCGACACGCAGATGCTCCCTCTTGCCGCGCCGGATCGCGCGCTTGTCTTTGGTCCCGGATTATCACGCAGCCGGCGGCGGAACCGATTTCGATTGGATTTGGCCCTATAAGATTTGGCTAAGCGGGCGGCTACGCGCCTTCCCACAGGCCGGCTTGGAGGCGGGCGCCGGTTTCTGCTAGGCAGGCGCATGGGCGAACGGGGCGCGACAGGAACCGGACTTGCGGGCATAGCATTGCTCTGCGGCCTGCTTTCGGGCTGCAGCGCCGGCGCGGCGGCCCCGTCGATCCCGATTTTCGGATCCTTCTTTCCAGCCTGGATCGCCTGCGCGCTGCTCGGCGTGGTCGGCGCGATCGTCTGCCGCGTCATCTTCGTGAAGACCGGCGTCGACGAATTCCTGCCAGCGCGGCTGCTGGTCTACCTCGCGCTCGCTGTTCTGGTCGCGCTCGGCGCATGGCGGCTCTGGTACGGGGGCGCGCCGTGATGAACGAGGGCCTCCGCCGGTCGACCGCGCGCCTCATCGCCATCCTTGCCATCGCCGGCGCAGCCGTCGCCGTCTGGCGGACGGCCGTCTGGGTCGACCAGCGCCCGAGCACAGACGCCGCAGAGATCGATGCGCCCATCGTGCATATTTCGCCGACCGTTCCAGGACGCGTGATCGCAGTTCACGCCGCCAACAATGCGACCGTGAAGCAGGGCGACGCGCTGTTCGAGATCGATCCCGAACCCTATCGGCTGCGGCTGGAGCAAGCCCGCGCGGAGGCCGCCGCCGCCGAATCCGAAGTGAAGCAGGGCGGCCGCAACATTTCCGGCGAACGCGCCAACGCCGCCGTGGCGGACGCGCAGATCAAGCGCGCGCGCGAAAACCTCGCGCTGGCGCAGCAATCGCTCGACCGGCTGACGCCTCTGTTGCCGAAGGGATATGTCACCGCGCAGCAGGTCGATCAGGCCCGCACCGCGCGCAACGACGCGCAAGTGACCTTGCAGCAGGCGCTGAGCCAGTCCAGCGGGGCCAATCAGGTGATCGGCACGCTCGATACGCGGCAGGCGCAGCTCGCCGCCGCAACCGCCGCCGTGGCGCTGGCCGAGCGCGACCTCGCCAATACGGTCGTGCGCGCGCCGTTCGACGGCAAGACCACGGGCTTCCGGCTCGCCGCCGGCGAATATGTCGTCACAGGCCAGACGGTCGGCACGCTGATCGACACGGCGCGCTGGGAGGCGGTCGCCAACTTCCGCGAGACCGACCTCGCCGCCATCAAGATCGGCGCGCCGGCCAACGTCTACGTGATGTCCGATCGCAAGCGCGTGATCCGCGGCGAGGTGGAGGGCGTCGGCTGGGGCGTGCGTTCCGACGAGAGCGCCAATCTGCTGGGGCTTCCGTTCGTCTCGCGCTCGCTGAACTGGGTGCGGGTCGCGCGGCGTTATCCCGTCTCCGTCCGCCTGATCGATCCGCCTGACGATCTGATGCGCATCGGGGCTTCGGCGGTCGTCGTGCTCTCGGGCGAGGCCGAACATGCCGCTGACCACAAAGCTGGCCGCTGAGCCGCTCGGCGCGCTGCGCGGCGAATTTTCGGCCTATCCCGGCCGCGCGGATTTCGCCTTCCGCATCGCGATGGTCTGCGCGCTCGCCACGATCGTCTGCATGGCCAGCGGCACGCCGGAAGCGGCCGTCGCCTGCTATCTCGCCTTTTTCGCGACGCGCGAGGATGCCGCGGCCAGCGTCGCGATGGGGCTCAAGCTGATCGTCGGCGCAACCGTCGGCATCGCCATCGGCCTCGTGTTCCTCATGGCGTCGGCGGACGAGCCGCTGGCGCGCATGTGCCTGATGCTCGCTTTCACCTTCGCGGGCATGTTCTTCGCCCACGCCTCGTCGCTCGGTCCGGTCGCGAGCGCCGCCGGCTTCGTGCTGGCGCTGGTGATGACGCTGTTCGACGACGTGCCCGTTCCCGAATTGCTGGTGCGCGGCATTCTCTACCTCTGGCAGGTGGTGGCGATCCCGATGGCGCTGCTCGTCGTGGTCAACGCCATCGCCGGCCCGCGCGCGCACAAGCGTCTGCGGCGCACCGTGGTCGAGCGGCTGGAAGCGACAGCCGACCTGCTCGACGACGCAGCCGGCGCGCGGGCGCGGGCGCGGAGCCTGCTGGAAGCGGACGCTGTGCAGGCGCGCGAGCGTCGCAAGACCGCCTATCTGTTCTTTTCAGGCCGCGCGCGGGCGCGGGCGCGGCTCGAGACCCTGCTCGATCGCGCCTACGATCTTCTCGCTGTCGCCGAAGCGGCGGCCGCGCAGGAAACGACAGGCATACGCGAGGCGCAGGCGCGACGCCTTCGCGCACTGGCCGCCGCAGTGGCGGATGGGACAGAGACAGCGGCGCCGCACGACGGCGTTTCCGTCGATCCGCTGGCCTCGGCGCTGCGGCGCATCGAGCTCGCGAATTCGCCGGCTTTCGACGGCGTCCGCACGGTCGCGGCGAAGGCTCCATTGCTCGCCGAGGACGCTTTCTCGAATCCCGACCACGTCCGCTTCGCGTTGAAGACGACGCTCGCGGCCTTCATCTGCTACGCGATCTACACCGGCCTCAACTGGTTCGGCATCCATACGGCGCTCGTGACCTGCTATTTCGTGGCGCTCTCCAGCGTCGGCGAGACGATCCACAAGCTGACACTGCGCATCGTCGGCTGCCTGATCGGCGCGGCCATCGGCGTTGGGGCTACATTGACCCTCACGCCGCACATGACCGACATCGGCCAGCTCGCGCTGCTCGTGGGCGCGGTCAGTTTCGGTGCTGCGTGGATCTCGGCCGGCACGCAGCGGATTTCCTACATGGGCTGGCAGATTGCGCTCGCTTTCTTCCTGATCGTGCTGCACGGCTTCGGCCCGAGCGTCGATCTTGTGGCAGCGCGCGATCGTATTCTCGGCATCCTGCTCGGCAATGTCGTGATGAGCGTCGTGTTCACGACGCTCTGGCCGGTCGGCGTCGACGATTCCATCGCGCGGCTGCGCGCGGCTGCGGCCCGTACGCTTGGCGCCTTCCTGCGCGATCCCGCACGGGATGCGCGCGCCATCGAAACCGCCCGCAGCCAGATCGGCGAAGCCCGGCGCATCTCGGAACTGCGCCTGTTCGAAGCGGGCGCGGCGACGCAGGGCAGGGCGGCGGATCATTCGATCTCCGCCATCGAGGGGCTGTCGTCCGAGATTGCGCTGCTGCCGGAACTCGCGAGGGCCGAATGGAACGACGCGCTGCCCGAGGCGACCGCCGGCGCCGCCAGGGATTTCGAGACGGCCGCGGCCGACTGGCTTGCGGCCTACGGGGCCGCACAGGAGCAGGGCGCCGCCGCGCCTGCCTGGACCGCATCGCCCGACGCCGTGCTGGAGTCGCTGGCGCCCGGCGCGCCTGTCTCCGCCTTGCTGGCGGCAGGGCGCCGGATCGCGCTATACGGGACGATCTCCCGGCGGATCGAAACGCTGGCTCGGGTGGCGTGACGTCGTGCGGAAGGTATTGTCGATGCGGATGCGGAGGATTGCGAAGGCGGGATCACATCCCCGGCTCGCCCGCATCGCCGGCGCCTGCGTCATGTCGATACTCGCCGGATGCGCCTCGGACAGCCTGTCGCTCGCGCCGGCAAGCCCGCAAGACCCGGCGCCGCAGTCGACCGAAGAGCCCGCCGCCGCGGCCAGGACGAGCGGACGCGAATTTACGCTGCCGGCGAACGACGCGATGCCGATCGTCGTGCCGTCAGCCGACATAGACGCCAAGCGCGTCTACGGCCTGCCGGAGCTGATCGACATCGCGCAGACGCGCAATCCCGTCACGCGCGCGGCCTGGGATCGGGCGCGGCAGGCGGCGCTCGCGGTCGGCATGGCGCGCGCGACCTATCTGCCGGCGATCTCCGCCGATGCAATCGTCGGCTACCAATATACGTCGCAGACCAACCCCGGCGTCGACATTTCGAGCACGGGCGCGCCGGCGCTCAACATCTCGCTCGGCGGCTCCCAGAACATCATCCCGCGCACGATCTCGACGCGCGCGCGCGAGTTCGTGCCAGCGGTGACGGCCAAGTGGCTCTTGTTCGATTTCGGCGGACGCGCGGCTACCGTCGCGGCGGCGAACGAACTGTCTATCGCCGCCAACGCCGGCTTCACCGCCGCGCACCAGAAGCTGATCTACGACGTCGCCATCGCCTATTATCAGCTCAGCGCGGCGCGCGCGCAGCTTGCGATTGCGCGGGAGACGCGCGTCAACGCCAACGTGATCCACGACGCCGCGCGGTCGCGCCTCGGTCGCGGCATCGCGACCACTATCGAGGTCGCGCAGGCGCGCCAGCAAGCCGCGCAGGCGCAGCTCGCCGTCGTGCAGTCAGAAGGCATCGCGCTCGACGCCTATCGTTCGTTGCTGCGGGCGATGGGCGTGTCGCCGACCACGCAGATGCAGGTCGCGGATTCCTCCGGTCGCCCGCTGCCGCGTGCGATTTCCGGCGACCTCGACCGTCTGGTGGAGGAGGCGCTGCGCCGCAGGCCGGACGTCGCCGCCGCCTTCGCGCGCATGAAGGCCGACCGCCACAATGTCGATCGCGCGCAATCCGACCTGCTGCCGCGCGTTGCGCTGACGGCGTCCGGCAGCCGCAACATCGGCGTTGTCGACGTGCGCGACAACCTGCTCGGCCTCGATACGCGCGCGCGCGTCAATGCGCCCAACCTCAATGTCATGCTCGGCGTGACCATGCCGCTGTACGATGGCGGCCTGCGCGACGCGCAGGTGAAATCGGCGCAAGCGCAGGCCGATGCGGCCGAGCAGGAATTCGCGCAGATCCAGAACGACGGCGCGCGGCAGATCGTCGTCGCCTACGACACGTTGCGCACGAGCCTCGCGGTCCATGCAGCGGCGTCCGAGCTCACGAGCGCGGCCGGCGTCACCGCTGCCGCGGCGCGCGACTATTACAAGCAGGGCTTGGGAACATTCACCGACGTCGCAGCCGCGCAGAACGGGCTTCTGCAGGCCCGCGTCGCGAAGGCCAAGGCCCACGCCGACGCGCTGTCGGCCGCCGCGACCATCGCCTTCGCGACGGGCGCGATCGCCGGCCGTACGCCGCAGTGAACGCGCGACCGGGCGATCCCCAATCGGCTCAAACGATCTTGATCGACATGTCCGGCAAGCCTTCCAGCTTGCACAGCAGCTGTCGGTTGCCCTTTAATTA
>JAGRKN010000122.1 GCA_020442275.1 Rhodoblastus sp. | reverse complement strand
TGTCGGTTGCCCTTTAATTACGCGAGGCCCTTATCAACAAAAACAACCGTCTAATTGGGCATTTAATTTGAGAATGGGCACTTAATCTGATAAATATGCGTCGACTCTGGCAGTTAATGTGAGAATCACGCTTTTGCAAAATGACCCCAGCGAACTCTGATGCATGATCCATTTCCCGACGAGATCGACGAGAAGCAATGGGAGATCGCGCGGCGGCGTACCGACCTCATTCGCAGGTTCCTGAAGCGTCGAGAGCGCGGCGCCTCGCCCGGCGATATTGCCGCCCTCGCGAATGAACTCGACGTGAGCGTGGCGACGGCCTACCGCCTGATCAAGGTGTTCCACTCCGGCGGAACCGTCACGGCCCTGGTGAATCGCAAGCGTGGACGCCCGGACGGCCACCGCATTCTGGATGAACGACGTGAAGCGATCATACGAACGGCGATCGAAAAATTCTTCCTCACGATGACGCGTCCTCGTTTCTCGCGTCTGGTTCGCGAGATCCAGGTCAACTGCGTCGCGGCCGGTCTGAAACCGCCCCATCGTCGAACGATCAAGGCTCGCCTCGAGGATATCGCTCTCGCGAAGCGCGCAGTTCGTCGCGGCGAACGAAGGATTGTCGCCGCGACCAAAGCGACTCCGGGAGAGCTTCGCGCATCACGGCCGCTCGATATCGTTCAGATCGATCACACTAAGGTGGATGTCTTTGTCGTCGACGAGGAAACACGTCTGCCAATCGGCCGGCCGTGGCTCACGCTGGCAGTGGACGTATGCAGTCGCATGGTGACAGGTTTCTACCTCACGATGGAGGCGCCTTCGCGTCTGTCGACCAGCCTATGCCTTCTGCATTCGGTATTCGACAAGTCGGCATGGCTACGAGAACGCCAGATCGATGAACAATGGCCGGTCGCCGGTCTGCCGGAAACGCTGAAGGTTGATAACGGCGCCGACTTTCGCAGCCGGGCATTCAAAAGAGGATGCGAAGATGCAGGAATCGCGATCGACTGGCGTCCACCCGGCGAACCGCATTTCGGCGGCCATATCGAGCGTCTGATCGGCACTCAGATGGGCGCACTGCACCTTCTCCCTGGGACAACGTTCAGCAATGCTGATGAACTCGGCGAATACGATTCCAAGCGACACGCCGCGCTGACGATGAGGGAACTCGAGCGCTATATCGCGCTTGAGATCGTCGGCGCCTATCATCATTCGATCCACGCGAGCCTGAGACGGCCGCCGATTGCAGTATGGCGAGAACGCGAGGGGGAGATACCCCTTCGGTTACCGGAGGATCGGATGCGGTTTTGGCTGACATTTCTACCGGAAGAAGAGCGGACGCTGCGGCCGACTGGAATTCATCTCTTCGGGCTTCGCTACTGGTCGCCTGCGCTGAGCGCCGATCTCGGACGTTCCGGCCACCGACTGCTCGTGAAATACGATCCGCGGGACCTTGCGCGCGTCTATGTTCGACGGCCTTCGGGAACTTATGTCGAGGCCCGATACGCCGACGTCACGCTGCCGTCGGTGACACTGCGCGAGGTCTTGGCCGCACGGCGCGCATTGCTCGCCAAAGGTCGCCAAGAAGTCGACGTGCGCGCCATCATGCGCACTGCCATGGCGCAACGGGAGCTCATTGACGCCGCGACCAAAAAGACGGGCACTGCTCGCCGCCGAAAATCCGGCAAAGCAAAATCGTCGGTGGAGAAGGCGGGGCTGGGCTCGCTTCGCGGCGTCGATTCCAGCAAACCCGTACCCTTTGTCGAGGAGACGGATTGAGCTGAAATGAATGACAAGATCACGCATCTGACGCCCGCGGCCGCCTCACTGCTCGCGGAAAGCGATGAAAGACGAATTCGAGCAATACGTTCGCGTCGGTGGGTGCTCTACCCTCGCGCAAAGCAAGCTCTCGACCGCCTGACCAAGCTTCTCGACCATCCGCGAGGAACACGGATGCCGTCGATTGCGATCTACGGCGACAGTGGCATGGGCAAGACAATGATCATGAAGCGATTCAGGGACGAGCACCCGCCGCGGTTCGATCAAGTGTCCGGCGCCTTGAAAACTCCGGTCCTCGCCATGGAGATGACCAGCAGACCGGGCGAGCGACGGTTCTATTCCGAACTGCTCACGCTTCTTGGCGCACCGCAGCGATCCCGCGCCGACATTGCGCAGATGGAACAGGCGGCATTGCGGATCATGGGAGCGATCGGGGTGCAGGTATTGGTCATTGAC
>JAGRKN010000121.1:5819-10350 GCA_020442275.1 Rhodoblastus sp. | reverse complement strand
GCGGCTCCACTACGTCTATCCCTATCCGCATGTCGACGAGGTTCTGGGCCTGATGGCGGATGGCAAGATTCTGCCCTACCTCGACATTCCCTTTCAGCACGCGAGCCCGCGCGTGCTGCGCGCGATGAAGCGGCCGGGCGATCACGAGACCATGCTGGAGCGCATCCGCACATGGCGGCGCGACGTGCCCGATCTCGCGATCCGCTCGACCTTCATCGTCGGCTTCCCCGGCGAGACGGAGGAGGATTTCCGGCAGCTCACCGATTTCCTGGCCGAGGCGAAGATCGATCGTGTCGGCGCCTTCGAATACGAGCCGGTGGCGGGCGCGCCGGCCAATGATCTCGGTCTCGAACCCGTCGCGCCCGAGGTGAAGAAGGCGCGCTGGAAGCGGCTGATGGAGACGCAGCAAAAGGTCTCGGCGAAGATCTCGCGGGAAAAAATCGGAAAGCGCGTGAAGGCCATTGTCGACGAGGTCGGGCCGAGCGTCGCCAAGGGGCGCACGATGGCCGACGCGCCCGAGATCGACGGCGCAATCCACATCGCCTCGTCGCGGCGCCTGCGGCCCGGCGACATTGTCGATGTGCGTGTCGAGGCGGCCGACGCCTACGATCTCAAGGGGCGGGCGGCCTGACGGCCGGCGGCGCCGAATCCGTTCAGGTACGGATCGCTTTAGAGGGCGCGCGCGTTCCGCCGGCAGGCTTGGCAGCCAGCAGAACGAGCGCGCCGACGAGCGCTGAGGCCAGAGAGCCGACGAGAACGCCGATCTTGGTCTCGTCCATCAGCTCCTGTTCGGGCGGAAAGGCGAGCATGCCGATGAACAGGCTCATGGTGAAGCCCACGCCGCAGATCAGCGAGACGCCATAGAGCTGGAGCCAGCTCGCGCCCGGCGGGCGGCTGGCGAGACGCAACACGACCGCGAGCCACGAGGCGAGGAAGACGCCGATCTGCTTGCCGAGGAAGAGACCGGCGGCAACGCCCAGCGTGACGGGATGGCCGAGGCTCTGCACCGTCAGGCCCTCGAACGAGACGCCGGCGTTGGCGAAACCGAAGATCGGCGTGACGACGAAACCGACCCACGGCGCCAACGCATGTTCGAGCCGGTGCAGCGGCGAATGTTCGTGCCCTTCCTCGTTCGGCTGTTCGAGCGGGATGAAGACCGCCAGCAGAACGCCGGCGATGGTGGCATGGACGCCGCTGGCGTGAACGAAGTACCAGAGCGGCAGGCCGAGCGCGAGATAGGGCCAGAGCGCGCCGACCCTGAAGCGGTTGAGCGCGAACAGCGCGGCCACGCAGAGCCCGGCGCCGGCGAGCATCGGCATGGCCAGGCCCGAAGTATAGAACGCGGCGATGATCAAGACCGCGCCGAGATCGTCCATGATAGCCAGCGCGGCGAGAAAGACTTTTAGCGACGCCGGCGCGCGCGAGCCCAGCAGCGCGAGTACGCCGAGCGCGAAGGCGATGTCGGTCGCGGCCGGGATCGCCCAGCCGCGCGCATGAACGGCGCTGTCCGCCGCGACGGCGAGATAGACCAGCGCCGGGATGGCCATGCCGCCGGCGGCCGCCAACCCCGGCAAGGCGCGCCGCCGCCAGGTCGACAATTCGCCGCCGATCATCTCCCGCTTGATCTCGAGGCCGACCAGCAGGAAGAACAACGCCATCAGCGCGTCGTTGACCCAGTGAAGCAGGCTCAAAGGGCCGATGTAGGTTTCCAGCGCGTGGAGATAGGCGGGCGCCCATGCGGAATTGGCGACCGCGAGCGCGGCCGCAGCACTCGCCATGAGCACGACGCCGCCGCTCGCCTCGCTGTGGAGAAGACGCCGCAGGACGGCGCCTGGGTGCACACGGTCCCTCACGGTCGCCGGATGCCCCGCACGGGCGTGTCGTTGGAAGGGATGGGATATTGCATGCGCCCCGGATACGAACACGCGGGGCGCTCAGTCAACCTCGGCTGTCGCGCGCTGAACAAGGCCGCCGCGCCACATTGGCAGAGATCGCGCGATCTCCGAGAGCTCGCGCGCATGGGCGCGCCCGCGGGAAATGACAAGCGGCACGATTGCTGGCGGCGCAGGCGACGTCGAGCCGGCCTCCCGGAATACGACGAGACCGTTGCTGCGCACAATGATATCGCCATCGCGCAAGGTGGGATCGCGTAGGGGCGGCGTCGGCTCCCGCCAGGCGGGCGCCTCGACGGCGAGACGCGCTTTGCGAGCGAAGGCCTGATAGCCGGCCCGCGCCCGCTCGACACGATCCAGCCAAGCCGTCCGGTCCACCGGCGCAGCAAGAAGTCGCGCGGGAACGCTCGCAGCGGCAATGACAATCGAACACGCCAGTACGAGACCTGCTCCGCGCATCGTTCTCGCCTCCGTCGAAGGTCTGGACGGATAGTGCGACTCGCCCAGCCTTCGTTCTGCGCATGACAATTCTAGGGCGAGCGGCGCGTGGCGCGAGTGTGCATTGGCACATCCCTCGCACGCAACTCGCGCGCAACGCAGACGGCAAGCCGGAGACGCGGGAAAATTCTTGAAGAATCTGGCGCGCCCAAGGGGAATCGAACCCCTGTTTTCGCCGTGAAAGGGCGACGTCCTAGACCGCTAGACGATGGGCGCGGGCTCGCGCGAGCGAACGGCGCGCTTATACGGCGCTGCGACGCCGCTGGCAACGTACTCGGACGAAAAATCGCGGGCGCTCACTCGGCGCGCGCGGCATCGAGGATGCGGGCCTGGACGCGCTCGCGGCCGCCGTAGTGATCGAGCGAAAGGGTGACCGCGAGATGCGCCGATCCGCCATTCAGGGCCGGTAAGGCCTCGGCAAGGCCCGACGCGCTCGCCCGGAACGCCATGGCGTCCAGCCGCGCTCCGCCGGCCGCTTGCGCCGCGACGCGCAAATGATCCTCGCCGACCGGCATCACATTCGTGATTCGATGGCGCGGCAGGACGAACACCGGCTCCGGCGCGCTCGCGCCGAACGGGCCGGCGGCGGCGACCGCGTGAACGAGGTCGCGCGTCGCGCCGGCGGCCGTGACCGCCGAATCGATCAACAGCGCGTCTTTTTCACGCGCGGCGGCGACCTTTGTCGCCAGCTTGTCCTCGAGGAACGCGCGGAACTCGCCGAGTTTTTCACGCGATACAGTGATTCCCGCGGCCATTGCGTGGCCGCCGCCCTTGACCAGAATGCCGGCCTCGACAGCGGCGCGGACGGCGGAGCCGAGGTCGACGCCGGCGATCGAGCGGCCCGAGCCCGTGCCGGTCCTGCCGTTGAGCGCGATGGCGAAGGCCGGGCGCTGAAACTTCTCTTTCAGGCGCGAGGCGACGAGGCCGACGATGCCGGGGCTCCAGTCCTCGCCCGCCACCACCACGGCGGCGCCCTGCCCGCTCTGTCCAAGCGCCATATCGGCTTCGGCTTGCGCGGCTTCGACGGTCGCCAATTCGATCGCGCGGCGCTCGTGATTGAGCCGGTCGAGTTCCGCCGCGATTCTCTCGGCCTCGGCCGGGTCTTCGGTCAGCAGCAGTTTCGCGCCGAGCGCGGCGTCGCCGATGCGTCCGCCCGCATTGATGCGCGGGCCGAGCAGGAAGCCCAAATGCCAGGCCTGCGGCGGGCCGACCAGGCGCGCCACGTCCATCAGCGCCGCCAGCCCACGCCGTTTTCGCGCGCGCAAGACCGAGAGGCCCTTGACCACGAAGGCGCGGTTGAGGCCGGTCAGCGGCGCGACATCGGCGACGGTCGCCAGCGCAACGAGATCGAGGTCTTGCAACAGGTCCGGCGCTGGCCGCGAGGCCGTCCAGAAACCCATGCCGCGGAGCGCGCGGTTGAGGCCGACCAGCGCCATGAACACGACGCCAGCCGCGCAAAGCGCGCCGAGCCCCGAAAGATCGTCCTGCCGGTTGGGATTGACGACAAGCGCGTCCGGCAGGTTTTCGGGCGCCTGATGGTGGTCCAGGACGATGACGTCGAGCCCGAGCGTTTTCGCGCCCGCCAGAACCTCGTGCGAGGTCGTGCCGCAATCGACGGTGACGAGCAGGCTCGCGCCCGCTGCGCGAAGTTCCTTGATGGCCTCGGCGTTCGGGCCGTAGCCCTCGAAAATGCGGTCGGGAATGCGCACGAGGTGCGGGACGCCGCTGGCGTGGAGGAAGCTCGCGAGCAGCGCGGCCGAACAGGCCCCGTCGACGTCGTAGTCGCCGAAGATGGCGACGGTCTCCTTCTGTGTGACGGCGCGGACGAGGCGTTCGACGGCGGCGTCCATGTCCCGCAGGGACGAGGGGTCGGGCATGAGTTCGCGGAGGGTGGGATCGAGATAGGCGGAGGCCTCGTCGATGCCGATCCCCCTGCCCGCCAGCACGCGGGCCAAAATGTCGGAGAGACCATGGCGCTGGACGATGGCGAGCGCGCGCTGCTCGCCGGCAATGTCCAGACGCGGCCGCCATGGGCGGCCTAGCGCGGATTGTGCGACATCGAGGAACAGGCGTTGGTTGGGATCGGTCACGCCGGGAGTCTAGAGGCCCGAACCCGGCGGCGCAGCCGTCGCGAGGCGAAA
>JAGRKN010000121.1:538-5785 GCA_020442275.1 Rhodoblastus sp. | reverse complement strand
TATGCCGTCTCTCCCTCCTCATCCCGCCGCATCGATCGCCATCGCCCGCTGCAGCGCGGGCCGCGCGTGGCAGCGTTCGAGATAGGCGGCGAAGACCGGTCGCGGTTCGACGATCTTGAAGCGTTCGACGCCGAACAGCAGGTCGCAGCCGATCATCACGTCGGCGGCCGAGAATTTGTCGCCGAGGATCCACGGACCCTTCTGCAACGCGGTCTCGAGCGCGTCGAACACTCGCGTGAAATCACCCCAGCCGGCGGCCGTCGTCGGCAGTTCGAAATTCGCGAACTTCTGGGCGAAGGCCGGCTCGATGCAGCCGGGCTCGAAGAACAGCCAGTGGAAATAGCGGCCGCGCAAGGGGTCGCCGAGCTTGGGCGCGAGGCCCGCCTCCGGGCAACGTTCGGCGATATAGGCGCAGATGGCCGCGCTTTCGGCGAGCTGGGCCGCGCCGTCCTCGAAAGCCGGCACCTTGCCCATGGGGTTGATACGGCGGAAGGCCGGATCGTTCTGGCCGCCGTTGCGGATGTCGACGAGCACGCGCTCATAGGGGACGCCGGCCTCCTCGAGCATCCAGAGCGTGCGCAGGCTGCGCGTGCCGGGGGCCCAGTACAGTTTCATCATGCGACTCACTCCGCGACAGAATGAGAACATAATAGGAACGTCGACGCCTGTCTACTCAGTCATTCATCGCGACCAGCAGCACGCCGACTAGGATGAGCGCGACGCCCGCCCAGTTCTTGCCGCTCAGGCTCTCGCCGAGAAACAGCACGCCGAAGATCGCGACCAGCACGACCGAGAGCTTGTCGACGGGCGCCACGCGCGCGGCCTCTCCGAGCTGGAGCGCGCGAAAATAGCAGAGCCAGGAGGCGCCGGTGCCCAGCCCCGACAGCGCCAGAAAGAGCCAGGCGCGGCCGGGGATCGCGCCTGCCGAGGCGAAGCCGCCGGACAGCCAGGCGACGGCCGCGGCCAGCGGCACGACAATCAGCGTGCGCAGGAGCGTCGCGAGGCTCGAATCGATCTGCGCCACGCCGGCCTTGGCGAAGACGGCGGTCAGCGCCGCGAAGCCGGCCGAGCCGAGCGCCCAGAAAAACCAGGGTTGCGCGAAGATATGTGCGAGCGAGGCCATGGGAACGATCCGTTGGTTTCGTCGGATTGTAACGGCTCGCCGCAGCGGCGACAGTCACGTGCCGCGACGCACGGACGGGGCCGGGATTTGTGTCAGACTTGCCACATGTCTCGTGAAATCCTCGCATTGCCTGTGATTTGGCCGGTTCCACACCGCCGGCCTGCGGTTAGGATAGCCGCGCGGCGCGCTGGTCGGCGTTCAGCCGTCGCGGTGGGGGTTGCGATGTACGGGAAGAACCTTTTTGGCGCGCGCGGGCGGCGTGGCGTCTCTGGTTACGCGAGCGCGCTGGCGCTGATGCTGGCGGCGGGCGCCGCGCAGGCGCAATCGGTGATCGCCGATCAGTCGACGCTGCTGCCGCGCATTCTCGCCAATCCCGCCGATCATGACGCCAATTTCGCCTATGCGCACGCTTCGGTGGAAGCGCGCGACTACGAGGCGGCGATCGCCGCGCTCGAACGCGCCCTGTTCTTCAACCCGAACCTGACGCGCGCGAAATACGAACTCGGCGCCCTCTACTACAGGCTCAAGTCCTGGGACATGGCGCAGCGCTATTTCGAGGACGCGCTGCAGACGCCGGGTCTCGAACCCGATCTGCGCGCGCGCATCGAGATCATGCTGCCGGCGACGAAGAAGGAACTGGAGCCCTCGCGCCTGTCGGGCGTGCTGCAGCTGGGCGTCGGCTACAGTTCGAACGTGCCGCTCGCGCCCGTCTTCGGCCTGATCCGGTCGAATGGCGCGGACATCCCGAACCCCGGCCCCTACTACCAGCGCGGCGGCGTCAATCTCACGGCGCTCGGCGAAGTCAGGCATGTCTACGATTTCGAGAACCAGCGCGGCGATACCTGGGAATCTCGCTTCGCGGGCATCGGCACGTCGCAGTTCGCTTTCGGCGAATTGAGCTCCGTGCTGGTGGAGGCGACGACCGGGCCGCGTCTCGCGCTCGCCCCCGAGGCCCTGCCCGGCGCCTCGATCCGTCCCTATGCCGCCGCGTCCTACGCTACGATGGCGCTCGGGCGGCTCGGCTCCTCGATCGGCGGCGGCGTGACGGCGCGCTTCCCGATCGGCGATTCGTTCCAGATCGAACCGGGCGTCGAATGGCGCCATCTCAACATCGCGGCGACGAGCCGATTCCTCGAAGTCGCCTCGACGCTCAACACCGGCAGCCAGTGGACGGGCAGTCTCGCCGCGCGCTGGAGAGCGACAGACCGCCTGACATTCGACGGCAAGGCGCTGTTCGGGCGCAATTCCTCCTACACCAGCACGTTGACGTCGCGCCGCTTCGGGCTCGAGGGCTCCGCGCGCATCGAATTCGATCCGCCTTCCGAGCTGATCGGCTGGCGTTGGTCGGCGACGCCGTTCGTCCGCTACACCGAGACGCGCTTCAGCGCGGCGGACCTGTTCGTCGATCCCCTGGTCGTGCGGGTGGATCGCCAGATTCGCGTGGGATCGCAGTTCGACATGCCGATCACGAAAATGTTCGGCGTCGCCGCGCTCGTTCAATACATGCGCAACAATTCGAACCTGCCGAATTATCGCGCCAGCGCCTGGTCCGGCCTGATCGGCCCGACGCTGCGCTTCTGAGGGGGACGGCCATGAACTTCCGCCTGATATTTCTCGCAGCGCTCATGCCGATATTCGCGGGCGCAGCCTTGGCGCAGACGGTGGGCGCCGTCGGCGCGGCCAATCAGGACGCGACGAGCGAACCGCCGGGCGGCGCGCGGCGCGGGCTAAAGGTCGGCGCCGGCGTCGTCCAGCGCGAACGCATTCGCACTGACGCGAAAGGCTCCGCGCAGATCGCCTTCAAGGATTCCTCGGCTCTGAACATCGGCAGCAATTCCGACGTCACGATCGACAGATTCGTGTTCGATCCCGGCTCAGGCGCCGGCCAGATGACGACCTCGATGACGCGCGGCGCGCTGCGCTTCGTCGGCGGCAAGGTGAGCCACGGCAACGGCATGACGATCAAGACACCGGCCGCGACGATCGGCGTGCGTGGCGGCGTCGCCTCGGTGGGTTATGACAGCGCCGGGCGGCTGCATGTCATCCATCACTACGGCGTCGTCAATGTCAGCAATGGCGGCGGAACGGTGAGGCTGTTGCGCTCGGGCTTCGAAACGGTCGTCACGGATTTCAACGCGCCGCCCTCGCCGCCGACCCGCGTCGATCCAAATTTTCTCGCGCAGATCACGGCGCGCGTCACCAGCAATCCGGCGCAGCGCGGCGGCGTAAAGAAACAGCCGAGCAATTCCGACGCCTCGCGCTTCGAGATCGGATTCGACAGGCTCGGCGGCGATACGCCGAACTTCGACCTGCCGGCGGCCCGCGACAATCTCGTGCGCGGCCAGACGCAGACGCGCGGCCCGATCATCCAGGAAGAGAAGCGCGACATCGGCTGCGGCAGCTATTGCTATTGATCGCGGCCGGCATTCGGCGCAACGCTGCTTGCCGAATGCCCCTCGGGTCAGTGAGCTGAAAATCCGTCGTTGGGAACGACAGTGTCGAGGCGCGGCGAAACGCCTCGATTGTCGCGCTCTTGTCCCGAAGCGTCTTCGCGCCCTAACTTCAGTGCAACATCGCGGAAAAGCGATGAGCACACGGGAGCGAAGCAATGGCGGTCGCGCAGAAAATCGAGAATTCACAGGGCGCCTGCCTCACCATCGCCCCCGCCGACGGTCCTTTCGGGGCAATCGTGCGGGGCGTCGATCTGCGCAGGCCGCTCGACACGGAAACGGCCGGCCGCATCCGCGTCGCGCTCGTCACGCAAGGCGTGGTCGCATTTCCCGACCAGAAACTCGACGACGACGATCTCGAACGCGTCTCTCTGACCTTCGGCCCGTTCGGGGACGATCCCTACATTCGCCCGATCCCCGGCCGCGAGCACATAGCCGCGATCCGCCGCCGCGCGAACGAGACCGCGCCGCTGTTCGCCGAGAATTGGCACAGCGACTGGAGCTTTCTGGAAATACCGCCGGCCTTCACTTGCCTCTACGGCATCGACATACCGCCCGTCGGCGGCGACACCTGGTACGCCAACCAGCAAATGGCCTACGACCGCATGCCCGAGAGTTTGCGCGAGAAACTCGAGGGCGTGATCGCCGTCCATTCGGCGCGCGGCGGTTATGCGCCGAAGGGCCAGTACGGCGAGAAGGACGTCGGCCGGTCCATGGACATCGTGCATTCGGAAACGGCGATGGCGACGCATCGCCACCCGCTGGTGCGCGCGCATCCCGAGACGGGCCGGCGCGCGATCTTCAGCACGCACGGCTACATCATCGCGCTGGAGAATTGCGACGACCCCGACGCGCTGTTGCGCGAAGTGGTGAAGCACCAGACGCCGGACGAGGTCGTCTACCGCCACAAATGGGCACCGAACATGCTCGTCATGTGGGACAACCGCGTCGTCCTCCACCGCGCCACCGGCGGCTACGACGGCCACGACCGCCTGCTGCATCGCACGACGATCGCGGACAGGAGGACGGAGGCGCGGTAGGCGCGGCTACCGAGCTTCCGTCATCGCGAGGAGCATTTCTCGAAGTCGGATATATCCGACTTCGCATCGAGCGACGTGGCGATCCATCCCCGGATCGTTCCCGATCATCGGGGATGGATTGCTTCGCTGCGCTCGCAATAGCGCGGCTGGACTTTTCGTGACGATCAATTGCGCTGGCCGGAGCCAGGCTAACCCGTCGCCTTCATTTCACGCAGCGCCGCCGGTCGTCAGCCCGTCGCCTGCAGCCCCGCCTTCATCGGCACGACATTGTGCAGGCGATCGGCGCTTTCGAAGAACTTGCGCAGGTTGCGGGCGGCCTGCCTGATGCGCTGTTCGTTCTCGACCAGCGCCAGGCGCAGATACTCGTCGCCGTGTTCGCCGAAGCCGATGCCGGGCGCAACGGCCACGTCGGCCTTTTCGATCAGTAGTTTCGAAAATTCGAGCGAGCCGAGCTGCTTGAACTGCTCAGGGATCGGCACCCAGGCGAACATGGAGGCCGCCGGCGCCGGGATCTGCCATCCGGCCTGCGCAAAGCTCTCGACCATCACGTCGCGGCGCTTCTTGTAGGTCGCGCGCATCTCGGCGATGCAATCGTCGGGGCCGTTGAGCGCGGCCGCCGCCGCCACCTGGATCG
>JAGRKN010000121.1:0-396 GCA_020442275.1 Rhodoblastus sp. | reverse complement strand
AGGCGCCGGGCACCTGCAGCACGGAAGGCGGCGGATTGCCGTCGAAATAGACCTCGGCATAGGCCAGATCCGACAGGATGAAGATGTCGTGCTTTTTCGCGAAGGCTACGAGGTCCGTGTAGAAATCGAGGCTCGCGACCATGGCCGTCGGGTTCGAGGGATAGCAGACGACCACCGCGATCGGCTTCGGGATCGAATGCATGATCGCGCGCTCCAGCGCGACGAAATAATCCGGCGTCGGTTCGGCCGGCACGGAGCGGATGACGCCGCCCGCCATCAGGAAGCCGAAGGCGTGGATCGGATAGGACGGGTTCGGCACGAGCACGACGTCGCCGGGCGCGGTAATCGCCTGCGCCATATTGGCGAAGCCTTCCTTCGAGCCGAGCGTGGCGACGA
>JAGRKN010000411.1 GCA_020442275.1 Rhodoblastus sp. | reverse complement strand
CGACGCAGATGCGGCAGGGGTCGCTCGATGCGCTCTACAAGGCGACCAATGCGCTGATCCTCGGCGATGGGCTTGCGAAGAAGATCGGCGCGCGCGTGGGCAATACGGTGACGATCGTATCCGGCGCGGGCCGCACGCTGGACTGCACGATCGTCGGCATAGCCCATACCGGCGTCGCGCAGATCGACGACGTATCGTCCTACGGCCTCATCAAGACCGGACAGATCCTCGCCTCGCAGATCGGGCTGGTGAACGAATTGCGCATTCGCGTCGCCGACGCCCTGCAGGCGCGCGCGGTCGCGACACGGATCGAGGCGGAGACGGGCTACAAGTCCGTCTCCTGGCAAGAGGCGCACGAGGATCTGCTGTCGGCTTTCGAGGTGCGCAACATCATCATGTACACGGTCGTCGGCGCCATCCTGCTGGTCGCGTCCTTCGGCACGTTCAACATCGTCTCCACCATCACGCACGAGAAGGCGCGTGATATCGCGATCATGAAGTCGCTTGGCTTTCGCGCGAAGAGCGTGCGGCGCATCTTCGTGATCGAGGCGGCGGCGATCGGATTGATCGGCGCCCTGATCGGCTGGGCGCTCGGCTATTTGCTGACGCGCGCGATGGGCTCGATCGAGATCAAGAGCCCGTTCATGGACTCGAGCACGATACCGGTGCTCTATTCGCCGCTGCACTATGCATTGGCGACCATCGTGGCGCTCGCCTCGTCGCTGTTTGCCGGCTATTTCCCGGCGCGCAAGGCGGCGGCCGTCGAACCCGTCGATATTATCAGGGGCGCCTCGTGAACGCGCCGCTCATTGAAACCAGGAACGCGACGCGCATCATTGCCGGCGACGTGCCGGCGACGCTGGTCGCGGATGTCGACGTCAGCGTGTCGCCAGGCGAATTCGTCGCCATTATCGGGCCCTCGGGATCGGGCAAGTCCTCGCTGCTCTATCTGCTCGGTCTGCTCGACCGGCCGACGTCGGGCGAAGTCTATCTCGAGGGCGTCGCCACCAGTGCGCTCGACGACGATTCCCGCGCGGATATGCGCCTTGCTACTCTGGGCTTCGTATTTCAGTTTCACTTCCTGCTGCCGGAATTCTCCGCCCGTGAAAACGTCATGCTGCCGATGCGCGCGCTTCGTCGATTGAGCGAAAAGACGCAAATCGCGCGCGCCGACATGCTGCTGGAGCAGCTCGGTCTGAAGGAGCATGCGCACAAGCGGCCCGACCAGATGTCCGGCGGCCAGCGGCAGCGCGTCGCCATCGCGCGCGCGCTCGCCAACGATCCGAAGGTCGTGCTCGCCGACGAGCCGACCGGCAATCTCGATACGCATGCCGGCGAACGCGTGCTCGAAATCCTGCGTGGGCTGGTCGATACACAGCGGCGCGCGGTGGTCGTGGTGACACACGATCTGGCGCTGGCCGCACGCGCGGATCGCCAGATCCGTATTGTCGACGGGAAGATCGCGATCTGACCAGGTCAGCATGAAACCCGATTGCGGCCGGCGTGCTTGGATGCGTAGAGTTTCTGATCGGCGCGCTCGACCAGGTCCTGCGGCGTCTCGTCCTGCCGCAATTGCGCCACGCCGAAGGATGCGGTGACCGCGCCGATCATCGCGCCATCCTTGCCGGTTTTCCACTTCGTCGTTTCCAGCTTCTGACGAATTTGTTCGGCGACGATGGCGGCGGCCGGAAGGGAAGTGGTCGGCATGATGATCGCGAATTCCTCTCCGCCGTAACGTGCGAGGCAATCCTTTCCCTTCACATTGTGCATCATGAGCCGCGTGCATTTCTGAAGGAGGTCGTCGCCGACGACATGTCCGAAATTGTCGTTGATCCGCTTGAAATGGTCGATGTCGATCATCACGAGACTCAGATCGCTGCTCTCCTGATGCGCCGCGCTTACGAGCGTTGTCAGCGTCTTGTCGAAATGACCGCGCGAATAGGCGTTGGTCAGCGCGTCGCGTTCATTCTCTGAACGAACGCGCGTCAGTTCATCGCGCAGAATGTTGAGTTGACGCGTCGCGTCGACCAACTGGCGCTGATAAGCCGTGTTCGCGCGCTGCATCTTTTCGTTTTCGCAGGTGAGAAATTTCACGATCGACCGAACGCGCGCCGCGTCCTGAGCCATCTTCAGGCGGCTTTGTCCTTCGCTGAGCGAATCGGCAAACCGGCCTGCGCTTTTGGTATGCGCCTCGAGCGCGCGCAGGGACGCGTCGAGATGCGCGTTCAACCTCTGACCGGAGACTTCGGCCTCATCCGGGCAGAGTGGGCGCGTAAGGCTATGCGGCAACAGGGGCCGACCGAGAGCGAGAGACTGGAAGGCCAGGGTGACGAATATGCCGCCGGCGAAGACGAAGAACGCGACGACGAAATCGTAAGCTGGAATGGCGAGGACGGTCGCGTCGGAAAAGCGCGCGGCGATCGCATCGCGAAGAAAGGAGGCGGCCGTGAAGCTCGATATGAGGGCCAGACCAGCCATGGCGGGGGGCAGGACTTGCAGCGCCCAAACCCGTGCTGACGATTGTGGCATCGCAGGCTCTTGTTCCGCGACATCGTTCCGTTCGACCATTGTGGCCTTGTGAGATCCGTGTCGAATTCGCAGCGTGTTCCAATCGCAATTAGCGCCTCCTTCTTAAGAGAGCGTTGGTCACGTTGCGTCAGACCTCGCGGAATTTTTCATCGACCGGCGCACAAATGGAAACGGCGCCCGAAGGCGCCGTTCGATTTCTTGCATGACGTTATGTGAACCTGCGGATGCGCGCGGCTCACAGCTGCTTGTACGTGATCTTGCCGTCAGCGCCCTTCACCCAGCGATAGACGACATAGTCGGCGCGCGTGACGTCGCCCTTCTTGTCGTAGGCGATGTCGCCGACGACGGTCTTGAAGGTCATGCCGGAATGCATGACCTTGGCCATTGCCTGCG
>JAGRKN010000410.1:6096-6918 GCA_020442275.1 Rhodoblastus sp. | reverse complement strand
GGGCGCCGCCAATGCCGCCAATGGGCCCTATGGCGGCCCTTACGCCTATTACCCGGCCCAGCCGGCCTACCAGCCTGCGCCCGTCTACCGGCCCGCCCCGGCTTACGAGGTCGCGCCGGCCTACCAGCCCGCCTATGACGACGATGATGACGCTTACGTCCCGCGGTGCCGGATCGTTCAGCGCCCGGTTCGCGACGATTGGGGCCGCTTCGTCGGCTATCGCCAGGTCCGCCGCTGCCGCTGAGGCGTCGCGCGAGGCGGAACCAAAAGCGCGGCGGCCGGTTCTGGCATGAGCGATATCGCACATCGCCCGAACCGGACCCGGTTCATAAGGGGACATCGAGCACGAAGGACGCCGCCATGACAGCCACCGCCGAAAAGCCCCGCCTGAACGCCTTCTCCAAGGCCATTCTCGCCGCAACGGCCGCTGTCGGTCTCGCCGCCGTCGTTTCCGCCGCCCCGACCAATGTCGCCGCCTACGGCCGCGCGACCATCAAGGCGCCCGAAGCCGCGCGCACGCTGAATGCGGCGCCGGGCCTCGTCCTCACCAAGGCCGCCCGCGGCTCACGGGACGAGGGCTGCTACGCCGTTTCTTCCACGGACGGATCGAGCCGCTCGGCCATGTTCTGCGAATAAATTTCCGCCTCGACGCCATGTCAGGCCGCGCTAGAGTGGCGCAATGGCTGAATCGTCGGCGGCGAGCGCCGTCCTGACCACGACGCCGGCGGGCCTCTATTGCCCGGCCGGCGATTTTCATATCGACCCCACCCGCGGCGCGCCGCGCGCGCTCGTCACCCACGGCCATTCCGACCATGCGCGCGC
>JAGRKN010000410.1:5001-5928 GCA_020442275.1 Rhodoblastus sp. | reverse complement strand
CTGATCGAGGCGCACGGCCGCCGCGTCGTCGTCTCCGGCGACTACAAGCGCGCGCATGATCCGACCTGCGCATCCTTCGAGCCGATTCGATGCGACGCCTTCGTCAGCGAGGCGACCTTTGGCCTGCCGGTCTTTCGCCATCCGCCAGCGGCGGATGAAGTCGCGAAACTCCTCGCCTCGCTCCGCATCTTCCCGGAGCGCGCGCATGTCGTCGGCGCCTACTCGCTCGGCAAGGCGCAGCGACTGCTGGCGCTGTTGCTGGAGGCCGGCTGGGACCGCCCGGTCTGGGTGCACGGCGCGATGGAGAGCATGATCGAGCTCTATCGCGCGCACGGCGTACGCATGGTCGAGACGCGGCGCGTGACGACGGCCGACAAGCCGAAACTCGCCGGCGAGATCGTGCTGTGCCCGCCCTCGGCCGCCTCCGACATCTGGCTGCGCAAGATCCCCGACCCGCTGGTCGCCTTCGCCTCGGGCTGGATGCGCGTGCGGGCTCGGGCCCGCCAGCGCGGCGTCGAACTGCCGCTGGTCGTCTCCGACCATGCCGACTGGCCGGAGCTCTGCGCGACGGTCAGGGACGTCGGCTGCTCGGAACTCTGGGTCACGCACGGGGCGGAGGAGGCGCTGGCGCATTGGGCCCGGACGCAAGGCCTCGCCGCGCGTCCCCTGCACATGATCGGCTTCGGCGACGAGGACGAGAACCTGGACGAAGGCGACGCGCCGCCCGCGGAGACGGACGCGTGAACCGTTTCGCGCAATTGCTCGACAGGCTGTCCTACCAGCCCGCGCGCAACGGCAAGCTGCGTTTGATGACGGACTATTTACGCCACACGCCCGATCCCGAGCGCGGCTATGCGCTGGCCGCGCTGACCGGCGCGCTCTCGTTCCGGCACGCCAAGCCCGCGCTGATCCGCGATCTGGTCGCCG
>JAGRKN010000410.1:0-4886 GCA_020442275.1 Rhodoblastus sp. | reverse complement strand
TGTCCGAGGTCGTGGACGGCCTCGCGCGGGCCGGCCGTAACGATCTGCGCAAGCTGCTTGCCGGCTGGCTCGATGCGCTCGACGAAACCGGCCGCTGGGCGCTGCTGAAACTGATCACCGGCGCCCTGCGCGTCGGCGTTTCCGCGCGTCTGGCGCGCACGGCGGTCGCCGATCTCGGCGGCGTCGAGGTCGACGCCGTCGAGCAGGTCTGGCATGGCCTGGCGCCGCCCTATCTGCCGCTGTTCGCCTGGCTCGAAGGCAGGGGCGAGCGTCCGAGCGCGATCGACCCAGCGCCGTTCCGGCCGGCCATGCTGGCGCAGCCGCTGGACGAAAAGGATTTCGACAAGCTCGATCCGCGCGAATTCCGCGCGGAATGGAAATGGGACGGCATCCGCCTTCAGGTGTCGGCGGGCCGCGACGAACGCGGCCATCGTATGCTGCGCCTTTATTCGCGCACCGGCGAGGAGGTCACGCCCGCCTTCCCGGATCTCGCCGATGCGCTCGGCGCGATCGAGGCGAACGATTTCGCGCTCGACGGCGAATTGCTCGTGCTGCGTGAAAAACGTGTGCAGTCCTTCGCGACGTTGCAGCAGCGGCTCAACCGCAAGACCGTGACCGCGAAACTCGCCGCCGAATTTCCCGCGCATCTGCGCGCCTATGACATAATTGCGTTTGATGGCGAGGATTTGCGCGCGCTGCCCTTCGTCGAACGACGCGCGCGGCTCGAGGGATTCGTGAAAGAGGCGTGTTGCCCGCGTCTCGACATCTCGCCGCTCGTCGACTTCGAAGACTGGCCGTCGCTGGCGCACGCGCGCGAAAATCCCGCGGAGGCGGGCGCGGGCGATGATGGCGCGGCAGTCGAAGGCGTGATGCTGAAACGCCGCGATTCAATCTATGTCGCGGGCCGTCCGACCGGCCCGTGGTTCAAGTGGAAGCGTGATCCCTTCAACATCGACGCGGTGCTGATGTATGCGCAGCGCGGCCACGGCAAGCGCTCGTCCTTCTATTCCGACTACACGTTCGGCGTCTGGCGCGCCGGCGCCGAGGGCGACGAACTGGTGCCCGTCGGCAAGGCCTATTTCGGCTTCACCGACGAGGAGCTCGCGCGCATCGATCGCTACGTCCGCAACAATACGATCGATCGCTTCGGCCCCGTGCGCGTCGTCGAACATGGCGCCGAAAAGGGTCTCGTTTTCGAAATCGCCTTCGAGGGTCTCAACCGTTCGACGCGCCACAAATCCGGCGTCGCCATGCGTTTTCCCCGGATCGCCCGTATTCGCTGGGACAAGCCGCCGCGCGAGGCGGACCGGATCGAGACGCTGGAACTGTTGCTGAAGGAAGGTTGATGCGTCAGGCGCCCTTGTCCGGCGCGATGACGTCGCCCTCCGGCCGCCAGACGGCCTCGGCGAACCTGTAGCCCGCCGACCGGTCGCCGCCGCCGACCAGGCTCGACAGAACGCCGGCGGCAATGGACGCAAGGCATCCGACGACGGCGGAGGCCGCCAGCCCGCGCACCGTGCCGTCGCCATAGATCAACACCAATTCAGCGGTTCCAAGTCCGACGACGAGCGCGAACATCGCGTCGCGGCTGCGAGCGCGCGGCCACAGGGTCAGCGCCATCAACGGCGCCAGCCCGGCGGCGGAGAAGGCGAGCGAGACGCCGATCAGCGCGCGAGGATCGAGTTCGCGCGCGCCGCAGACGGCGGCGCAGCCGACGATCGAGACGATCAGGATCGCGCGTACGATCGCCAGCCGCCGGCTGGTCAATGCTGACCGGTCGCGCAGGCGATGGATGGCGTCGTTGCCGAGCGCCACGGCCGCCGCGAGCAGGCCGGCCGCAGCGAGCGCCCCGCCGAGCGCGGCGATCGCCGCCCAGACGAAGCCCGTCGCCGCCGCGCCAAAGCCGCCGAGCGGCGGCAGGGCCGTCATGAGGAAGGCGCCGCGCGTCGAAATGTCCTGCGGCCGAATTGTTCCCGAAAAGCCGGGCGCTTTCTGGCAGGCGTCGCGCGCCTGCCCCCAGTTGCGCGGATATTGATCGCAGATCTTGATCAGTCGGGCGGCGCTCGCCGCATAGAGCTGGTCGGGGACGCGATCCGGTCGCCGCCCGCCGAGCTGGTCGAGGAGGCCGAGCGCGGAAGCCGCGACGCTGGCCGCGACCAGCGCGGCAAGGGCCACGCTCCACAGGCTTGCGCCGACGCCGGCGCGCAGCGCGGCCGTGCGGTCGCGCACCGTGATGAAGGGCGCGATCAACGGCGCGGACGAGGCCATGCCGAGCGCCATGCCGAGCGACAGCCAGAGGTTGACGGGCTGCCCGCTGTCGCCCTGCCAGAACGAAACCAGGTCGGCCGCCTTGCGCCAGGCTTCCTGGTCGCCGAGGACGGGGAGAGGAATCGACTGACCGCCGATCCCGGTCAGCAGCAGCGGCAAGGCGAAGCCGGCGAGCGCCAGGCCCGCCGCCGCGACTGCGGCCCACACGACGCCGGAGAGCCCGCCGGGCACGGCAGCCAGGGCGAGCGCGACCGCGACGGAGACGGCCGCGACGCCACGCGACAGGCCGGCGATGGTCGACAGAGCGGAGACGGCCGTCTCGAAACCCGCCATGCCCGCGAGCAGGGCGCTGACGCCGACGAGAAGGGCCGCGCCGAGGCGCAGCGCCATGTTTTCGAAGCGCGCGCCGACCAGGTCGGAAACCGAGAAGGCGCCGGTCCGGCGCAGATAAGGACCGCTGACGAAGGCCGCGCAGGCAAGGCCGAGCGCGAAGCCGGTGAACACGCCGGCGCCCGAATACAGGTCCGAGACGGGCGGCGTGAAAGGCGCGACAAGCGCCGTCGCGATTGCCGCGGTCGCGAAGCCCGCATAGGCGGGCGGCGTGGCGCGGCCCGCCGCATAGAAGCCCGAAATCCGCATCGTGCGCAGGAGAAGGCCGATCAGCCCGAGACCGATCAGCGCGATCGTCGGACCGATGGCGGCGATGAAGCGTTCCGATACGCCGACCCGGTCGAGCAGCACGATCAGCCCGCCCGCGGCGACGAAGGCGGCGATCGCGAACGTGACGCGCCCGTCGATTGCGTCGCGCGCCCGCACTTCCTCCTCGGCAGCCGGTCGGTGCAAAGCCCTTCTCCGTACGACATCCGCGCTTGCGCGCCGCGCGATCCGATGGATAGATGGGGCAAGCCGCGTTCACAAGAGCGGCAAGCGGGGAGAGTGCATGCCGTCTTCAGGCGTCCGGATAGTGATCGCGGATGATCATCCGCTCGTGCGCGGCGCGCTTGCGCAGGCGGTTTCAGGCGCGGCGCCGGGCGCGGAAATTCTGGAAGCCGGCGATCTCGAGGGTGTGACGCGCATCTTTTCCGCGGGCGAGGATGTCGATCTCATCCTGCTCGATCTCGCAATGCCTGGCGTTCGCGGCTTCTCCGGCCTGATGTATCTGCGCGCCGAACATCCGGAAGTGCCGGTCGTCGTCGTTTCCGGCAACGAAGATCGCGGAGTCATGCGGCGCTGCATCGATTTCGGCGCCTCCGGCTTCGTGCCCAAGACGACGCCGATGGAAGGCATGCGCGAGGCCGTGCGCAAGGTGCTCGAAGGCGGGATCTGGACGCCGCCCGACGTCGACCTCAGCGCGCCCGCCGACAAGGAGACCGCCGATCTCGTGCGGCGCATGGCTTCGCTCACGCCGCAACAGGTGCGCGTGCTGATGATGGTGTCGGCCGGCCTGCTCAACAAGCAGATCGCCTACGAACTGAAAGTCTCCGAAGCAACCGTCAAGGCGCATGTCTCGGCGATCCTCACCAAGCTCGGCGTGGAAAGCCGCACGCAGGCGGTCATCACCGCCGCGAAGGTCGAAGGTCTTGCAGGTCCTGCCGCCACGGTCCGCGCGACCGACTGAGCCCCTTCCGCGCATTGATTTCGCCATCGAGCGCCCCCATCTTGCCCGCTACAGGCTCCAATTTGGCGGTTGATGGAGGCTCCCATGCGCGCGCTAATCGGCCCGGCTGTCGCCGCAATCCTGGCGATGATCCTCGCGGTCCCCGCGCTGGCCGAAGGCGCGGCGCCGACGGACAAGACGGAAAACGGCCGCTATTCCATGACGCCGACCGACGACGGCTTTCTCAGGCTCGATACCCGCACCGGCGCGGTCTCGCTCTGCAAGGTCGTGAGCGGCTCCGCCGTCTGCCGCGCGGCGACCGAGGAGCGCGTGGCGCTGCAGGGCGAGATCGACCGGCTGGCGAAGCAGAACGAAGCGCTGAAGCAGCAGAAATCCGGCGATTCGAGCCTGCCGTCGAAGCAGGATTTCGACCGCGCGCTCGATTATGCCGAGCGATTCATGCGCCGCATGATGCGCATCATGCGCGATGAAGAGCCGGAAAAGAACAAGACTTGACCCCAGCGCCCGCGCCAGGTTCTCAGACGATTGGAGCCGCCATGAACGACGCCCGGTTTCACACGCCTCCAATCGACGTCACGCCTCCGCCGATTCCGCAAACCAGGGAACCCGAAATGGCCAATTCAGCTCTGCAGCGTTTCATCGGCGGCCCGCCGGTCGCCGTCTTCCTGCGGTTGCTGTTCGTTTCGCTTGTCGTCGGCGCGCTGCTCGTATGGATGGACATCCGTCCCTTCGAGATTTTCAACGCGCTCCAGCGCTTCGTGAATCGTCTCTGGCAGATGGGCTGGAGCGCGGTGCGCGATGTCGCGCAATACATCGTCGCTGGTGCGGCCATCGTCCTGCCGGTCTGGCTCTTGATGCGCCTGTTCAACATGCGTGGCGCGAAATGATTCCGCCGACGCGAGGCCGTTGTTCACTTATGAGAATGCGGCGTGCGCCCGGGTTGCCGGCGCACGCCGCGCCAATGTGACCGTCCTCACGGCTCGACGATCGCGAAGCCGAG
>JAGRKN010000120.1:21649-23800 GCA_020442275.1 Rhodoblastus sp. | reverse complement strand
AGGCCTGCTGGCGATCGAGCAGCGTCACGTCGGTGCGCGAGGAGCGCGGCTCGACGGGCTTGAGATCCTCGAGCACGATCTGCGTGCGCGCCACCCATTCCTTGTAGGGATGCTCGTTGGAGAGCGCCGCCTTGATCTCCTCGTCGCCGACGATGCGACCTTCCTGCAGGTCGACGAGCAGCATCTTGCCCGGCTGCAGGCGCCACTTGGTGACGATCTTCTCTTCCGGAATCGGCAGCACGCCCATTTCCGACGCCATCACGACGAGACCGTCGTCGGTCACGAGATAGCGCGCCGGACGCAGGCCGTTGCGGTCGAGCGTCGCGCCGATCTGGCGGCCGTCGGTGAAGGCGACCGCGGCCGGTCCGTCCCACGGCTCCATGAGGGCTGCGTGATACTCGTAGAAGGAGCGCCGCCCCTCGTCCATCAGCGGATTGCCCGCCCAGGCTTCGGGGATCAGCATCATCATCGCATGCGCGAGCGAATAGCCGCCCCTCACGAGGAACTCGAGCGCATTGTCGAAGCACGCCGTGTCCGACTGGCCCTCGTAGGAAATGGGCCAGAGCTTCGAGATATCGGCGCCGAACAGATCGGACTCGACCGACGCCTGGCGCGCGGCCATCCAGTTGACGTTGCCCCGCAGCGTGTTGATCTCGCCGTTGTGCGCGACCATGCGATAGGGGTGGGCCAGACGCCAGGACGGGAACGTGTTGGTGGCGAAGCGCTGGTGAACGAGCGCGAGCGCGCTGATGAAGCGCGGGTCCGACAGGTCCTTGTAATAGCCGCCGAGCTGGCCGACGAGCACCATGCCCTTGTAGACGATGGTGCGGGTCGACATCGACACCGGATAATATTCGGCCATGGCGGCTTCGTTCAGGCCGTAGACCGCGTTCGAGATCGACTTGCGCGCGACGAACAGGCGCCGCTCGAACTCGTCCTGGTCCATCGCCGCGCCGCGACCGACGAACATCTGCCAATGCGAAGGCTCGACCTCGCGCACGGCTTCGCCGAGATCGGAGGAATCGACAGGAACCTCGCGCCAGCCGATCAGCGGCAGCCCCTCGGCCTCGAGCGTCTGGCCGGCGATCGCCTGCGCGCGTTCGCGCGCCGCCTTGTCGGCGGGCATGAAGAACTGGCCGATGCCGTAATGGCCCGGCTCGGGCAGGTCGAAGCCGAGCTTGGCGCATTCCTCCGCGAAAAACGTATGCGGGATCTGCGTGAGAATGCCGCAGCCGTCGCCGAGCTTCGGATCGGCGCCCACCGCGCCGCGATGGTCGAGGTTCATGAGAATGCGCAGGCCCATCTGCACGATCTCATGGGACTTGCGGTCCTTCATGTCGGCGACGAAGCCGACGCCGCAGGCGTCGTGCTCCTTGGAGGGATCGTAGAGACCCTGCGGACCCGGCAGATGCGGGTCTTGTGCGAAAAATTCGGTCATGGCGGGCATCCTTGTCGTCAGCGTTGCGGGAACTGGACCAGCGCCGTCGCGCCGGGGGAAACCGACCCCGGTTTTCGCTCGCCTCGCCTTGTCCTCGCCTCGCTCATCGCTCGCTCCGTTTCGCCGCGTCTGTCGCACGACCGCGCGTTCCCGTCACGTCCTAATGGACGTCGCGGACCCCATGGGCCCTCGGGAATTTCGCGGGTCGCGCCGAATGGTCAGTATCGCTGTCCTATCGACGGCCCGCGACATTCGCAGATTTGATCCTCCCACACAAGCGCGCGCCCGCGTCTTTCCGCGGAAAATTGCGCGCTGGCGCGGGGCTCCGCAAGCATTGCAAAGCCCGGGCCGTCATCAGGCAAGATTCGGTCCGCTTGCGGGAGGCCCCGCGACCCGGCACAAGGCCACGATGACCGGCGATCTTCATCTCGATTTCACGAGCGACAATTCAAGCGGCGCCCATCCGGCGATCCTGCAGGCGATCATCGCCGCCAATCACGGCCCGGCCGCCGCCTATGGCGCAGACGAATGGTCCCGTCGGGCCGAGCTTGCGTTGGCGGATGTTTTCGAGCGCGAGGTCGCGGTCTTCCTGGTCGCGACCGGCACGGCGGCGAACGCCTTGGCGCTATGCGCCGTCACGGACCCCTGGGGCGCCGTTCTCTGCCACGAATTTGCGCATATCGCCGCAGACGAGTGCGGCGCGCCTGAATTTT
>JAGRKN010000120.1:17397-21644 GCA_020442275.1 Rhodoblastus sp. | reverse complement strand
TCTCTGCCGGGGCCAAGCTGGTCGGCCTTCCCGGCCGCGCCGGCAAGATTGCGCCCGCCGCGCTCGACGACGCGCTCGCGCTGATGCCGCGCGGCGTGGTCAAGCAGGTCCAGCCGCAGACGCTCTCGCTGTCGCAGGCGACGGAATGCGGCGCCCTCTACACGCAGGCCGAGATCACGGCGCTGGCGCAAAACGCCCATGCTGCCGGCATGGCCGTCCACATGGACGGCGCCCGTTTCGCCAACGCCCTCGTCGCGCTCGGCCTGACGCCGGCCGAAATGAGCTGGAAGGCGGGCGTCGACGTCCTGTCCTTCGGCGCCACCAAGAACGGCGCGCTCGCCTGCGAGGCGGTGATATTCTTCGATCCGGACCGCGCGAAGGATTTCGCCTACCGGCGCAAGCGCGGCGGCCATACGCTTTCGAAGGGCCGCCTGCTCGGCGCGCAGATGGAGGCCTACCTGCGGCACGGCCTGTGGCTCGACCTCGCCGCCGAGGCCAATGCCCGCGCTGCGGAGCTGGAGGCGGGGCTCGCCGCCCTGCCCGGCGTCAGCTTTCCCTGGAGGCGCGAGATCAACGAGGTCTTCGCCATTGTGCCTCGCGTCATGCACGAGCGAATGCTCGCCGCCGGCGCGCGCTACCATCCCTGGACGCCGCGCGCACTCGAGGCGCCAGAGCGGCCGGCGGCGGATGAGGTCTTCGTTCGTCTCATCTCCTCCTTCGCGACGCCGCCCGAGGCTGTCGCGGCGCTGGTGGCGGCCGCGCGCGGCTAGAAATACCGCGTCGCCGTCATTCCGTGCGGTTGGCGCCCATTTGTTTCCGCAATTGGCCGAAACCTTATGGGCCTCGGCATTTCCGACGAAGGAGCATCCATGGTCAGGCCATTCAGGCTCGCCTTGCTGGCCGGCGCGGCGGCGCTCGGCGTCGTGTCGCTGTCGGCCCCGCCCGCAGCCGCACAAGTCCTGTCGCCCTGGAACGTGTGGAGCGATCCGCGCGTCTTCGGGCCGGACGACGACTTCGTCGAGGACAATTTCCTTCCCCCGCAGGCCATCCGTCGCATCGTCGCGGCGCAGGGCTATCGGCTCGCCGCCGCGCCGCGTCTGGCCGGCGACAAGGTCGTCGCCATCGGCAGGAACGCGCGAGGCGAGCGTGTGCGGTTCGTGATCGACGGCTACAGCGGCCAGCTGTTGCGCCGCACGGCTCTCGTCGACCGGCAGGCGCCTGACCTTCTCGAGCCCGGCGCCCCGCGCCACAAGGCGAAGCCAAAGTCGAAGCACAAGCCCCATCCGCAGACGGCCACGCGCAAACCGACGACCGAGGCCGCGCCGAAAGTCGAGACGCCCGCGCCCTCGCAGGCGATAAAGGCGCCGGAGCCGCCGGCGCCCACGGTTGCGGCGCCTACGGTTGCGGCGCCTACGACGAATTCGGCCAAGACCGAACCGGTAAAGGCAGAACCAACCAAGACCGCGCCGGCCAACGCTGACGCCGCGAAACCGGTCGAGCCGCCGCGGGCGGCGGTTGTCGCCGCGCCGACGCCGGCCGACAAGACCCCGCTCGCGCCCGACGCCGCCGTCCAGCCGAAGAAGGACTCCGCGGCCGCGACGCCGGCCCCGCAGCAGGCGGCCGCGCCGACGACGCCAGCCCCAGTCGAGAAGCCTCCGCTGACGGCCGAGCCCAGGGCGCAGGCCGAAACGCCGGCCGCCAAGCCGAGCGACATCGGCCCGCGCGTCGAGCCGGTCGCTCGCGCCCCGGAAACCGCGTCCGCCGACGCAAAGCCCGCCGATACCGCCTCAAAGCCGGTTGAAACGCCGGCCAAATAGGTCGCACGATCGGCAAACAAAAAGGGCGTCCCGCAGGACGCCCTTCTCGCATCGGTCATACGCCAGTCAGACGTCGATTACGCGGCTTTCGCCTCGACGACCTGCGGCTTGCCGCCGCCGATCGGAATCTGGCGCGGCTTCTGCGCTTCCGGAATCTCGCGGACGAGATCGACGTGCAACAGGCCATTCTCGAGCTTGGCGCCCACGGCCTGGACGTGATCGGCGAGCTGGAAACGGCGCTCGAAGGCGCGCGCGGCAATGCCCTGGTAGAGGACGTCGTTCTTCGTCTCGCCTTCGACGGCGGCCTTCGAACCACGGATGGTCAGCGTGTTCTCACGCGCCTCGATGGTCAGCTCGTTGTCGGCGAAGCCGGCGACCGCCACGGTGATGCGATAGGCGTTCTCGCCCGTGCGCTCGATATTATAGGGCGGGTAGGACGTGGGCTCGGCGCCCGCGGCCTGATCGAGCATCGAAAACAGGCGATCGAAGCCGACGGTGGAACGATAGAGGGGGGACAGATCGAATGTACGCATGGCATATCCTCCAGTGAGCGACATGCGGCCCTTGCGCCGGAATGTCCGGCCACAAGGCGCCGGTGGGTTCAGACGCGTCCGATTGGCCCGCGTCGGACCCTGATTTGGGCGCCCTTCCCGACGGCGCAAGGGGCCTGCGGTAAAAATCCTTGCGAACGGTTCCGGATCGGGCAAGCTGAGCCTGGGCCCGAACAACAGGGCCGCCCCGGGACGAAACAAAAAGGAAGGGCCTCGCATGGCCGCTCAGCCGACGCCGAAAGGCGCGTGGAAGATAACCGCGCTTCTGTTCCTCTACATGGTCGTGAATTTCGCCGACAAGATCGTGGTCGGGCTCGCCGGCGTGCCGATCATGCAGGAACTGAAGCTGCATCCCAGCCAGTTCGGCCTGCTGGGCTCCTCCTTCTTCTTCCTGTTCTCGATTTCGGCGATCGTCGTCGGCTTCATCGCCAACCGCGTCGAGGCGCGCTGGCTTCTGGTCGGCCTCGCGCTCATCTGGGCGCTGGTCCAGTTCCCGATGCTCGGCGAAGTCAGCTTCACCACGCTGATGATCTGCCGCATCATTCTCGGCGCCGGCGAAGGCCCGGCCTTCTCGGTGGCGGCGCACGCCATCTACAAATGGTTCCCGGATGAGAAACGAACCCTGCCGACCGCTATCCTGTCTCAGGGATCGGCTTTTGGCGTCATCATCGCCGTGCCCGCGCTCAACTGGATCATCGTCAATCATTCCTGGCATATGGCCTTCGGCGCGCTCGGCGTCGTCGGCCTGATCTGGGTCGCGCTCTGGCTGATGATGGGCAAGGAAGGCCCGCTGGTCGGCGCCGCCGCGGGCGGCGTCGACGATGGCCGCCGCTACCCCTATTTCGCGCTTCTGACGACGCCGACTTTCATGGGTTCGGTGCTCGCCACTTTCGGCGCCTATTGGGTCCTTTCGGTCGGCCTGACCTGGTTTACGCCCTTCATCGTCAAGGGGCTGGGCTTCGACCAGAAGCAGGCCGGCCTGATCTCGATCCTGCCATGGGTGTTCGGCGCGGTCGTGGTGCTCGTCACCGGCTGGATCTCGCAGCGCATGATGGCGCAGGGCTCCTCGACCCGCGTCGCGCGCGGCATTCTCGGCGCCGCGCCGCTGATCCTCGGCGGCCTGATCCTGATGGCCATGCCGCATATCGAGAGCCGAGGCCTGCTGATCGCCGGTCTCGTATTCGGCTCGGGCCTGTGCGGTTCGATCTATGTCGTCTGCCCGCCAATGCTCGGCGAATTCACGCCGACCAGCCAGCGCGGCGCGATCATCGCCATCTATGGCGGGCTGTACACGATCGCCGGCGTCCTCTCGGCCTTCGTGATGGGCAATGTCATCGAGAAGGCGGCGACGCCGCTCGAAGGCTACCTGCACGGCTTCATGATCAACGGCGCGATCATGGTCGCCTCTGGCGTTGTCGGCCTCGCGCTGCTGCGCCCGAACACCGAGCGCGCGCGGCTCGCCGCCAGCGGAACGGCGGTGCAGGCGAAGGCGGCGTAGGAAGGCTCGGGCGCCCGACCTGACCTCTATGGAGAGGGACGGGCGCCCAGTCGATATTTCCATCAAACCGCGCTAAGCACATCGCGCAATGGAACTGATCGGCACGCCTGACAATCCCGTTCCGCCTGGCGCGCTGATCTCGGCCGTCGGCGCGGACGACGGCGCGCTATTGCGCATCGCGCGCTGGTCGCCGGGCGCAACGTCGACCGGCCAAGGTTCGCTCGGCACTATCTGCGTCTTCACCGGGCGCGGCGAATTCATCGAGAAATATTTCGAGACGATCGCCGAACTGGTCGAGCGCGGTTTCGACGTCGTCGCCATGGACTGGCGCGGCCAGGGCCTGTCTGCGCGCGAACTGCCCGACCGCTTCAAGGGACATGT
>JAGRKN010000120.1:0-17390 GCA_020442275.1 Rhodoblastus sp. | reverse complement strand
CATGTTCGAGCGCGATCTGGAGGCGCTGCGCAAGCAGGTGCTGCAATTCCTCTGCCCGCGTCCATGGTACGCGCTCGGCCATTCCATGTCCGGCGCCGTTCTCCTGTCTCAGGCCAATGCCGGTCGTTCGCCCTTCGAGCGCATCGTGCTGGTCTCGCCCATGATCGAAATCGCCGGGCGCGCCATGCACGCCTCGACGCGCGTCGTCGTCGAGGTCGCCGACGCAATCGGCCTCGGCGCCTCCTATGCGCCTGGCGTCTCGCGCCGCTCCAGCATGCTCGAGCCCTTCGACGGCAACGATCTGACGTCGGACGAAAGACGCTACGCGCGCAACGCCGCGATCTGCGAGGCCGCGCCGCAACTCGCCGTCGGCGGCCCGACCATCGGCTGGCTCAACGCCGCGCTGCGCATCGGACGCAAGCTCGCCGATCCCGAATTCCCGCGTCGCACCACTGTGCCGACGCTCATCGTCGCCGGCGCCGACGATCATGTTGTCTCGATCCCCGCCATCGCGCGCTTCGCGAACCGCCTGAAGGCCGGCCGCCTTATCCAGCTGCCGGGCGCGCGCCACGAGATCCTGCAGGAAACCGATGCGATCCGCGCGCAATTCTGGGCGGCCTTCGACGCCTTCGTGCCCGGCGGCCGCGAGGAGGCGGCGGCGCTGCGCCGCGCGACCGACCACGAGGCGGCGCAGCGCATCTTCAATCCCCCGTGGTGGCGCCGCCTGTTCGGCCGACGCCGCCACGCGGCCTGACCCGAAACCCTGAGACGAAAATGATCGACACCGTCCTGATCGACCGCAAGGACCTTCGCGTGCTTCTGCTCGAAGGCATCAACGAAACCGCCGTCGACCTGTTCGCGGCGGCAGGCTTCCAGAAAGTGGAGCGCCTGACCAAGGCGCTCGACGGCGAGGAACTGCACAAGGCCGTCGCCGACGCGCATGTGCTCGGCATCCGCTCGCGCACGCGCATCACGGCGGAGGTCTTGGCCGCCGCGCCGAACCTGATGACCATCGGCTGCTTCAGCGTCGGCACCAACCAGGTCGACATTCCCGCCGCCCGCAAGCGCGGCATTCCCGTCTTCAACGCGCCTTTCTCCAACACGCGCTCGGTCGCCGAACTCGTCATCGGCGAGATCGTCATGCTGATGCGCAACATCTTTCCGAAATCGAATGGCGCGCATGCCGGCCTCTGGGAGAAGACGGCCGACAATTCCTTCGAAGTGCGCGGCAAGGTCCTCGGCATCGTCGGCTACGGCAATATCGGCAGCCAGCTCGCCGGCCTCGCCGAAGCCATGGGCATGCGCGTCATCTTCTTCGACATGACCGACAAGCTGCGCCGCGGCAATGTCGAACCGACCGACACGCTGGAAGAACTGCTCGCGATCTCCGACGTCGTCTCGTTGCACGTGCCCGACACGCCAGTCACACGCAACATGATCCGCGCCGAGCATCTGCGCGCGATGAAGAAGGGCGCCTACCTCATCAACAACGCGCGCGGCCATGTCGTCGACATCGACGCGCTGACGGAAGCCCTTAAGAGCGGCCATCTGCGCGGCGCGGCGATCGACGTCTTTCCGGTCGAGCCCGGCTCCAACAAGGAAAAGTTCGTCTCCCCGCTCCAGGGCCTGCCGAATGTCATTCTCACGCCGCATATCGGCGGCTCGACGGAAGAAGCGCAGGAGCGCATCGGCTCCGAGGTCGCGCGAAAACTCGCCGATTACGCCGACACCGGCGCGACCTTCGGCGCCGTCGGTTTCCCGCAGGTGCAATTGCCGCCGCATGTCGGCGGCACGCGCTTCGTGCACATACACCGCAATGTTCCGGGCGTGCTGACGCGCCTCAACCAGATCTTCGCCGGCCGCAATCTCAACATCGCCGCGCAATATCTGCAAACCGACGCCGACATCGGCTATGTCGTGGTCGACGCCGACGGCGCGAGCGCGGAGCGCGCGCAGGTCTATGAAGAGATGGGCAAGATCGACGGCACGATCCGGACGCGGCTGCTGTAGGTCCGTTGCCCGTCATTGCGAGGAGCGAAGCGACGAAGCAATGAAGGCTTGCTAATCGTTCCGCTCTTTCGTACTCCCCAACGCGCGCACCAGATTCCGGCTGTGCGCGCCGAAATGGCCCATTAACTCGACAACCGCGCCTTCGATTTCCGCGCGCTGTTCAGGCGTGCGTTCGGCGACCTCCGAAATGAGCGCGCCGCTGCCGCCCGAGGCGCCGAAATCATACGAGGGATCGGACACGTATTTCGGCGGAAAGGCTGCGAGCAGAGCCGTGCTCAACGCCTCGCCGAAATCGAAGGCTTCCTGAGTCACGACATCGCGCAGATAGAGATCGGACCATTTCGGATAGACGCCGTCGCGCGCTTTCGCCTGCAGGGCCTGGATCAGCGGGCTTTTGCCGCCGGCCGCCGTATCGCGATAGATCAACAGCGCCTCGTAGCGCTCGAAGGCGAGATGGCGGTTGGACGCCAGTACGACCATCGCATCCTTCGGCCCCTTCCAGCCGACCATCGCGACCGTATTCGTCGCGATCATCCGCAGCGTCGAAACGCCGGGCAGTATGCTGGCGTGATAGGGCTGCGCCAGATCCTGCACGTAATGCATCGCCATGCCGGCGAAGCGCCAGCCCCAATAGGGGTGGCCGGTGCGGAAGGCGAGGCGCGCGAGCCCGATGAACTGATGCGCGCGCAACTCCGGATAAGTGCGCGCGACGAAAGGCGCCGCCTTGTAGATCAACCAGGACTGGTGGAAGAAGCCCATGTGGAAGGGCGCCTGCGTCGCGAAATCCAGCGCGGGATTGCCGAAGGGCAGCTTGCCGAATTTGTATCGCTTGCCCCATTCGGACGGGCTGTCGTCCCAGCAATTGATGTCGACGCCGAAATCCGGCTCGTCCGAGCTCGAGGCGAGCACGAGTAGCGCCGGGACCGTCTCGCCGGGTTCGAGCCTGAAGAACCGCATCATCGAAAAGGCCGGTTCGCGCAAGGTGCTCACTTCGGCGAAGGGCATCGTCTTCGCGCCGCTGCGTGAAAAACCCGGCAGGTTCTGGGTGAAGAGCGCGAAGCGCGTGTTGGGCGCGATCCGCAGCGCCTCGGCGAATGCCTTGCGCCGCGCCGCATCGTCGCGCAAGGCGTCGACCTTGAAGGCGAGCTCGTCGGGGCGTGGCGGATAGGTCGGCACGTTCGCGCGCGCCCAGATCTCCTGCGCCTCGAGCAAATTGGCGATCGCCTGTTCCTGATCGCGCAGGAAAGCGTCGAGTGGTTCGGCCTGCACATCCGGCGCGGCGGCGACTTCTGCGGTGTCCTTGAATGTCCAGTAGGTCAGGAGCCCATGGTTGCTCCACGCGAAGGCGGGACCCGGCGCGCCGAGAAGGAGCGCCGCGACGAGCGCGAAAACTTTTCGATGACGCGTCACTTCACCTCCACCATCGCCTCGATCTCGACGGCAATGCCGCGTGGCAACGCCATCATGCCGACCGCCGAGCGAGAGGGCCGGCCGGCGTCGCCGAAGACTTCGACGAACAAATCGGTACAGCCGTTGATCACTTCCGGCTGCTTGCCGAAATCCGGCCCGCAGCGGACCATGCCGAGCACCTTCACGACCTCCGCCACCTTGTCGAGCGAACCGAGCGCCGCGCGCATATGGGCGAGCAGCACGAGCCCGCATTGCCGCGCGGCATTATAGCCCTCCTCTACCGAAAGATCGCCGCCGACGACCCCTGTCGTGAAGCTTCCGTCCGCCTTGTGCGGCCCCACGCCCGACAGCAACAGCAGATTGCCCGTACGCTTGAAGGGCACATAATTGCCGGCCGGCCGCGTTGGCGGCGGCAGCACGAGGCCCAGGTCCGCAAGTCTCTTTTCCGCGCTCATCGAATCCTCCCTCTTTCGCATAGGATCGGCCAAGCGCGCGCCGAGGTCCAGCACGGGATCGCCCAGCTTGTGACGCCGCGCCCAGGTCGGTAATGAACGCGGCAGGAGAGGAAACAATGACGCAAAATCCCGTGATCATCGCCGGCGGCGGCATCGGAGGGCTGGCGACCGCGCTCACCCTGCAGCAGATCGGCGTGCCCTGCGTCGTCTACGAAGCCGTGCGCGAAATGCGGCCGCTCGGCGTCGGCATCAACCTCCAGCCCAACGCGGTGCGCGAACTCTATGATCTTGGGCTGGGCCCGGCCGAGATGGATCGCGTCGGCCTGCCGGCGAAGGAATGGGCGCTGGTCGGCCTCAATGGCCACGACATCTATTCAGAGCCGCGCGGAAAAGACGCGGGCTACAATTGGCCGCAATACGCCGTCCATCGCGGCCTCTTCCACATGCTGCTGCACGACACGTTCGTTTCTCGCGCGGGACGTGAAGCGGTGAAGCTCGGCGCGCGCGTGACGGGCTACGAGCAAAATGCCAATGGCGTGACCGCAAAGATCGAGCACGCCGATGGATCGGCGAGCGAGGCGAAAGGCGCCCTGCTGATCGGCGCCGACGGCATTCACTCGGCCATTCGTGCGCAGATGCATCCGGACCAACCGCCGATTCACTGGGGCGGCGCGCTGATGTGGCGCGGCGTGACCATGGCGAAGCCCATTCGCACCGGCTCGTCCTTCATCGGCCTCGGCACGCACCGCCATCGCATGGTCATCTATCCGATCTCGCACCCCGATCCCAGGACCGGTCTCGCCATGATCAACTGGATCGCGGAAATCACGCTCGATCCGACAGCGGGCTGGCAGCAGACGGGCTGGTTCCGGCAGGCGGAGATCGAGGACTTCATCCATCATTTCGACGGCTGGACCTACGACTGGCTCGATGTGCCAGCGCTCTTGCGCGGCGCTGAAGTGGCCTACGAAAATCCGATGATCGACCGCGATCCCGTCTCCACCTGGCGCGACGGTCCTGTAGCGCTGATGGGCGATGCCGCGCACGCCATGTATCCAACAGGCTCCAACGGCGCGAGCCAGGCGATCGTAGACGCGCGCACGCTCGGCGCCTGCATGATCGAACACGGCGCGACCGTGCGCGCGCTCGCGGCCTATGACGAAAAGCTCTGCGGACCGATCTCGCAGGTCATTCTGCGCAATCGCGGCGCGGGGCCCTTCGGCCTGCTCAACATGGTGGACGAGCGCTGCGGCGGCGTGTTCGACAATATCGACGACGTGATTTCGGCGAAGGAGCGCGCCGATTTCATGGCCGGCTACAAGGCCGCCGCCGGCTTCGCCATTGAGACGCTGAACAAGGCGCCGCGTACGATTGCCGAAGGCGCGACGGCGGAATCGCCGCAACCGGTCTAGGACGTCAGGGGGAGGCAGAATGACGATACTCATCGCCGGCGGCGGCATCGCGGGCCTCGCTGTCGCGCTCACCTGCCATCAGATCGGCTTGAAAGTCCGCGTCTTTGAAAGCGTGCGCGAGATCAAGCCGCTCGGCGTCGGCATCAATCTGCAACCGAGCGCGGTGCGCGAATTGTTCGCCCTCGGCTTCGAGCAGGGGCTGGAAGACATCGGCGTCCGCACGCGCGACTACGGCATGTATTCCAAGAAGGGCCTGGAAATCTGGACCGAGCCGCGCGGCCTGTGGGCGGGCTATCGCTGGCCGCAATATTCGGTGCATCGCGGCCTCCTGCACATGATGCTCTATCGTGCGCTGATCGACCGCGCAGGCCCCGATTGCATCGAAACAGGCTGGACAGCGACGGGCTTCGACAATGACGGCGACGAGGCGATCCTGCATCTCGTCTCCGCCGACGGCGCGAAGCGGACCGAGCGCGGCGCCATTGTCATCGGCGCAGACGGCATCCATTCCGCGCTGCGCGCGCAGATCGCGCCGAACGAGGGCCCGCCGATCTGGGCGGGCGCTGTGCTGTGGCGCGGAACGACGCGCGCGAAACCGTTCAGGACCGGCGCCTCCATGGTCATGGTCGGCCATTCGCGCTGTCGTTTCGTTTCCTATCCCATTTCGAAGATTGATCCTGACACGGGCCTCGCGACCATCAACTGGATCGCGAATTTGGCCTATCCGCCGGACGCGCACTGGAACAAGGAAGACTGGAACCGCCGCGCCAATCTCGCCGACTTCCTGCCGCGCTATACGGATTGGACTTTTCCCTGGCTCGACGTTCCGGAACTCGTCAAGGGCGCGACGGAAGTATTCGAATATCCGATGGTCGACCGCGACCCGCTCGAGCGCTGGACGTTCGGCCGCGTGACTCTCGTCGGCGACGCCGCGCATGCCGCCTATCCCGTCGGATCGAACGGCGCGGGCCAGGCGATCGTGGATGCGCGCAAACTCGGCCGCGCCTTTGTCGATCATGGCGCCACACCCGCCGCGCTCGAAGCCTATGAAGCGGAAATGCGGCCCGCGACAACCAAGGTGGTGCTCACCAATCGCACCGCAGGCCCCGACGCCATTCTTGATGTGATCGAGGAACGCTGCGGCGGAGAGTTCGAAAAAATCGAGGACGTGATTTCGCGCGAGGAGCTGGCGGACCACGCAAACACTTACAAGAAGATCGCGGGTTTTGCGGTCGACACGCTCAACGCCGCGCCGGCGATCATTCCGGAGGGCGCGCGGGCGCGAGGCTGACCAGCCCGTCATTGCGAGGAACTCCGCGACGAAGCAATCCATTCCCGAATCTAGACCAGCATCCGGGGATGGATTGCTTCGCTGTGCTCGCAATGACGGCAGCGAAGCGCTGGTCGCCTACTGACCTCATCTATGGCGTCGGCACGCCCGCCCGTATCCACCCCGAAAAATCCGCGGCGTCGTTCGCCGCTTTCGCGCGCTCGGCAACATGCGAGAGACGCTTCAATTCGTCGAGCGGCGCCTTTTTCGACAGCATGTCGTTTTCGTGGAGATAATCCGGCAGATATCCGTTGATGAACAGACGCCAGTCGAGCGGCACGGGTTTGCCGATCGCCTTGACGAGACCGGCCACCGTCGTCGTGCAATTGGTCAGAAGCGAATTGTAGAAGCGCGGTTCCTTCGCCAGCGCATTGGCGTCCTGCACATAGATCATCAGGAGCGCGCGCATCGTCTCGGGATAGACGTCGAGATGGTAGAGCTGCACATCCTCGCCGCGCACATTCGTACGCACGCGCACGACGTCGCGCTCGGTCGCGGCGACGATCGCCAGCGGATTGGCCTTGAAGAGATCGCGGAGCGGCGAGAATTCGCCGCCCTTCAGACGCTTCACCTCGATCGACCAGGCGATATGCTCGCCACCCTCGAAGCCGAAGCTTGTTATCACATGCGCCATGCGCGGACCGTCCCAATAGGACAGGAACAGGTCGAGCGTGCGCAGCTTCGTCAGATCGTAGGTCTTGCTCGTCCAGCGCTCTGTAAAATCCGTATCGCTGCGCCAGTCGAAATCGCGAATGTCGGTCATGACGAGCAGATCGCCGTCGAGCTTTCCCGTCGTCTGGCGCGCGACATCGGGCGCGAAATTGGCCGATATCGGCGGCGCGATCGTCCCCCACCATGCGAGCAAGCCGAGAAAGATCACGCCGAAGGCAAGAAGCGGTCGCCATCGCTTGTGCGCAAGCAGGAAAAAGGCCGCGCCGAGCGCCAGCAACGCGAGACAGATGGCAAGCGCAAGGCGCAACCAGTCGGGCGCGGGCGCGCGAAACCACAGTGCGAGCGACGACCATGCGCCCGCGGGCGCCACGACGAACAGAAGAAACAGCAGTCGACCGGCGACGGCGAGCACGCTCAGCCCCGCAGCAGCTTCATCGCAGCTTCGTGCGCGCGAGAATCGCCGGCGGCGATGATCGAGCCGCCTTGCGCCGCATCTCCGCCGTCCCAATTCGTCACCACGCCGCCCGCGCCCTCGATGATCGGGATCAGCGCGACGATGTCATAGGCGTTGAGCCCGTCCTCGATCACGAGATCGACATGGCCGGCGGCGAGCGCGCAATAGGCGTAGCAATCGCCGCCATAACGCGGCAGGCGGGCGGCGTTCTCGACCCGCTGATAGGCGTCGCGCTTTTCCGGCGCGAACAGGCGCGGCGATGTCGTCATGACGGTCGCCTCCGAAACCTCTGCGCACGGGCGCGTGCGCAATTTGCGTCGCTCCTGTCCCGATCCGCGATGCGCCGGGCCCGTCCAGAACGCGGCCTGACCGTCGCCGAAAAACCGCTCCCGCGTGAACGGCTGGCTCATCATGCCGTAGCAGGGCCGGCCATTGTGCTTGAGCCCGATCAGCGTGCCCCACATCGGCAGGCCGGAAATAAAACTCTTGGTGCCGTCGATCGGATCGAGCACCCAGACATAGGGCGCCTCTTCGTTCTTGGACCCGAATTCCTCGCCGATGATTCCGTGGCCGGGGAATTGCCCCTCGATCAGCCGGCGCATGGCGACTTCGGCGGCATGGTCCGCCTCGGTCACGGGATCGAAGGCGCCCTTGCCCGCCTTGTTCTGCGCGCCGAGGGCGGAGCGGAAGAAGGGCAGCGTCGCCTCGCCGGCGGCATCCGCCAGCCGCGCCACGAAAGCCTCGAAATCAACCGCGTTCATGCCTGCCCTCGTCTCTTGCGCGCGCGCGCCGCCGTGATACCACCAAATCAGGCGCCGCCCATCCCCGATCGGCGACAACAAGGCGCCACGCGGGACGGAAAAAGCCGATGTCATCCACTTCGGGCGAAGCTGCGCCCCTGAAGCGCGAGAGCGCCGCATCGAGCGGCGCCGTGATCGTCGCCGCGCTGGTCGGCATTTACATGCTGAGCCAGTTCTTCCGCAATGCGCTCGGCGTGATCGGTCCCGACCTCGCCAGGGCCTTCGATCTCGACGCCGCGCGGCTCGGCTTCCTGTCCTCGGTCTTCTTCCTGTCTTTCGCCATCGCCCAGATCCCGCTCGGCATGGCGATCGACCGCTGGGGCCCGCGCCCGGCCATGCTGGCGACCGCCGCGCTCATGATCGGCTCGACCGTTCTGTTCGCTTTCGCCCGTAACTATACGGAACTGACGCTCGCCCGCATGCTGATGGGTTTCGGCTGCTGTTCCTTCCTGATGGCGCCCCTCGCCCTCTACGCCGAGCGTTTTCCGCCGGAAAGATTCTCGACCTTCGCCGGAATTCACCTCGGCGGCGGCTCCTTCGGCATGCTGGCGGCGACCGCTCCGCTCGCCTGGCTCGCAGGCGCGGTCGGCTGGCGCAATTCCTTCCTCGTCGCCGCCGTCATTGCCGTCATCATGGCGACCTGCGTCGTCCTGTTCGCGCGCGAGACGCCGGAGACGCTGGCGCGCCGCCGCGCGCGGTCGGAAACGCTCGGGGAGGCCCTTGCCGGCGTCGCCGCCGCCACGCGCATTCCCGGCTTCTGGCGCATATTTTTCATCCAGGCGGCGACCTATTCCGCCTTCGCCTCCATCATCGGCCTGTGGGTCGGCCCCTGGTTGTCGCAGGTCTATGGCCTGCCGCTCGGGGCGCGCGGCCGCATGACATTGATTCTTGCCGTCGCGCAGATCGCCGGCCTGTTCTTCTGGGGCGCTTCCGATCGCTGGTTCGCAAGCTACCGCCGTCCGGCGCTCGCCTCCATCATGCTGGCGCTGGCGACGCTGGCGACCGGCGCCCTCGTTGTCCTGCCGGCTGCCGCGCTGCCGGCCTTCATGGCGGCTTTCGGCTTTTTCTTCGGCGCCACGCCGCTGTTGACCGCGCACGGCAAGTCCTTGTTTCCCCGCGAACTGACTGGTCGCGGGATGACCCTCATCAATACCGGCGTCATCGGCGGCGCCTTCGCGCAGCAGGCCTTCACCGGCTTCGTCATCGAGGCTTTCGGCTCGAAAATCGTCGAAGGCGTGCGCACCTATCCGCCCGAAGCCTTCCGACTGGTGTTCGGCCTCCTGGCGGTCCAGCTCGCCATCGCCGGCTTCTTCTATCTGCGCGCGCCGGACCCACACCCCGAGCGGGCGTGACCTGCGACAGGATGCGTCGCCCTGCCGCACCCAGATCACATTCGAATATCTTGATATTGCATCAGCGAAATGGCATAGTCCCGGACATGCCCTCTTTGGGCGTTTCCTCCCAAGACTTCGGCCGCCAGGCTCACGCCGGCGGCCTCTTTCTTTTCAGGGTCGGGGTTTTATGGGGTCGCGCGGCCTATTCCGCCGCCGCGCGCCAAGAGGAAAGACCGCCGACGCATTCGGCAAGCGCTTGCGCCATGGCCGTCAGATCTTCCGCAAGCCTCGAAAAACGCGCGCCTTTTTCGAACGTCGCCTCGTTCATGTAGACGGCGCGATTGATCTCGATCTGCAACGCATGCACATGCGAGGCCGGATGGCCGTAATGCTCGGTGATGAACCCTCCGGCATAGGGCTTGTTGCGTTGCACGACATAGCCGCGCGACCGCAGCGCCGCCTCCGCCGCCGAGGTCAGCTCAGGATCGCAACTCGTGCCGAATCGGTCGCCGAGCACGATGTCCGCCTTGGCGCCGCCCTGACCGGGCACGCCTGCTACATGCGAGGGCATGGAATGGCAGTCGACCAGCAGGACGACGCCGAAGCTCTTGAGCGCCTGCTGCGTCAGGCGCCGCAGCGCTGCATGGTAAGGCCTGTAGCCTGCCTCGATCCGGTGCAGAGCCTCCGCGGCCGGCATGCGCCGTGCATAGATTTCCTGTGATTCGGCGACCAGCCGCGCGATCGTGCCGAGCCCCGCCGCGACCCGCAGCGAGCGCGTGTTCACATGGGCCGGCAGCTTGCCCTCGAACATGCGCGGATCGAGTTCGAACGGCTCGCGGTTGACGTCGAGATAGGCGCGCGGAAACCGCGCCCGGGCCATCGGCGCGCCGAGCGCGACCGCGCCGGCGAAGAGTTCGTCGACATAGGCGTCCTCGGACCGGCGCAGCGTGGCGGCGTCGAGCCGCGAAGACGCCAGGAATCTCTTGGGATAGACCGCGCCGGAATGGGGCGAGGACAGCACGAGCGGGCTGGCCGCGCCGACCGGCTCGACGACCTCGACGGGTGTGGCGAGTTCCGGCTCGAGCGCGGCCGTATCGCCGATCTCCCCGGAAATGATGGTCCGGACGCCCGCCACGCTCGCTCCGCTCCTGTTTCGGAAGGTGTAATGTGCCAGCCGCCGGCCCGCCTGTCCACGCGCAGGAATGCAGCGATGAGAGGCATTTGGCTCGTTTCCAATGTGCGGTTTCACTCGTTTTTTACACAATTTCGGCTCTATGAATCCCACGAACGAGGACCAAATGACCGACACGCCCATCAATCCCATGAAAATCCTGCTGGCCGAGGATGACAACGACATGCGCCGCTTCCTCGTGAAGGCGCTGCAGAACGCAGGCTACGACGTCATTTCCTTCGACAACGGCCTGTCCGCCTACAACCGCCTGCGCGAAGAGCCCTTCGAGCTGCTTTTGACCGATATCGTCATGCCGGAGATGGACGGGATCGAGCTCGCACGCCGCGCGACCGAACTCGACCCCGACATCAAGGTCATGTTCATCACCGGCTTCGCCGCCGTGGCGCTGAACCCCGACAACAACGCCCCGAAGCAGGCCAAGATCCTGTCCAAGCCCTTCCACCTGCGCGACCTCGTGAGCGAGGTGCAGCGGCTTCTGGCGGCGTAAAGACGTCGGATCGCGAGCCTTCAGGCTCGCAGAATCCATGCGAGCCTGAAGGCTCGCTCTCCGTCGCGCGAAAATCGCCCCGACGGCTTGCGCGGCTCGATCCGAGCCATTATACCCCGCCTCACTTTCGTCGGCTCCGGCCGACCAAGGGCGCGTAGCTCAGCGGGAGAGCACTACGTTGACATCGTAGGGGTCACAGGTTCAATCCCTGTCGCGCCCACCATTCAAATGTCAGATTGCCAATGGCGCCCTCGGCGGTCGCGACCCGGTCGACGCCGGCATCCTGCGCATCATCCCACCAGAATCGCGCGTGTCCTCAGGCTCCCGGCCGACGCGATCAAAGCGCGCCGCCGTTCTTCGCGGCGAGGAAGAAGTCCGGCGCGCCGACCTGCCCGCCCTTGAGCGCGATCTCGAGCCCGTCGCGGTCCGTGCGCGCGGCATGCGCCCGGCAGAGCGGCGAGCCCGGCGCCAGCGGGGCGATCGCGGTCAAGGCGTCGATGCCGAGCATCGAAGCCGCCCGTCCCGACGTATCGCCACCGGAAATCACGGCGCGCGGCAGACGCGTCGTTTCGAGAATGCGATCGAGGATAGCGCCAAGCCCGACGCCGATGCGTTCGTTCGCCGTCTCGACCGCCAGGCTCGACATTTCGACGGCGGTCCTGAACGCCGCGACGGAGGGATCGTCCGGCCCGGCCGCGCTGTGTACGAGCGCGTCGCAGCCATTGCTCAGGGCCGTCAGCGCCGCCTCCGTCGCGCGGCCTGTCTCCCGCTCCCACTCGATCGCATCGACCGCGCGCGCCGTGTCGAGCGCGATTGTCACGAAGCCCTTGTCGCGCGCCAGCGCGATCTGCGCGGCGGTCACCGGCGACACCGAGCCGGACACGCAGGCGATGCGTTCGACGGGCGCGGCGCGAAACGTCGGCGCCACTTGCGGAATCAGACCGGCATGTCGCCACCAGGCGACCAACGCGGCCTCGAGCCCCTGCGAGCCGACGCCGAACGTCGGATGCGCGCCGCGTTCCCAGATCAGGCGCCCCGCCGCGATCAGCGTTTCCTCGTCCAGCACGTCGAGCGACACGATTCTGGCGCCCGCCGCGATTTCATGCGCCAGTCTCGCATCGGCCTCGCCGCGCTTCACGCTGACGAAATCGACGAGCCCGATCGTCTTGTCGGTCTGCCCTGCCAGATGTCGCGCGAGGTCGGCCTCGTGCATGGGCGTGACGGGATGGCGCGCCATCACGGGATGCCGGTCGAGCCGATGCACGACGCCATGCGCCGCCGCGAAGAGATTGCCGATCGCCTGATAGCGGCCCATGCCGGGATCGGCGACGACGAGCGGAATCCACCCCTCGAATTTTCGCGCGGCAATGTCGATGGCCCGCCCGATCGAGCCGATATGCGGCGCGGAATCGAAGGTCGAGCAGACCTTGTAGTGAATGACCGGCGCGCCGGTGGCCGCCAGCAGGTCGAAAACCGGCGGCAGATGTTCATCCATCCATTCCGGCGATTGCGCGCGCGCGACGCCCGCGACGCCGATGACGCGATATCCGGCGAAATCGCGCAGGCGTTCGGGCGTCGGCGGCGACAGGAACAGCACGCTCTCGACGCCCGCGAAGGCCGTCGCCTCCATGGATGCGGAGGAGCCCGTGAAATCGTCGCCATAGAAGGCGATCAGCGGCCCTGCCGGCAGCCGACGCGCGCTCATGCCGCCATTTCCAGCGCGCGGCGCAGGTTCGGCCGCGTCAGTGCGAATTCGGCGAGCGACACGCCGGCGAGCGCGGCCTCCCACGCCTCCTGCAGGGCCGCGACGCCCGCCGCCGCGCCGAGCGGATGCGCCATGATGCCGCCACCGGCGGTGACGATCAGGTCGGTCGAGCCGAGGCCCGCATAGGTCGCCGGCGCCTGTTGCGCGGTCTGCGCCGAGGAGAAGACCGGCATGGCCGTGCACGGCTTGTCGGCGAACATCGGTCTCAGGCATTCGCGCGCGGATGCGATGCAGCTCTCGTCCTCCTCGGCGAATTTGTTGCCGACGCCGTTGACGTGCATGTGGTCGGCGCCGGCGAGGCGCCAGATCTTCTGCCACGCGATGTAGGACCAGCCGAGCATCGGATGACGCGTGAGATAGCCCCAGCCGTTGCGATGCGCATGGATCGGCAATTGTCCGAATCGCGCGAGCTCGATCATGCCGACCAGACCGACGGAATTCAGGCTCGCCATCATGCAGGTGGCGCCGTGCTTCAGCAGCGTGTCGTGGCGCCGGCGCATCTGGTCGAGATCGCCCGTGAGGTTGAAGGCGTACATCGTCTTCTTGCCGGTGCGATCGGCATGCCGGTTGATCACGCCCATCACGGCGGCGACGCGCGCGTCGAACGGACAGGCCGGCCCGTCCGCCTGCAATTCGTCGTCCTTGATGAAGTCGATGCCGGCGCGGCACAATTCGTCGACGACGTCGGCCGTTTCCTGCGGCCCGAGACCGACGCTCGGCTTGATGATCGTGCCGATCAGCGGACGCCCGCGCACGCCGGCCAGCCGCCGCGTGCCCTCCACGCCGAAACGCGGACCTGGATAGGCCGAGGCGAATTCGTCCGGCAGCCTGATGTCCAGTAGCCGTAATCCGGTGACCGGTTTCAGTTCGAAAAGATTGCCCGCGACGGTGGCGAGCAGGTTCGGCAGCGACGGCCCGAGCGTGGCGAGCGGCCAGGACAGCGTCACCAGCGCACGCCGATACTTGCCGCCGACAGGCGCCTTCAGCCGCGCCGAAGGCAGGGAGGGCGCAAGGCCCGTCTCGTCGATGATCTCGAGCCGCGTCACCTGCGCCGCCACGCGCGCCTTCAGTTCCGGCGTTTCTCCGGGAATGGCGACGAACGTGCCGCTCGATTGCTCCCCCGCCATGAATTCGGCGACCCGCCGCACGTCGGCCGGCGTCTCCAGAAGATAATCGGCCTCGATACGTTGCATCGACATCAATCGCTCCAGATCGCCCGCATCGCGGCGCGGCGGTCGGGCCGCCCGGGCAGGCGGCCGCCGCAAATGTAGGTCGCTTCGCGCGACGGCGGAAACAGCCGCGCAATGACGCGAGGAGCGCCTTGGGGCTCCTCGCGCGCCCCGCCGACGTTTCTCCGACCAATCGTTGTTCTTGTGCAGTCAGCAGTACCGGGCGACGCCTTCGTGCGACATCCGAGAAATGCGCAAACCGGTCTCAGGAAAATTCACACTTGCGAATGGTTGTTGCGCGCGCCGCGCCATGATCTCATCGCCGGCGGTGCGTTGGGCGCGATGGCGCGGCGCAGCGCAAGACGGGGGAAAGACATGGCCGCCTACATCGTCTTCGATGTCGAAATCCGCGACATGGCTCGCTATCAGGACTTCATGACGGCGGTGAAGCCGGCTCTGGAGACGGCCGGCGCGCGCTATCTGGTGCGCGGCGGACCGCACGAGGTCTACGAGGGCGACTGGTCGCCACGCCGGCTGGTCATCCTCGAATTTCCATCGAAACAGGCTGCCGAGGCCTTCTACCATGGCCCGGTCTATCAGGGGCTCAAGTCCATCCGCGATGAGTGCTCGTCGGCCAACCTGGTCATTGTCGAGGGCGTCTGACAGCCATGCTTCGGACGAATTGATTCCCCTGACGCGAGGTAGCATTCTAGCCGCCTCAGATTCTCGGGAGACAAGAATGGCGGGCGGAAACGGTTCGGGAGCGCCTAAGGGCAAGCGGAAGCTCCGCTCGCAGCTCTGGTTCGACAATCCCGAAAATCCCGGCATGACCGCGCTCTACATCGAGCGCTATCTCAACTTCGGGCTTACGCGCGGCGAGCTGCAATCGGGCAAGCCGATCATCGGCATCGCGCAGACGGGCTCGGACCTCTCGCCCTGCAACCGCCACCATCTCGATCTCGCCAAGCGCGTGCGCGAGGGCATTGTGGCGGCCGGCGGCATCGCCTTCGAATTCCCGGTCCATCCGATCCAGGAGACCGGCAAGCGCCCGACCGCGACGCTCGACCGCAATCTCGCCTATCTCGGTCTCGTCGAGCTGCTCTACGGTTATCCGCTCGACGGCGTCGTGCTGACGACCGGCTGTGACAAGACCACGCCCGCCTGCATCATGGCGGCGGCCACCGTGAACATTCCCGCCATCGTCCTGTCCGGCGGACCCATGCTCAACGGCTGGTGGCGCGGCCAGCGCGCCGGCTCCGGCACCGTCGCCTGGAAGGCGCGCGAGGAACATGCCGCAGGCCGCATCACGGCCGATGAATTCATGGACGCGGTCACATCGTCCGCGCCCTCGGTCGGCCATTGCAACACGATGGGCACGGCCTCGACCATGAACGCGCTGGCCGAGGCGCTCGGCATGAGCCTGCCGGGCTGCGCCGCCATTCCCGCGCCCTATCGCGAGCGCGGCCAGATCGCCTACGAGACCGGCAAGCGCGCCGTCGAGATCGTCTGGGAGGATCTCAAACCCTCCGACATCATCACCCGCAAGGCGCTGGAAAACGTCATAGTCGCCAACAGCGCGATCGGCGGCTCGACCAATGCGCCGATCCACATCAACGCCATCGCGCGCCATGTCGGCGTCGATCTGAACGTGGAAGACTGGGAAGCCGTCGGGCACAAGGTGCCGCTGCTCGTGAACATGCAGCCGGCCGGCTTCTATCTCGGCGAGGAATATTTCCGAGCCGGCGGCCTGCCCGCCGTCATAAACGAGCTGATGAAGCGCAAGCTGATCCATGAGGATGCGCTGACCATCAACGGCAGGACGATGGGCGACAATTGCCGGGACCGCGAGGTCACGGACCCCGACGTCATCAAGCCGATCGACAAGCCGATGCTGGAAGACGCCGGCTTCATCATCTTGAAGGGCAATCTCTTCGACAGCGCTGTCATGAAGACTTCCGTCATCTCCAAGGAATTCCGAGACCGCTATCTGTCCAATCCGAAAGACCCCGAAGCCTTCGAGGGTCGCGCCATCGTGTTCGAGGGTCCGGAGGACTACCACCACCGCATCGACGACGAGAGCTTGAAGATCGACGAGCATTGCCTGCTCTTCATCCGCGGCACGGGTCCGATCGGCTATCCCGGCGGCGCGGAAGTGGTGAACATGCAGCCGCCCGCCGCCCTCATCAAACGCGGCGTTCTCTCCCTGCCCTGCATCGGCGACGGGCGTCAGTCCGGTACGTCGGGCTCGCCCTCGATCCTCAACGCCGCGCCGGAAGCGGCCGTCGGCGGCGGTCTCGCGCTCCTGCGCACCAACGACATCGTGCGCATCGACCTCAGGAAGCGCACGGCCAACATCCTGATCACGGATGTCGAGCTCGCGCAGCGCCGCGCCGACCTGCAGAAGCGCGGCGGCTTCCCGTACCCGAAAAGCCAGACGCCCTGGCAGGAAATCCAGCGCTCGATGGTGGCGCAATTCGACGAGGGCATGGTTCTGAAACCCGCGGTCGAGTTCAAGGACGTGGCGCACGTCTCGCCCGTGCCGCGGGATAATCATTGACACCTCGGCCGTCATGCCCGGGCTTGTCCCGGGCATCTACGCCGTCGAGCGCTGCGAAAGACTGGAGAACAGTCGTGGCTAGCAGAGCAACGCACGCTGTTGCGGAACGGCTTGGATGGCCGGGACAAGCCCGGCCATGACGATACCTTCCGCCCCCATAGGCCCGCCGACCGACGCGACGCCCGCGCCGCGTCCGGAACGTCGCGCGTTCGAGGGTGCGCATATTCGCCTCGAGCCGCTGACGCTGGCGCATGCCCACGACCTCTATGCGGCGACGCATGGCGACGATCGCGAAAACATCTGGCGCTATCTCTTCATCGGCCCCTATCCCGATTTCGCGAGC
>JAGRKN010000119.1:14113-14892 GCA_020442275.1 Rhodoblastus sp. | reverse complement strand
CGCGATTTCGACGCCATGCTGAACGTCTCAAAGGTTCTGCGGGCGCGGCTGGCCGAGAAATTCACGCTCGCGCGGCCGGAAGTGGTCAGCGAGCAGGTCTCGACCGACGGCACGCGTAAATGGCTGATCCGGATGCCTCCCGTCGATGCGAAGGACAAGGGGGCAGAGATCGAGTGCGTCTACATTCCCGAGGCCGATCGCGGCACCTTGTGCGTGTCGAGCCAGGTCGGCTGCACGCTGACCTGCACCTTCTGCCACACCGGCACGCAGAAGCTGGTGCGCAATCTGACCACGCAGGAGATTGTGTCGCAGCTCGTGGTGGCGCGTGAAAAGCTCGGAGATTTTCCGGGGCTGACGCCGCCCGAAGACGGCATCGTTCCCTCGGGCGAGGGCGTGCGCGCGGTATCGAACATCGTCTTCATGGGCATGGGCGAGCCGCTCTACAATCTCGACAATGTCTGCGACGCGCTCGCCATCATGTCGGACGGAGACGGGCTCTCGCTGTCGAAGCGGCGTATCACGGTATCGACTTCAGGCGTCGTGCCGCAGATCGGCGAATTGGGCGAACGTTCAGGCGCGATGCTCGCGATCTCGCTACACGCGGTGCGCGACGACCTGCGCGACAAGCTCGTGCCGCTCAACAAGAAGTACGACATAGCCGAACTCCTGCAGGCTTGCCGCGACTATCCCGGCGCCTCCAACGCGCGGCGCATCACCTTCGAGTATGTGATGCTCAAGGGCGTCAACGATTCCGACGCCGATGCGCGCGAACTGGTGCG
>JAGRKN010000119.1:1487-14103 GCA_020442275.1 Rhodoblastus sp. | reverse complement strand
GGCATTCCGGCCAAGATCAATCTCATTCCCTTCAATCCGTGGCCGGGCGCGCCCTACGAATGTTCGGACTGGGGCCGGATCGAGAAATTCTCGGATATCGTGTTCAACGCTGGCTATGCGAGCCCGGTTCGCACGCCACGCGGCCGTGACATTCTGGCGGCCTGCGGGCAATTGAAGAGCGAGACGGAAAAATTGCGCGCAAGGGCGCGGCTCGCGGCGGAATAGGCCGCCGGCTCTCTTCAAGAACCTCGCCGAATTCCGTCAGCCACACGCCGCGCTGACGATCCACACGGCAGCCCCCAGAAGCACGCTTCCGTCGCGCTCCAGCGGCGCGAGCTCTTTCCGCAGTTCCGCGATCGCCGCCGCACGGATTTCCGGCGGCTGATCGGTGAGCGCGGCGCTTGCCGCGCCGACGTTCGATGCCGTCTCGACCGCAGCTTCCAGCCCGCGCCCGAGCGCGAGGTCCATGTCGAAATCGAATTTCGTGAATTCAGGTGCGGCGAAGCCCGCCTCGGTGAGGATGCGCCTGACGCGCGCGGGATCGCCGAAGGAGAAGGGGCCCGGATCTTCCGGTCCCGGCCGTTGCGGGCGCGGCGCGTGCTTGCAGACCGCGGCGAGCGGCGTCAGCATCCATGGATTTTCGGGAAGCGGCCGCCAGCACACGAAGGTCAGCCGTCCCTGTGGCTTCAACGCCCGGCGCAAGCGCGCGAAGGCCGCCACGGGATCGCCGAAGAACATGACGCCGAAGCGCGAGAACATACGGTCGAATTTCTGCGCGCCGAAATCGCGCGTGGCCGCATCGGCGACCATGCAGTCCACCTGAGGCATGCGGCGCGTCGCGGCTTGCGCGATCGCGATCATCGCATGCGAAATATCGGCGGCGACCACCTTGCCGCCCACGCCTACCTTCTGCGCGAGCGCGAGCGTCGAACCGCCACAGCCGCAACCGACGTCGAGCACGCGCATGCCGGGCGCCACGCCCGCCGCCTCGATCGCGGCCTGCTGCGCCGGCGCGACATTGATGTCGATATCCGCGCTGCGCTTGATCCATTTGTCGCCGCCCGCGCCGTCCCAATAGACCCGCTGTGCTTCCTGGTTCTCGCTCGCCGTCGACATTTTCGCTCCCGGAGTCCGGCACGCTTGGCCGAGCGCGCGCGCAATCATATGGTGCGCGCGCCCGCTGACGAAAGGTCTGCCATGCCCCGCCTGCCCGACATCGATCCCGCAACGCTCGATCCCGAGCAGAAGCGCATCTACGACGAGATTTCATCCGGGCCGCGTGGAAAAGTGGAGGGGCCGCTGCGCGTCTGGCTGACGAGCGCGGGGCTTGCCGACCGCGCGCAGGCGCTCGGCGCCTTCTGCCGCTACGGCACGAGCCTGCCGCAGCGCCTGTCGGAACTCGCGATCCTCGCGACCGGCGCATATTGGCAGGCGGGCTTCGAATGGCACGTGCATGCGCCGATCGGGATCAAGGCGGGGCTCGATGCGGAAGCCGTCGAGAAAATTCGCGCCGGCGCCGAGCCCGGCCTGACAAAAGACGACGAAAAGGCCGTCTACGCATTTTCACGCGAATTGCTGACGACGCGCCGCGTCTCGGATGCGACCTATGCATTCGCCGAAAAAATTCTCGGAAAGCGCGGCCTCGTCGATCTCGTCGGCGTGCTCGGCTATTACGGCCTGATCTCGATGACCATCAACGCCTTCGAAGTGCCCGTGCCGCCCGGCGAAAAAGAGCCGTTCACCCCAGAATGACATGCGGCACATAGCGCGAGCGATTGGACGTGATCGCGCTCCTGTCCTCGCGAATGCCGATGCCCGCGGCCTCGTCGCCGACGAGCCACGAGCCGATCACCGGTCGGAATCCGTCGAAATCCGGCAACGGATGCAGCGCCTGAAGGACATAGCCCTCGACGCCATAGTCTCCCGAGGTGCGCGCGAGAATATGCGCGCCCTGATAGAGCGTGACATTGGCGCCCTCGCGCGACAGCAACGGTTTTCGCGCATAGGAATCGCCCAGCGTATCAGCGCGAAAGTCGTTCTCGAAAAATGCAGGCAGCAGGTTGGGATGATCGGGCTCCGCCTCCCATAACAGCGCCAGCCAGCCCTTGTTGGAGAGTAGCGCCTTCCACGGCGGCTCGAAGAAACGCGTCATCTTCATCGCCGGCGACTTGCCGAATTCGTCGGCGAACATCCACTCCCAGGGATAGAGCTTGAACAGGAATTCGATGGCGCGATCCTCGCGGTCGGCGAAGCGATCCATCAGGAAACCGATGTCGCCCATGTCGATTTGCATCGTGTCGAGCCCCGCCTGGATCGCGCAATCCGCGAGATAGGCGATCGTGCCGGAATCCTCGACGCTCTCCTGCATGCAGGCGAGATGCAGGAAGGCGCCGGGCGCAAGCTGGCGCCAGCGCGCGATCAGCTTTTCGTGCAGCGAATTGAACTGATCGGTTTCGGCCGGCAATTGGCCGCGGTCGACGAGATCGCGCAGCCAGCGCCATTGTACGATGGCGCTTTCGAACAGGCTGGTCGGCGTGTCAGCATTGTATTCGAGCAGTTTCGCCGGACCCATGCCGTCATAGACGAGATCGAAGCGGCCGTAGAGGCTGGCGTCGCCGCGCTTCCAGCTGTCCGCGATCAGGCCCCAGGCATGGGTGGGAATGGCGAGCTTGCGCAGGATCGCCTCGTCGCGCACGGCGCGGTCGACGAGTTCGAGCGACAGCGCGCCGAGTTCCGCGGTCGGCGCTTCGAGATCCTCCTCGATTTCGCGCAACGTGAATTCGTAGCGCGCGCTCTCGTCCCAGTAGGGCTCGCCGTCGATGACGGCGAAATCGAATCCAATATCCGCCGCGCATTTCGCGAAATCGGGACGCGGCTCGCTGGCGACGCGCCGCATCGCTACGAGCCGCTCGAATGCGCGTGTCCGGCGTGGCCGAAGCCGCCGAACAGGCCATGCGACGTGGACGAACCCCCGTGATCGGACGTCGACGAACTCGACCCCGAGCCCGTCGAGAAATGCCAACCGCTGCGGCCGCCGCCGCCGCTGCTATGCGAGCGGCCGGACGTTTGCTCGGAGGGACAATCGACCGGTGGCAGGCCGCGCCGCTGGGCCTCCGCGCGACATTCCTGGGCGCGGATGCGCGCCTGGCGCGCCTCGAGCAACACGCCGCCGACGAGCGTGGCGGCGCCGAGCGAAACGAGGCCGACCGTCATCGACATCTTGCGACGACGGAGCAGCGGCGCGTCATTCGGCGATCCGCCCGGCGCATTGAGCACCAGCGGCGGCGCGTTCTTCTTGCCGAAAGTCTTGCGCGACTTCGCCATTTCTCAAGGGCTCATGCAGGCCGTCGTCACCAGGCCGGAGGCGACGGCGACCGAGCCGGACCAGATCGCGGCGGCGAGGACATTCTCTTCGATCGCCTTGGACAGGCCGGGATGGGCGAGATTGGCGAGGCCATAGGCGACGAATTGCGCGAGCATCGCGATCAGGCCCCAGATCAGGAATTCGACGATGCTGCGCGTATTGTGGATGGCGCCGGCGAGCGCGATGGCGTAGCCGACCAGCGTCAGCCCGAAGGCGACGGCGGCCGATGCATTGCGGCCGTTCACGATGAGATCGAATTCGCTGTGCCGGGTCAGGCGCGTGTAGATCGCGCAGAAGGCCGCCGCATAGGCGAGCGCGCCGATGAAATAGATCGCGAATGCGGTCAGACCCGAAAGAAGTTGCGCCGGCATGCGGTCCCCCCAAAGCAACGGGCGCAGCCTAGCAAGCCTGCCGGCCAAAGCGAAGAGCCAGGTTCAGTCCAGATATTGTCGCAGGTTCAGCGTGCCTTTCTCGCCGATCGCCTCGTAATTGTCGGCGATGAATTGTTCGCCCGCGCGCCGGCCGAGCGCGAACAGCTTCTTGAAGAGATCGTAGTCGGCCTGCAATTTCGTATCCGCAGTGTAGGCGGCCAGCGCCTTGCCGCCCTCGATCAGATGCATGCGCACCTTCTTGTAATGCGTGCCTTTCAGCCGTCCGTCGTCGATCAATCGCGCCACGAAGTCGATGGCGCGGAATTCGCCGAGGAGCGGCGCATTGAAGGTGATCTCGTTCATGCGCTGCATGATCTCGGCGGCCGAGTCCGGCGTGCCCGGCCGCTCGATCGGATCGAGCTGGATCAGGATCACGTCGAGGCAATCGGTCTCGCTGAAGAAGGGAAACAGCGGCGGATTGCCGGAATAGCCGCCGTCCCAATAGGGAACGTCGTCGATCTCGACCGCCTTGAACAGCGTCGGCAGACAGGCGGACGCCATCACCATGTCGACCGTGAGCTCGTCGCGGTGAAAGACCTTGATCCGTCCGGTATGCACATTGGTCGCGGCGATGAACAGCTTCACCGCGTCGGTCGCGCGCAGCGCGTCGAAATCGATGAGTTGCACGAGGGCCGAACGCAACGGATTGATGTCGAGCGGATTGAAATCGTAGGGCGAGACGAAGCTGGACGCGCTCTGCCAGAACCGCTCGCTGAACTTCAGTGGATCGAAGGCGCCGAGCCAGGCGTCGAACAGACTACGTTGCGCCTCGTTCAACTGCCCGTCGAGACTGACCGCGCGCCAGAATTGCTCGAGTTGCTTTCGCGCGCCATCGGGGCCGCCTTCGCGCAATCCATCGGCCAGCACGACCGCATTCATCGCGCCCGCGCTCGCGCCGCTGACGGCGGCGATCTCGAATCGTCCGTCGGCGAGCAGCGCATCGATCGCGCCCCAGGTGAAGGCGCCATGCGCGCCTCCGCCCTGCAGCGCGAGATTGATGCGTTTCTTGCCCGAAGGCGCGGGCTGCGCGCTCACGCGGCGGTCCAGCCGCCGTCCATCGAGATATTCGCGCCGGTGATCTGCGACGCCGCGTCCGAGCAGAGGAAGACGGCGAGGGCCGCGACCTGCTCGACGGTGACGAATTGCTTGGTCGGCTGCGCCGCCAGCAGCACGTCGTTCATCACCTGCTCCTTGGTCATGTTGCGCGCCTTCATCGTGTCGGGAATCTGCTTTTCGACCAGCGGCGTCCAGACATAGCCCGGCGAGATGCAGTTGACCGTGACCCCGAAGGTCGCGACTTCCAGCGCGACCGTCTTGGTGAGGCCGGCGATGCCATGCTTGGCCGACACGTAGGCCGACTTGAACGGCGAGGCGACGAGCGAATGGGCCGAGGCCGTATTGATGATGCGGCCCCATTTGCGCGCCTTCATGCCAGGCGTGGCGGCGCGGATCGTGTGGAAGGCCGAGGACAGGTTGATCGCGATGATCTGGTCCCATTTCTCGATCGGGAAATCCTCGACCGGCGACACGAACTGGATGCCGGCGTTGTTGACGAGCACGTCTACCGAGCCCAGCGCCTTTTCCGCGGCGCCGACCATGGCGGCGATCTCGGCGGGCTTGGACATGTCGGCGCCGTCGTACAGGCACTTCACGCCGAAATCCTTCTCGATGCCCGAACGCTCCTTCTCGATCGCATCCTTGTCGCCGAAGCCGTTGATGACGACATTCGCGCCCTCGGCCGCGAGCGCGCGGGCGTAGGCGAGGCCGATGCCGGAAGTGGAGCCTGTGACGACGGCGTTGCGCTTGGCGAGGGACATGGCGATCTCCTGAAATTGATGCGGCGCAATATACGGCGCCGCCCACCTGAAAGCGATGGTTCGAAATGCTAACGCGCCACGCTATAATGGCTGAATGATGCGCCGCACCGCGCCGAAACATGACCGAGATCACGATCACGTGCACGCCCATGCGCCCGGCGAGCGCTCCAGCCGCCTGACGCCCGGCCGCAAGGCCGTGCTGGACATATTGGAAAGGGCTGGCCGCCCGATCGGCGCCTACGAGATGATCGACCTTCTGGCGGAAACCGTGGGCCGCCGCCCGGCGCCGACCCAGGTCTATCGCGCCCTCGATTTTCTGGTCGAGCAGGGGCTCGTCCACCGCCTCGCCTCCCGCAACGCCTTTCTGGCCTGCGGCCATGGCCATGAGGCCAGCGAGCCGGTCGCCTTCCTGATCTGCGACGGCTGCGGCCATGTCGACGAGGCGACCTCGCCCGCGCTCACGGCGGACGTGGCCGATGTCGCGGACAAGAAGGGATTTGCGCCCCGCGCGCAGATCATCGAAATAGCGGGGCGGTGCGCCGCCTGTATCACAAAGGAAGTGGCGTGAAGGAGTTGACTGGACCGTGAGCCTTCAGGTTCGCCTGGAGGGTGCGAGCCTGAAAGCTCGCGGTTCAGTGTCCTCCGCCAAAGACGAGTTGAAGACAGAGCCATGACAGAAGCACTTGACGCCGCCTGCCTGCCCGACCCCATCGCCGCCGAACCGGCCGCGCGCCATCGCACGACCGGCGTTCTCGTCGGCGCCGGCAAGGGCGCAGTGCGCGTGGGAGGCGGCGCGCCGATCGTCGTGCAGTCCATGACGAACACGGATACGGCCGACGTCGAGAGCACGACGCGGCAGGTGGCGGCGCTGGCGCAGGCGGGTTCGGAACTGGTGCGCATCACCGTCGACCGGGACGAGGCCGCCGCCGCCGTGCCGCATATCCGCGACCGGCTCGCGCGGATGGGCGTCGACGTGCCGCTCGTCGGCGATTTCCACTATATCGGCCACAAGCTGCTCGCCGAGCATCCGGCCTGCGCGGAAGCGCTCGACAAGTACCGCATCAATCCCGGCAATGTCGGCTTCAAGGAGAAGAAGGATCGGCAGTTCGCCGCGATCGTCGAGATGGCGATCAGATACGGCAAGACCGTGCGCATCGGCGCCAACTGGGGTTCGCTCGATCAGGAAATGCTCACCGTCCTGATGGACCGCAACGCGAAATCGTCGCGCCCGATCGATGCGCAGGCGGTCACGCGCGAGGCGCTGGTTCAATCCGCGCTCATGTCCGCCGATCTCGCGCAGGAAATCGGCCTGCCGAAGGACCGAATCATTCTGTCCGCAAAGGTCTCCGCGGTGCAGGGGCTGATCTCGGTCTATCGCATGCTGGCCCAGCGCTCGGACTATGCGCTGCATCTCGGGCTCACCGAAGCCGGCATGGGCTCCAAGGGCGTCGTCGCCTCCGCCGCCGCGCTCGGCGTGCTCTTGCAGGAAGGCATCGGCGACACGATCCGCGTGTCGCTGACGCCCGAGCCCGGCGGCGACCGCACGCTGGAAGTGAAGGTCGCGCAGGAAATCCTGCAGACAATGGGTTTTCGGACTTTCGTGCCGCTGGTCGCCGCCTGTCCGGGCTGCGGCCGCACGACGTCGACCGTGTTTCAGGAACTCGCGCGTGACATCCAGGACCACATCCGCGTCTCCATGCCGGAGTGGAAGAAGAAATACGCCGGAGTCGAGACGCTCAATGTCGCGGTCATGGGCTGCATCGTGAACGGACCGGGCGAGAGCAAGCACGCCGACATCGGCATATCGCTGCCCGGCACCGGCGAAGCGCCGGCTGCGCCCGTCTTCATCGACGGCAAGAAGGCGATGACGCTGCGCGGCGCGGGCATCGCGCAGGAATTCAAGCAGATCGTCGAGGATTATGTCGAACGGCGCTTCGGCGCCGGCGCGAAGGCGGCGGAGTAGTTTCGGCGGACAGGCGAAGCAATCCAGAGGCGGGGTTGTGGTTCTGGATTGCTTCGCTGCGCTCGCAATGACGGCGTAGCGTCACCGACTGACTAGAATCGCTTCACGTACTGCACGAAGCCCGACTTCGTCGCGACCTTGTCATACAGGATCATCGCCTGCTGATTGGTCTCGTGCGTCAGCCAGTGCACGCGCGAGCAGGCGTTCTTCTGCGCGATATCGTAGACCGCCTCGATCAGCTTGCGTCCCACCCCGCCGCCGCGAATGTCGCGCGCGACGAACAGGTCCTGCAGGTAGCAATAGTCGCCTGTCGTCCAGCACGAGCGATGCAGGATCCAGTGCACCATGCCGATCGCGCGGCTCGCGTCGTCGCGCGCGAGAAACGCGCCCATCGGCTCCTGCCCGCCCGTCAACCGCGCGAAAGTGACGCGCGTCGTCTCCATGGGGATGTCGACTTCATAAAACGTCTGGTAGCCGCGCCACAGCGGCAGCCATTCCTCGAAATCCGCTGCGGCGAGCGGAACGATGCGCGTCACGATGCCTTCTCCTCAAAACAACCCGGCGGCCAGATTGATCGTGAGCGCGAGGATGGTCGTGTTGAAGAAGAACGACAAGACCGAATGCGCCAGAACGATTCTGCGCATCGCAGCGGAAGAAATCGAAACGTCGGCCGTCTGAGACGCCACGCCGATCGTGTAGGAGAAATAGACGAAGTCGACATAGGTCGGATGCGTCGTGTCGGGAAAGATCAGCCCGCCGCGCGGATCGGAACAGGAATCGCGCGCAAGGGTGACGTCGTCGGCGTCGACATCGCCGTCGCCGTCGAGATCGGAAGTCTCCTCCCCGGGCTCGCCATCGTCCGCGCCGGCAAGTCGACGCTCGAGATAATATTCATGCGCGTAATGCAGCGCGAAGGTTGTGTGCATGAACAGCCACGACGACAGGATCGTGCATGCCGCCAGCCCCAGATGCAGCGCGCGCGCAAGGCCCTGCATGTCCTTCGCCGCGCCCATTTCCACGACGATGGCGCAAATCGCGGCGATCGCGGCGACGATCGAGAAGATCAGGACGAAATAACGCCCGTCGTCGAGGAATTGCGCGTGATAGCGGATCAGCCGATGGTTCGTCTCATGCGTCGAGATGTAGGCAAGCAGCAGGTTGCTTATCGTCGCGACGTTCCAGCCGATCAGCGCGCGCGTGACGGCGCCGAGCCATTCCGGCGCCAGAAATCCGGCGAACGCGCCGGCCGCGAAAGCAAGGAACAATCGCGGACGCGCGGCGACGATGCGCAGCGGCAGAATGCGTTCGCGATGGCGGGCCAGCCGCTTTTCCAGCCGCGCTTCGAGACGGGCGATTTCGGCGGCGTCTGCCATGCGCCGTAAGGTCAGCTGCGACGCGCGGCGGTGAAACGGGCGGCTTCCGCGAGCACGGCGGCCTTCTCGCCGAAGCCGCCTTCCTCCAGCGCCTCGATCGCGTCGATGGCGAGCATGTCCCGGCGTTCTCGCGCGGCGTCGAGGCCCAGTGCAGAGACGAGCGTCGCCTTGTTGCGGCCGGCGTCCTTGCCGGCGCGTTTTCCCAGCGCCGCCTCGTCGCCCTCGGCGTCGAGAATGTCGTCGGCGACCTGGAAACAGGCGCCGAGCGCGCGGCCGTATTTGACGAGCGCGGCGCGCTGGTCGGCGTCCGCGCCGCCGATGCGCGCGCCGGCCTCCACGGCGTAGAGCAACAGCGCGCCGGTCTTCATCGCCTGCAAGGTCATGATCGCCTGCGGCTGATGCGGCGCGGTCGCCTTCTCGGCTTCGAGATCGAGCGCCTGTCCGCCGACCATGCCGCCGAGCCCGGCGGCGCGCGCGAGCCCCAGCACGAGATCGGCGCGCACGGTTGCGTCCTTGTGGGTCGCTCCATCGGCCAGAACGTCGAAGGCGTAGGTCAGCAGGCCGTCGCCGGCGAGAATGGCGGAGGCCTCGTCGAAGGCCTTGTGCGCGGTCGGCCTGCCGCGCCGCAGATCGTCGTCGTCCATCGCCGGCAGGTCGTCGTGCACGAGCGAATAGCAATGGACCATTTCGAGCGCGGCGGCGGCGCGCAGCACGCCCTCGCCCTCGGCGCCGAACAGGCGCGCGCTCTCGACCACGAGGAATGGCCGCAGCCGCTTGCCGCCGCCGAGGCTGGAATAGCGCATGGCCTCGAGCAGGCGCGCGGGCCGTTCGATTTCGCCGGGGCGCACCAGCGGCGACAGCAGCGTGTCGAGCGTGGTTTCCGTCGCGGCGGCGACCTCGTCGAGCCGGGTTCGAAACAGATTTGCGGTCACGCGCTCGGTCATGCGCTATGGGCTCCTCGACGTTCTGGACCCGCTTGCCCGATCGGGTCCTGCCGGTCAAGGCGGCGCTGCCCGCTACATCGGCTTGCCGCGCGCCCAATTGTAGAGAAACCCGGCGAGCATCAGCACGATGATCGCCGCGCCCACGCCAAACCCCGCGCGACAGGCGAAATCGGAGACGGCGCCGCCTATTGCCGCGCCGCCGAGGCCGATTCCGCCGAAGCAGGCGCGCGCGCCTTCGCCGAATGCGACCCAGGCGGGCGGCGCCAGCATGGCCAGCAGCAGGCAGAAAATGCCGAACTGGCGCAGGCGAAATGCGCCGCGATCCTCCGCGGCGATGACGAGGCCCGCCGCGACGAAGGCGCCCATCGCCGCGAGCGCGACCCACAGCGGGGCCCTGAGGCCTTCGGGATGACGGACGATCAATACGCCGAGAGCGACGCCCAGCGCGGAAATGGCGAGACCGAGAGAGGTTTTGGAGAACATGCGGGCGTCCGGAATGGCATGAAATCATGCGGCGACCCCGTTAAGGCCGCGTATCCGCGCGACGGCCGCGCTTGCTCCCGCGCCGTCGATCGGTCAACCCTCGCCTGCGGGAGGCGGCAATGGCGCAGGCGCCGGCACAGGAAGCGGGATTGGTCGGACGCGTCCTCCGGCTGGCGCTGCGCGTGATCGTCGTCGCTTTGCTGGCGTTGGCGGGGCTGTTGGTCCTGTGGCGTTTCGCGCCGCCTGTCTCGACGCTGATGCTGGCGCGCTACGTCACGGGCCGGCCTGTCGTGCGCGATTATGTCCCTTTCGAGCGTATTGCTCCGGCGCTGGTCGCCTCCGTCGTCATGTCCGAGGACGCCAAGTTTTGCCGGCACCGGGGCGTCGACTGGCAGGCGCTGGGAGAGGTCCTCGACGATGCCGACGAGGACGGCCCCTCGCGCGGCGCCTCCACCATCACCATGCAGGTGGTCAAGAACCTCTTCCTCTGGCCTGCGCGCAGCGCGATCCGCAAGGCCTTCGAGATACCGCTGGCCCTCGTGCTGGACCTTGTCTGGCCGAAAAGGCGGATCATGGAGGTCTATCTCAACATCGCCGAATGGGGGCCGGATGGCGTTTTCGGCGCGGAGGCCGCCGCCCGCGCCGATTTCAGGCGCTCGGCGGCGACGCTCACGCATCATCAGGCGGCCCTGATGGCCGCCGCCCTGCCGAACCCGATCCTGCGCCGCCCCGCGCATCCGACGCGGGGGCAGGCTCGTCATGCCCGTCGGGTCATGGGGCGGCTCGCGGACGCGGGACCATGGCTCGACTGCCTGAAATGACGATTGGACGCCATTTTCTGCGGTTAAGGGTGGCGCGGCCGAAATTTTTGGGCTATGAGCCCGCCACCGTCCCGCCCGCGCGCCGGAGCGATGGCGGCGTGCGTTCGATGCGCGGCCGTCAATTGCAGAGGTAGCGTGTGCCGGGCAAGCCCCGTCTTGCGGGACAATGGAGTTTCAAATGGCTGTTCCGAAGAGAAAAACCTCCCCGATGAAGCGCGGCTTCCGCCGTTCGGCCGACGCGCTCGCCGCCCCGACCTATGTCGAGGACAAGGATTCCGGCGAATTGCGCCGCCCGCACCATGTCGATCTGAAGACCGGCATGTATCGCGGCCGCCAGATTCTCAAGCCCAAGGCTTCGCAGGAAGCGTAAGCTCTCCTTCCGGCGTTTCGAAGCAGCCGGCGGCCTCCGCCGGCTGTTTTCGTTCGTCCGGAATCACGCGGACGCTGCTTTCATGCGTCCGCCTTCAGGCGGAGACGTTGCTCTCACAGGTCCGCCTTCAGGCGGACTGGGCGTCCGGCACGAGCACGCGCCGTAGCCGGATCGTCTCGCGCGAGACCATGTCGAGACGGTCGTAGTATTTCTGGATCAGTTCGACGAAGCCCGAGCCGTCGATCAGTTTCAGATTGCCCTTGGATCGCGCGAAGCTCGCCGCGCTCGCCGTGTAATCGCCCGTCGTGATGAAAATGCCGACGTCGCGCTCCTGCACCATGGCGTAGAACGCCTTGACGTGATCGGCGCAGATGTTGGCGTCGTGCGACTTCACCTGGATCTTGAGGATCGGCGGCTCGATGCCGAGTTCGTCGCGATGCGCGATGACGTCGATTCCGTTGTCGCGCACGGCGCGCGTGGCCCGCGCATTGTAGCCCATCGCACGGAACAGCGAGGCGACGAACGGCTCGAGCGCGCTGCCCTTGAGATCGGTCTTGATGCGCTTGGAGATGAAGTCGCGCGTCGTCTCCTCGATGTCGCGCAGCACGCCGTGCTCCGTCTCGTCCTGCGTGGGCGAGGTCCGCATTTCCGCGACATTGTCGGGATCGGCGAATTTCTCGCGGAACTCCTCGGCGAAGGATTTGACCTCGAAGAAGGTGAGCGCGGAGCCCAGTTCATAGAGCGCGCCCTGCGAGAAGCTGTCGCGCGACAGCTTGCCGATCCAGCGCACGCCTCGCCGATGGCCGAATTCAGCGAGATCCTCGGTGTCGAACACATAGGGGGCGACGACCTCGCCCCAGCGCACCGTGCGATCCGACTTGCGCGGATAGATCACATTGTCGCCGATCCGCATCTCGTGCACGAAACGGTAGAGCTGGCCCGCCGATATCGGAATCGAATTGGCGCGCGCGGCCGGCGCCGCCCGCGCGAAAGCCTCCTTGAATGCGTCGCGCGCCGCCGGAAGACTCGCGGCGTCGTCGCCCATATCCT
>JAGRKN010000119.1:0-1325 GCA_020442275.1 Rhodoblastus sp. | reverse complement strand
CGGCGTCAAAGGCAGAATTTACGGCCGACACGATTTCGTCGCCATCTCTAACGCGACTTAATGTCAAAACACGCCGAAGGAATTATTCAAAATGTGCATGGCCGCATAAACCTATGCGGAGACGAAAAAAAACGCCGGCGCACGAATGCGCGCCGGCCTTTGCAATCTTCTGTTGTTTTCGCTCGGGTTCGGAAGATCAGGCGCTGGCGGCCTGCTTCTTGGCGATCTCGCGCTTCAGCGCGCGGGCGCCGATCGACAGCTCTTCGTCGCGCGCCTTGACGAGGAAGGCGTCAATGCCGCCGCGATGCTCGACCGAGCGGAGCGCGGCCGCGGCGATGCGCAGGCGCACCGGGCGCTGCAAGGCTTCGGACATCAGCGTGACGTTGCACAGGTTCGGCAGGAAGCGCGTGCGCGTCTTGCGGTTCGAGTGGCTGACGAGGTTGCCGGTCTGGACGGCCTTGCCGGTCAGTTCGCAGCGGCGGGACATGGGTAGCTCCGTAATCTCGGGTCGTCCCGGCAAGGCCGGGGTGAAAGTTCTCGTCCTTGCGCGCTGTGCGGGCGGCGGGCTGCTCCAGCTCCATTCGTCATGGATGCACGGAAAAGCCTTCGGCGGCCGAAGCCGCCGAAAAGGATGCGTCGCTATACGGGAGGCGGCAGGCCGCGTCAAGGCGAAGGGGGCGAAATCGCCCCGTGCGCGGCGGCACATCGCTCCGAGACGACCGCCGCTACTCTCCCATCATCGCCAGACGCCAAGGCGACGACTTACAGGAGAGAGCCATGACCCGCAGCCGCAAGATCATCACCGCTTCCATCGCCGCGCTCACACTGGCCGGTACGGTCGCCACGACCGCGACGCCTGCCGCCGCGTGGGGACATCGCCACCACGGCGGCTGGGGCTGGGGTCCTGGCGCGGCCGTCGGCCTGGGCATCGCCGGGCTCGCCGCCGGCGCGATCGCCGCCTCCGCCGCGCCCGTCTATTACGATACCTGCGTGACCCGTCAGGCCGTCTATGACGATTGGGGCCGCTTCCGTGGCTACCGCCGCGTGCGCGTCGCCTGCTGAGCGACAAGAGATTTCTCGTCTCCTGAAGGGCCCTCGCCGGAAACGGCGGGGGTTTTTCAGTTTTGGGGTGGTTGGCGTCTCCCCTCCCCCACAAGGGGCGAGGGAACAGACACTCACTCTCCCTGCGCCGCCATGAGCTTCGCCTGATGATCCGTGATCAGCGCATCCACGATCTCGTCGAGGTCGCCCTCCATCACCTTGTCGAGCTTGTAGAGGGTCAGATTGATGCGGTGGTCGGTCACGCGCCCCTGCGGGAAATTGTA
>JAGRKN010000409.1 GCA_020442275.1 Rhodoblastus sp. | reverse complement strand
GTTCGCGCGAGGCATCGGGCGTCGGCGGCGTGTGGGCGAAGAAATTGACGTTGAACGACGCCTTGGTCGCGGCGCGGATTTCCGCGATTTGTTCGCGCAAAATGTCTGGCGTCAACATGGCGCAAGGGATGGAGCCAAGGCCGCCGGCCTCGCAGACCGCGATGCAGAGTTTTGGGCCTTGCGAACCGGCCATCGGCGCCTGGACGACGGGAATCTGGGTCAGAGACCACATCTTCGTTTTCCTTTGGACTGCCTGGGCCGCTGCGACGTCGTCGACAGCTGACTTCGGCGAGGCTCGCATTTCTCCGCGTGAGCCCGAGGGCTCGCGATCCATCAACCCGTCACGACCACCTTCGGCTCGCGACCGATCAGCTTGCCGAGCGCCTTCATGCGATTGGCGACTCGTTCGCCAGCGAGCGCCGCGAATTCCGGAGGCAGCTCGAGCACCAGTTCCTTCTTGCGCACGCGTAGCGGCGTCTTTGGCAGCACGCCGGGCATGGCGGCCGACAGGATATAGGCCACGCGCATCGCCGCGCCCAGAATTCGGGCGCGATCGAGCAGGCGCGCCGTGATGACCGAGCGGATGGTTGGGCTCACCGCTTCGTTGAGCCCCAAGTGGCGCGTGGCGATGGCAAGCGCGATGAAGGCGCGGCCGGGATGGTCGACGCCGACGAAGGAGGCGTTGGCGACGATGTCGAAGGCCTGCTCGCCGCGATAGTCTGGGTGGGCGCGCCAGGCGATGTCCGACAGCAGGCAGGCGGCGCGGCGCAGGCGCCGGTTGTAGTCGGCGTCGGGCAGATCGGTCGATGCGAAGAAGTCGTCGTACCAGTCGGCGAGTTCCTTGCCGTGCAGCGGCGCGCGCGACCTAAGCAGGTTGAACTCGGACGCCGACCATATTAGCGGGTCGAGCGCCTGTTGTTCGGCGCTCAATTGTTCGTAGAGCAGGCCCTCGCGCACGCCCGCCGCCGACATGACGATGGAACGCGGTTTGCCGCGCTTGATGATCTCGTCGAGCACGATCGCGCCATAGGCGAGCAGCGGTCGCCGCTGCGCGGAAATGGCGTCGACGGCGTTGAGCGAATCGATGTCGGCGCGCTCGAGCAATTCCACGAAATCCTCGGCGTCGCCGGCGGGAATTTCATAATTGTGCATCACGTTGAGCGGATAGGACCGCTGCAACATGTGCAGGCGCGCCAGCGCGCGCCACGTTCCGCCGACCGCGTAGAATGTGCGGCCCGGCAGCTTTTTCAGCGCGTCGGCGTCCTCGAGATATTCGCGGGCGATCCTGGTCGCCTGCTTGTGCGACTTGCCGGAGGAATCGAGCAGAGCGAGACCGCCGAGCGGCAGGGTTTGGCCCTTGCCGGTCTTGTCGCCGTTGACGCCGATCAGTTCGAGCGAGCCGCCGCCGAGATCGCCGACGACGCCGTCGGGCTGATGAACAGCCGAAATAACGCCGAGCGCGGAAAGCTCCGCCTCTCGCTTGCCGGACAGCAGCCGGATCGGCGCGCCGATCGCCTGTTCGGCGCGGTCGAGGAAGGCCGGACCATTGCGCGCGTCGCGCGCGGCGGCGGTGGCGACGACCTGGATGTCGCTGATCCCCATGATGCGGCAGAGCGTCTCGAAGCGCGTCAGCGCGGATACGGCGCGCTCCATCGCCTCGTCGTTCAGCACGCCGGTCGTCTGCACGCCGCGACCGAGGCCGCAGAAGGCCTTCTCGTTGAAGATCGGCGTCGGCGCGCGGGTGCGGCCCTCGTAGGCGACGAGACGCACGGAATTCGAACCGATGTCGACGATGGCGACGGGCGCGCCCGCGTCGATGCGGCCCTGCGCCTCGGTTTGCGAAATGACCATGCCTCGACTTACCCGCGTTTCGACAGCGACTTCGGCCGGGATTCCTTGAGGGACTTGCCGCGGCCGGACAGGGAGGGATTGGTCATAAAGTATTTGTGCGCATTGAACGATTCAGCCCCCGGCGGCAGATCGACGCGGGCGGACGAGCCATCGGGCAGGATGCGGTAGCTCTGCTCGGTGTCGATGAGATTGGCGAGCATGATCTGGTCGAGCACCTGCTGATGCACGGTCGGATTGAGGATCGGCAGCAGGGATTCCACGCGCCGGTCGAGATTGCGCGGCATGAGGTCGGCCGAGGAAATGTAGACGAGCGCCTTGGCGTGCGGCAGCGCGTGGCCGTTGCCGAAGGCGTAGACGCGGGCGTGTTCGAGAAAGCGCCCGATGATCGATTTCACGCGGATGTTCTCGGACAGGCCCGGCACGCCGGGCCTCAGGCAGCAGATGCCGCGCACGACGAGTTCGATCGGTACGCCGGCCTGGCTTGCCTGATAGAGCGCGTCGATGATCTCGGGGTCGACCAGCGCGTTGCACTTGGCCCAGATGGCGGCGGGCTTGCCGGCGCGCGCATAGGCGATCTCCGCCTCGATGTTGCGCAACAGCGTCTTCTTCAGGCCGATCGGCGAGACCGACATGCATTCGAGACCGGCGGGCTCCGAATAGCCGGTGATGAAATTGAAGATGCGCGCAACATCACGTCCGATCGCGGCGTCGGCGGTGAAGAGCGAGACGTCGGTGTAAACCTTGGCGGTGACGGGATGATAATTGCCCGTGCCGATATGGCAGTAAGTGACGAGCGACCCGCCCTCGCGCTTGACCACCATCGACAGTTTCGCGTGGGTCTTGAGTTCGATGAAGCCGAACACGACCTGCACGCCCGCGCGTTCGAGATCGCGCGACCAGCGGATGTTGGCTTCCTCGTCGAA
>JAGRKN010000408.1 GCA_020442275.1 Rhodoblastus sp. | reverse complement strand
GAGGCCGGGCGCGACGCGCTGCTGATCGCGCCGACCGGCGCCGGCAAGACGCTCGCGGGTTTCTTGCCCTCGCTGATCGACATTGCCGAGGGCGGACGCGCCAACCGGCCCGGCGGACGGCTGCACACGCTCTACATCTCGCCTCTGAAGGCGCTCGCCGTCGACGTTCATCGCAATCTCGAAATCCCGGTTTCCGAGATGAAACTGCCGGTGCGGATCGAAACCCGCACCGGCGACACCTCCGCGCAGAAGAGGCAGCGACAGCGGCGCGATCCGCCCGACATGCTGCTGACGACGCCCGAGCAACTCGCCCTGCTGCTTGCCTCGCCAGACGCGCCGCATCTGTTCGGCGATCTCAGGCGCGTGGCGCTCGACGAATTGCATGCGCTGTCGCAGTCGAAGCGCGGCGACTTGCTAGCCTTGGGCCTCGCGCGGCTGCGAAGTCTCGCGCCTGCGCATCGCGTCACGGGGCTGTCCGCCACCGTGCGCGACCCGCGCGAATTGCGCCGCTATATCGTCGGACGTGGCGAACTCGCCGATCTCGTGACGGCGCCGCCCGGCGCGCCGGCCGAACTCTCGATCCTCGACACGCAGGAGCGCCTGCCATGGTCCGGCCACAGCGCGCGGCACGCGCTCGCCGAAATCTACGCGGCGATCGGACGCGCGAAAATGACGCTCGTCTTCGTCAACACGCGCGCGCAGGCGGAGTTCATTTTCCAGGAGCTGTGGCGCATCAACGAGGATGCGCTGCCGATCGCGCTGCATCACGGCTCGCTCGACGCGGGCCAACGACGCAAGGTTGAGGCCGCCATGTCCGACGGCCGCCTTCGCGCGGTCGTGTGCACGTCAACGCTCGACCTCGGCATCGACTGGGGCGATGTCGATCTCGTCGTCAATGTCGGCGCGCCCAAGGGCGCGAGCCGGCTGATGCAGCGCATCGGACGCGCCAATCACCGGCTCGACGAATCCTCCCGCGCATTGCTGGTGCCCGCCAATCGCTTCGAGGTGCTGGAATGCGTCGCCGCCGTCGCCGCGGCGCGCGAAGGCGCGCAGGACACGCCCGTCGCGCGGCTCGGCGGACTGGACGTGCTGTGCCAACATATACTGGGGTCCGCCTGCATGGCGCCGTTCGCAGCGGACGATCTGTACGCGGAAATATCATCGGCCGCGCCCTATGCGGGCGTGTCGCGCGAGACCTTCGACCGCGCGCTCGCCTTCGTGGCGACCGGCGGCTATGCGCTGAAGAGCTACGATCGCTTCGCGAAAATCAAAAGAAATATCGACGGGGTCTGGCGCATCGCAAATGCGCGCGTCGCGCAGGCCTATCGGATGAATGTCGGCGTTATCGTCGAGGAGACGAAGCTGAAGGTGCGGCTGACACGGAGCGTGGGCAAGGACCGCGGGCCTTCAGGTCCGCAGAACAATGCAAGCCTGAAGGCTCGTGGTCCGGATTACACCGGCCCGCTCACGCGCGGCGGTCGGGTGCTCGGCGAGATCGAGGAATATTTCATCGAGACGCTCGCGCCCGGCGACACGTTTCTGTTCGGGGGCGAGATTCTCGCGCTGCAGGGCATCGTCGAGAACGAGGCGCTTGTGCGCCGCGCGCAGGGCGATGCGCCGAAAATCCCGTCCTACATGGGCGGCAAATTTCCGCTCTCGACCTATCTGGCCGAGCGCGTGCGCGGCATGCTGGCGCGCCCGGCGAGCTGGAAGCATCTGCCGGAGCAGGTGCGCGACTGGCTGGGCGAACAGCGCAAACGCTCCGTGCTGCCGAAGCGCGACAATCTGCTGGTCGAAA
>JAGRKN010000118.1 GCA_020442275.1 Rhodoblastus sp. | reverse complement strand
CCGGCGCGGGCAGGATGAGATCGGCTGTACAACGGAAAAGTCTATGCGACTCAATTCGCCCAAAATCGACGTTCAATGACAAGACAATGCGATTCTCGCCGTAAGTTTATGCGACCCAGCCTAAAATTTTTGAAGCTAGCGCGACTATTTCTAGATAATTTACGTCCGGATTTTTTGATATAGTTCAACAAAAACAGTCTATTATTTCAGTTCGCTCTCACGGCTGAACCCCAAAATCCAAGATGGACACCGTCATGGCCATGCCCGCCGCTGTCGAACACCGCCGCTGTGGCTGCGGTCCTCGCTTCGCAACGAAATTCGCGCTCTGAAAATGCTCGCTTCTCAGTTCGAACAGCGACCGATCGGCCCAACTCACGGCTCATTCAGCGGGCGCGCAAACCTTGCCACACCATCCGGATCGCAGTGCTACGAATCCGCCCTCGAAGGCGAACTCATCGAACAGATTGCGTTCTGCCCGGTGCTCAAAGACCTGATCACTCAGCCTGTGATCCGCTACACCAAGAAAGGCGTGGAACGCCGCTATACGCCGGACGTCCTCGCCGATTTCGGTGGCCGCCGACCGAGGCGGTTCGTCATCGAGGTCAAACGCGATGAGGAGCTACGCGCCGCCGATGCCCGGCTAACCGAAAAGCTCGAGATCGGACGTCTCTGGTGCGCCCAGAACGGCGCACGTTTTAGAATCATGACAGAGCGCCATATCCGAACGCCTCTGCTTGCCAACGCGCGCCTCCTTACCCCGCAGATGCGCCGCACGGCCGATCCGAGCGTCCTCGCGATCGTCACCCAGGCGATCACCGCCGGCGCACTGACGATGTCCCAGTGCATCGACCGATTGGCCGAAAACGGCCTTCCTGCGCCAAGGGCCAAGGCCGAGCTCGAAATCATGATCGCTCAACGTCTCGTCGCCTGCGATCTCGAATCCCCAGTCACAGAAGCGTCGCTCATCCGCCGCCGCCGGGCCGGTGAACCCGACCCCGTCCTCAGAAAGATCCTGCGGGCCGCCAAGTAACGCCTATGCACATCGTGAGCGCTACAGGACTCGACTCGAACATACGGTGAACATATAATAAATTCATGGGGCAAGGAGTGGCCGCCATGTCAATTATCCACACCCGCCCGGGCGCAAAGATCGCTTACAATGGCGAAGAGGTGAAGGTCGTCACTGCCAAAGGGTTCGATGCCCTAATCGTGCAGACCAAAGGCGGCGCCTACCTCGAAGCTCCGATTTCGGCGCTTCTGGAAGAGCGCACGAAGCATTCCAAGCCTGTGGTCGCCGCGGACCCAATCCGCGCCGCCAAGGCTGCAGCCTACATTGAGGCTCTGAAGTCGGTTCTCGAACCGCAGGGCCGAACGCGGGCGGCCGTAGCGGCCTGCGCGGCCAAGCTCGACATCACCGTCTCCTCGGCTTACCGGGCGCTCGCCCGGCATGACCTTTCGGGCAAAGCGGCCGACCTGCCGCCACCGACCCGCAACGGCGGGCGCGGCAAGTCTCGGCTCCCGGCCGGCGCTGAAACGATCGTCCAGGCGCAGATCAAACAGACGCTGCTGACGCGGCGGAACTATCCGGTCAAAAAATTTCGCACCGAAACCAAACTGGCGTTGAACAAAGCCGGCTTCGCTGTCTCCGAGACGACGCTGCGCAATCGCGTCGCCGCGATTCCTGACTACGAATGGACCAAGGCGCGTTCCGGCTATTCCAAGGCCCGGGGCTTGCACGGTCACGCCGGGCATCATCCGGAGGTCAAGAGCCCCCTCGAGCGCGTCCAGATCGACCACTGGCGCACCGATATCGAAGTCCTCGACGACGATCGGCTGACCATCATCGGACGCCCTTGGGCAACGATCGCCATCGATCTCCACACGCTCACGATCCTCGGCATGCACGTCGGGCTCGATTCACCGAGCGTCACGACCGTCGCCATGTGCATGATCAACGCCATGACGCGGAAAGACCCGATGTTGCAAAGGCTCGGCATCAAAGCCGACATGCCGAACTCCGGCAAGCCGAAGATGCTCGTCATGGACAACGCCGGCGAATTCCGCGGAAAAGCGGTCGACATGTCCTGCAAGCACTTCAACATTCATCCGCTGTTTCGGCCTGTCGCCGCGCCGCAATACGGCCAATACATCGAACGCTTCAACCGGACGCTCGCGGACGCCTTCAAGGAACTCGCCGGCGCAACGGGCTCAAACCCGGCCGAACGCGAGAAATTCAGACCAGATAAGACCGCCGCCTACACGCTCGAAGACCTGACCAAGGAAATGTGGATGCTGGTCGACGACTATCATAACACCAAGCATCAGGGTCTCGGCGGCGCGCGCCCGATCCAGAAATGGAAGGATTTCTATTTCGCTCCGGACGGCGCGCAGCGGCACGAATTGCCGGCGATCTACGTCGACGACGACGATCTGCGCATCAACTGGTATCCGCTCACATACCGGTCGCTGCAGTCCTACGGCATCCTCATCGACTATCTGGAATATTATTCCGAAGCGATCGAGCACTTGGTGCGCAACCGCAAGGACTACGACCGCCTTGCGGTGCGCCGCGACCCGTTCGATGTCCGCCGTATCTACCTTCTACACCCAAAGCGGAATGAATGGATCACGGTGCCGACACGGCACCTGTCGTTTCCACTCGCCAGCCTTTTCGAACTGCAGCAGGCAAAGCGAGAGGCGCGGGCCGCCAAGGTCGATCCCAGCCCAGCCGATCTTGCCGAGCGGATCGAACGGCGACGCGCGCACGCCGAACAAGCCATCAAAAAGACGCGGACCGCAGCGCGCGAGGAGGCGCGGCGCGCTCATCACGAGCGCATGCGCAAGCCTGCGACCAGATCGCCCGACGCACCGGCCAGCCTCCACATCGTCGAACCTCCGACAACCAATCCGCCGAAGGTCGTACCTTTCGCCCCAAAACCTGCCGCCGCGTCCACGCAGCGAGCCGGCAACCAAGATTTCGCGGCCCTTCTGTCGTCCGTAACAGACGACGATATCGAGGCGGAATTCGATGACCGCTGAAACCGATTACACCCACGTCCACGAAAACATCCGGCCGTTCCTCAAGATCGAAGGGCGCCGCCGGCTCCACGATTGCTGGGACCGCATATGGGTGCCGACGCCCTCGACGAAGGAAGCGTTCATCGCGCTTTCCGACTGCATGAACGCACCCTCGTCGACCAAACCGCGCGGTCTCGTCATCACCGGCGATTCCGACAGCGGCAAGAGCCGGACCCTGACGGCGTTCCGCGATCGGCACAAGCCCGACATCGTGCCCGGCGCCGAATACGCGGAATTTCCGGCAATCTATATCCAAGCGCCGGACAAACCGAGTCGGACCGCCGTCTTCAAAAGCATTCTGGCCGAACTCGGCCACCCGATCCTCTACAACGCCTCGGAGGACGATCTGCGGCGCCACACGGTCAACATGATCCGTGGCTGCCAGGTCGGCACGATCATGATCGACGAGTTCCACGACATCTCGCGCGAGCGAATGAGCAATCAACTTGTAGAGTTCCTGCGCTTCATCAAGAGCCTGATCAACGAAACGGGCCGACCCTTCGTCATCGCCGGCGTACCGGCAGTCCTCGACATCATCGCGAGCGAGAAGCAAATGGCTGGCCGGTTCGAGACCGTGGTCGAACTGCGTCCGTTCACACGGGACGAATTCGCCAAAATCCTGGTGTCATTCGGAAAAATGCTCCCCTTGCGAAATCCATCGAATCTGCGCGATCCGAAGAACGCCGAGATCGCCCATGAACTTTTCGCACGTTCAGGCGGCCTGATCGGTCGGCTCTCAACCCTCCTGCACGATGCCTGCCGAATTGCTATCGAAAGCAAAGAAGAGCGCCTGACGCCGGACATCGTTCGCGCCATCCCGGAACGCGCGATCGAAGCTGCGCGCCGGCGAGCGGCGGGATAGCGCCGCTCCATGCGGTTCGGCGCCGAGATCTGGACATCGGCGCCGTGGCCCTACAGGCCGCAGCCGCTGTCTGACGAACTCCTCAGCTCCTACCTAATTCGGACGGCGCACGGCCTATCCATGCGCCCCGTGACGTTCACGAATGCCGTATGGGGCTCACGTGACCTTCTGTTCGGACAGGACATCGACAACTATGCGCCGGCGGCCGTCATCGACCGCATTGCAACTGGCACAGGCCTCGCTCCACATGCGATCCTCGGCATGACGTTTTCGCCGTGGCGCGACGATCTCGACATTGGCGAACGGTCGATCAGCCGCAAACCGTGGATTTTGCCGGTCAGTATCGTGTCGAACGACCGTCGGAGGCCGGGCCTGCAATTTTGCCCGGCCTGCTTCGCCAGCGATCCCAGACCGTATCTGCGGCGCACCTGGCGGCTCGCCTTCGCTACCGTCTGCACGATCCACAAGGTCGAGTTCTGCGATCGCTGCCCGCATTGCAGAAGCACATTGCAGCCGCATCGCTCGCCCTCCTTGCGCACCTGCTACTCATGCGGCGGCGATCTCGCAGGCGCTGGAAATCAGGCCTCCCGACGCCTCGTCACCCAGACCCGAGCCTTCGAGCAGACGCTGCGCGACGGATGGACGGATTTCGCCGGAAAGCCGATCTACGCCTATCTCTATTTCAGGATCGTGCGCCAGATCGCCGCGCTCCTGGTCAACGGCAAGCGCGCAGAAAAACTTCGCCAGGCAGCAGCCGCTGCGCTCGGCGGCGACGATGTCCCCTTCAACAAGCCGAACGCGCGCCAACCGGTCGAATATCTCCACGTCGTCGAACGCCGCCGACTGTTCGACCTTGTCGCTCGCCTCCTTGAGGATTTCCCCGAGCGTTTCGTTGGCATCTGCGCGCAGGCCGGCGTCTGGCGCTCGCATATCGTCAAAGATATGGGCGATGTTCCGTTCGAACTCGACGAAGCGCTCTGCGCCCTCGATCGAACGCCGTACTATCCGACAGACGCGGAAGTCCGGGCGGCGGCGGAATACCTCCGACGCGTCAAAGGCATCGCGACCTATCGAGAGCTCAAGGCGCTCTGCAGCGAGAGCCGCGCCGCGATCTACAAGTACATGGACTACGAGCGCGAGCAGACTTCGCCGTCGAAACGGCGGCTTGAAGCGCTCAAGATTCTGCACTCGCAAAAATAAATTTCGGGCGCGCAACATACGTAGCCACACGCGACGAGATCGCGCAGCATCATCGACGAAACAATGCGCAATGCAGCGACGGAATAATCGTCCGTCTCGGCGGCGTAACCGGAGCCCAAGATGTCGCTGAAGCGATCCGACGTCCGTCCGCCCCACAATCAGCCCAGAAGATGTGTCCCTACGGAGGGGTCATGAGTCTCGCCAATCTCTTTCAACAAATGAAGCCGACGCGGGAATATCGGTCGATCATCACCGCCTACCCGTGCGGCCCTCAGTGGGTAAACACCGACCTGGAGGCTGACCTCGCGGTCCAGCTCGCATTCTCACCGCTCGTTGCCGAATTCTTGACAATGCCACTCATCCCGATCGGCGCTGAGAACCCCTTTGTTCCGTCGATGCTGGTCGAGCTCACGCCATCATGCGCGCCGCCAGCCTTCCTGATCATCGATGTCTTTGATGGGACGGAAACCAACGACACCCGTGCACAACGGCATATCATGGGTCAAAAGGCCTGCTGGGCCGACGACATCGTCTACCTATCCGCGAATGAAGCGGACATACGAACACCATATCTTGCCAACGTCGAACGGCTTGCGGCGCACCGACACAAATGGCCGGAGCGACACATTCTGCAACGCATCAACCACATCCTGAGCATACAAGAGATGTCCTATGCCGACGCCGTCGATCGCCTGAACGACGCAGGTATTTCGGCCGATGCCGCGCGATCCTCTCTGGACAGCGCAGTCGCAAACCGCCTCATACACTGCGATCTCGCTTCACAACTTACCGGCGCGAGCAGGCTTTCGCTCTCCTGCTTCAACTGGATCATCAGCTTGGACAGCTCGCCAATCATCAGAAGACTTCTCGCGACAACATAAAGGCAGTTCTACTTGCAAAGGTCGCGAATCCGTCCCGCGATCCGCTCCGCATAATCGGTAACGTCATCGTACAATGTTACCGGACGGACGAGCCGTCGAACCTGGTAGCCGTTCGGTACAGTCGTCCAGGCCCCGGAATTCTGCAGCACGAAGTCCTTCATATCTTGAAGACCGTGATTTCCGAAACGCTGAAAATTCTCGCGGCGAATTATCCCGAGGGAATGCTGAGATCCCGCATCTACGAGCATGATCGCGGCGCTGCCTTCAACCACAATCTCCATCATCAGCGCTCGGTGGCCCTTCTTCACCTCGATTAAGGGGAGCTCACGATAGTCGCCCGCTAAATCGAAATCGATCGGCAGGGCGCGGACCGCATTCGCGGTCGCTATCCAACGGCGCTCGATCTCATGCCAGTCGACCACGCCCTCATTGACCCTGTTGATCCGAGCCGCGAGCACCGACGCGTCGGCGCCTGGCCGTCGGTCCCCCGTCGAACCCGGCGCCACTGTCGGGCCCGGTTCGAATAGGACGCGCATCCGCCCCAAAGGGCCGCTCTCCGGCGGGCGGCGCTCAACGACTACCTCTAGAGCAAAGGCATCCTCGAAGGACGTATGCGTCTCTTCAAACGTCCGTGTTTGCGATCCAAATCCCGGATTTCGCGAAGCATCCAGTTCGACCTCACCGCCGCCCGCGACATTCAGTCGCCCCAGTTGTGGCGGCAAGCATGCTTCTCGTTTCGGCGGCTCGGGGACATTAACCTCGAGGCGTTCGAACGGATATTGCATCTCCAGACGATCGATCTTGGTGATGAGCAGGATGTCTCGCTCGCCCGCGGCGGTTTGGCTCCTTATCGGCATAGACCGAAACCGCCAATGACGGTCCCCAGCGAACGGATACGACATGACGATCGGCGTTTCTTTTTCCGCCTTCCAGTTCGCGTGGCGCTGAAACGAGGCGAAGACGCGGTTGTGCGCCCTCTTGAGCGTATCGTCAGCAAAGACGGCTCCCGCGATCCTCGCCTCGAGCCGCGTCACGTCGTTTATGCAGTACAAGCACATCTTTCGCGCCTGCGCGTCGTATCGCGACCGCTTTCGGTCGAACAGGGGCCTATCCGTCACGTAAGGCGGGTCGCGCTGTCCATCGAACAGCTGCTTTAGAAACCCCGAACTCACCCCGAATAGGGCGCGAATCAATTCGACCACAGGAACGATTGCCGGCTCGCCCCCGTTCAAAGCCAATTCAAAAAATCGCTGGTACTTTTGATATGGCGTCGGGAAGTATTCGGTCCGCGCGGTTTTCACCGTCTTGTTCAGCCAGAATGCCTCGCTGACCAAGCTGACCGACGCTTCTCGAGCTGCGATTTCGCGCATTCCGACGCGCCTGCCCTTCTGCCATCTTGATCCGATCGGAACGGTCTCCAGCTGTCCACATCCTATCCAGCAGGACTGGATGGACGGCCACTCGGGGAACAACCCTTGATCATCGGGTTCCGCTAACAGGATCTCGATCAGAACCTCGCGGCTCTGCCCGCTGATCTGCTGTTTGGCAGTCCCATAGCCGATGACTTCCCAGATCGCGTCGGTAGAAAGCTGCTTGTTTCGAAATTTTCCGCGCATGACGCGCTTATGCGCGCAGAGCGTTAAAGGCGGGTTCCTTTAGAAACGCGCCAATTCGAGGTGCGACCCACTCATAAGGTCGACTTGGACGCGGGGCAGATCTTCAATAGACTGGCGCTAGTCCCCCACAGATTGCATTTTCATGACGACTTCGGCTCTGTTTCGCCTCGCGATCCTCGCCTCTATTTTCCTTTCGGCGACGTCCGCCCAGGCCGCCGATGGCTGCAGCTCGCGGGGCGGACCCGGCTACCGGCTCACAAATGGCAAATGCGTCGGCTGGGCACAGCACGAAAAGCACAAGGCCATTGGCGACTTCCCGATTGGCGCTGCCTGCGAGCACCCAAATGGATGCGGCCTCGAAACTGCCGACGGCGTGAAACGGCTGGAACGCGGCGAGGTCAAAACCTCGCAATGAGACGATTTGCGCTCCTCCTCGTCGCGCTGCTGTCGGCCGGCACCGTGCGCGCCGATTCCACGGTCGAAATCCACTTCTCGCCGGTCGAGAACCTCGAAAAGATCGACATCGCCCTCATCAGCCGCGCTACGACCACCATCGACATGGCCGCGTACGTCCTCAGCGACTGGGCCGTCATCGACGCGCTAGGCGCCGCCGAACAGCGCGGCGTCGCCGTGCGTATCCTGCTCGACGCCTCGCAACATCATGCATACGAGAAGCTCACCAACCTCGCGGACAACATCCGCGTCAAGCGGTCGAACGTGTTCATGCATCTCAAATCGTACGCGATCGACGGCGAACTTCTGCGCGCCGGCGCGGCGAACCTCAGCGCGAGCGGCCTGAAACATCAGGACAACGAACTGCTCATCATCAAAGATCCGACCGCGGTGCAAGCGTTCAGCGCTCGGTTCGAGGCCATGTGGACCAATGCCAAGCCGATCTACGAGCACGACCGCGCGGTATCCGGCATGGAGCCGAAATGACGGCTCTCCCGCGACCGCCGAAGAACGCATTATCGGCTCGCCTCTTCGGCACCGCGAACGACAATCCCGGACGCCGTCGCGCCGCCAAGTCGCTTGCGCCGGCCGTACGCCGAAACCTCGGCATCATGGCGGTCGCCATCGCGACGAGTTTCCTTGCGATCGCTGGCGCCCTCCTTTTGCGAATGCGATAGATCCGTTCTACTCACCCAGACGACGGCGACCCCCTCAATTCGAAGCGTCAATGTCCGCAGAGACCAAACTTGGCACGATCACGGTTTCCGAAATGCTCGCGCGAGGCGTCGATGCGGTGGACGCCACCTGCCGCTATTGCGGCCACGCATGGAGCGCGCCGATCGGCTTCCTGCCCGAGCGAACCACGCTCGAAAAGATCGGCCAGCTCCTCGCCTGTCGGACTTGCAGCCGAGGCGACATTGACGTCGAACCGGAATGGCCTGATCCGGGGCGCGTCCATTGACGGCGACCTCGAGGCTTTCGTCCGTTACGAAGGAACGCCGTCCATGTCTCCTCCTCTACCGAAAATTTATCTTGCCGGCCCTCTCGGCTTTTCAGAGCTCGGGCGAGCTGGTCAAGTCAAAATTGCCCGGCTCCTGACGAACGCCGGCTACGAGGTCGTCGATCCGTTCGCACTCGCGCCAGCCGACGAAATCAACCGGATCAACGGACTGGCCTCTCTCGACGCGCAGCGCGACGCCTGGCGCGCGCTCAACTTCCGGATCGGCGAGACCAACGCCCGCGCGATCGACGCCTCCGACGCTGTGCTCGCCATCCTCGACGGCCCGGACGTCGACAGCGGCACCGCCGCCGAGATCGGATACGCCTGCGCCCGCCGAAAACCCATCGTCGGCTATCGCAGCGATTTCCGACTCTCGGCCGACAACATCGGCTCAATCGTCAATTTGCAAGTCGAATATTTCATCCGTGCGAGTGGCGGCGTAACTGTCACCGCAGCCACAGACATTCCCAACGCAATCTCGCGGGCGTTGTCCACGCGCGCCTCGACTTGAAGTGCCGCGCAGCCCTCACGGCAGCACATAGCAGCCGCGCCGTCGTGAACCGGCAAAGTCGATACGACGGTCGGCCTTAAGCGCGGCAATGTCGCGCTTGGCCGTCTTCTCTGAAACCGTAAATCTGATCGCTATCGCTCGGGCCCCGACGCGCTTGCCGTCAGCGACGGCTGCGACGAACCAACGCTGGCGCGCGTTCAGATCAGGGTCATTTTCAGGGTCACGATCAGGGACGTGATCGGGGACATCGGGGCTCAACCCGAGGGCAGCTCTCGATCTGACGCTTTCCGCCGCGCCGCCGCGCATCGCGATGAATGCGTCCAGAAGATCGATGCGCCGGCTTGCCGCCAGCAATGTTTCGAGAGCTCCATCCGAATATCGGAGAATTCGCACGAGATGCGCGCCGCTTGGGCCGGAGACCCCGGACAACCAGTTCTTCACGGCGCGCTCGCTGGCCCCGGTCCAGCGCATTACCGTCTTTACCGCCCTGTGGCTTTCGCCCAGCTCGCCGCGCAGCGCGAAGGCGATCACATCGGCATAATCGGTCGCCGGCAAAACTCTGCCCTTCTTCGGCAACATGATTCCAAGCCCCTCGGCTAAACTTCCCGCACCAGAAAGTCTCGCGCAGGCCGATTGGCAGGGCGTTCGATGGGGCCGAACGACGAAATCAGACGCGACGATGAGCGGCGGCCGCCAATCCGGGCCGCCGAATACGTCCGCATGTCGACCGAGCACCAGCGCTATTCGACGGAAAACCAGGCCTATGCCGACCGGATCGTGATCCGCCAGGATGGGCGCGTCGTCGCCGAACACGCCCGCTGCTACGGTCGCGGCGAGACAATCTACGATCCCTGGCATTACGTGCCGGTTCTGGCGCGCAAACCCGGCGCCCTGCGCAACGGGGCGCCGTTCAAGAACTGGGTTTTGCCGGCGGCGCTGGAGCGGGTACGGCGCAAGCTCGCTGGTTCCGACGACGGCGACCGGCAGATGGTCTCTATCCTGGCGGCGGTGCTGACCGACGGTTTGCCCGCGGTCGAGGCCGCCTGCGCTGAGGCGCTGGCAGAAAGCGTCCACTCCGCCGACGTGATCCTCAACATCCTGGCGCGACGCCGCGACCCGCCGCCGATCGGCCTGATCGCAACGCCGGCGTCGCTGATGTTGCGCCACGCGCCGATCGCCGATTGCGCCAGATACGACGCCTTGAGGAGGGCCTGACCATGGAGCGCACCGAAGTTCTGGACATGATGGGCTCCCTCAAGCTCTACGGCATGCGCACCGCCTACGACGAGACGCTCGCCGTGGCTGTCAAGCGCAAGCACGAGCCGCAGCGCTTCGTCGGCGACCTCCTGAAGGCCGAGATCTCCGAGAAGCAGGCGCGCTCCATCCGCTATCAGCTCACCGTCGCCAAACTGCCGCTCGCCAAGGATGTCGACGACTTCGCCTTCAAGGA
>JAGRKN010000117.1 GCA_020442275.1 Rhodoblastus sp. | reverse complement strand
GCGCAGGTCTGCATAGTGGCGAATGAATAGCCCGTGCTGCGGCGCTTCCAGGCCGGCGACGAGCGCGCCTGCGACGTCGGCGCCCGATATCGGCCGGTAATTCGAGAGGGGACCGACGAGCAGGGGCGACAATACCTGTGAAACCGTTGTCGCGACCCCCTCGCCGGGGCGGCTCTCTATCCGCTCGCCGACGAGGAAACTCGGGCGCGCGATTTCGACGTGGTCGTAGCCGGCCGCGCGAACGGCGTCCTCCGCCTCGCCCTTCGTGCGCAGGTAGAAATTGGCGGAAGCGGCGCTGGCGCCCACTGCGGAAACGAGGCCGAAGGCTCGCGCGCCACAGGAAACGCCGAATTTCGCGAAGGCCGCGACATAGTCGCGGTCGACTCTTGCAAAGGCGGGCTGCGAACCGGCGATCTTGATCGTCGTGCCGAGCGCGCAGAGGCAGGCTTTTGGCGCCTGCGGCTTCAGCATATCGGCGAGCGCGGAAAGATTGTCGAAATCGGCCGCTATCGTTTCGAGGCCCGCGCGCTGCTTCAGCTTGGCGGGAGTGCGCACGAGCGCAATCACACGCCAGTCGCGCTGCAGGGCGACGTCGATCGCCGCGGCGCCGACAAGGCCGGTCGCGCCTGCAATGATCATCAGATCGCTCATGTCTTCGCCTCGCGCGGCATGATGCTGGCCCCGGTCGGGGCAAGCACGGGTTCGGCGGGCAGGGGCAAGGCGCGCCGTGCGGCGCGGCGCAGGCCAACCGGGCGATAAAGCTGCTTCGTCGCCTCCACCACGAGCACGCCCGCGCCGGGCAGCGACAGGCGCGCTCCAATGCGCTCCAGAAATGGCGCGAGACGCAGCAGGAAGCGGCGCTGGAAAGGCGCGCCATAGAGCGCCTCGCCCCAGTGGATGGGCGAGAACATGGTCTCGCGCATGAGTTCGCGCAGCTGCCCACGGGAAAACGGCTGCCCGTGGCCGAAGGGCGTCGTGTCGACGCGCGACCACAGGCCGCCGCGGTTCGGCGCGATCAGGATCATGCGGCCGCCGGGCGTGAGGACGCGCCAGATTTCGGCCAGAAGTTCGCGCGCCTGTTCGCTCGTCTCGAGCGCGTGGACCACGAGCACGCGATCGATGCAGGAATCGGGCAGGGGCAGGGCGGTCGTCTCGACCAGAGCGGAGGCGGAGGGACCGGAGGTCGGCCAGTTCACCACGCCCTGCTCGGCAGGCATGAAGGCGAGAACCCGCACGGCCTCGTCACGGAACTGCTGGAGATAGGGCGGCGCGTAGCCGATCCCCATCACCGCCATGCCGCCACAATTGCTCCAGCGCGCCCGTATCGTGGCGCTCAGAAACCTGCCGGTAACCACGCCCAAGGGTGAGGCGTAGAAAGATCTGAGGTCCACGACATCGAGGCGCATCGCCCTCTTTTCGCATGTTTTTCGCGCATGGGGAAAGGCTCGAGGGCGGATTGGCGACCGAACGGTCCGGCTTTCGTTAAAGGAAAGATTACCCGCCCGCGCCACGATCCCCGTTAGCGCTATTTCGATCTGGTGACATCTTGGACATTCGCAAAATGGTTCAGCGTCCGCTTCGGTCGGACGCGCAAGGCGGCGTTCAGCCGGCGCCCGCGCCGGCTACCGCGCTTGCGTCCGCGCACTCGAGTGGCGCGCCGGATCCGCGAACGATCCTCGATTCGATTGGCGAGGTCGTCTACGACTGGGACATTGTCAGCGACCGCCTCACCTGGGGCCCCAACGCGCTCAATGTTCTCGGCGTCGGCAATCTCGAGCAGATTTCGAGCGGGCGCTCCTACGGCGAATTGATCACCTCCGATAGCGCCGCCTCGCGCTACGCGGCGATCACGGGCTCAGCCGCGACGGACAGCGGCGCGGGCGTCGCCTATCGCGCGCGCTACGGCATCGCTGTCGGCGGCGCGAGGACGAATCAGGTCGTGTGGCTCGAGGATACGGGCCGCTGGTTCGCCGGCGCGGATGGCAAGGCGGCTCGCGCACACGGTCTGATCCGCGTTATCACCAGTCACTACGAGGCTGAACGCGAACTCGAGTTCCGATCGCGTTTCGACGCGCTGACCAATTGCTACAATCGCGCGCATATTCTCGACATCGTCACGCGACATCTGTCGCGCACGCCGGGCAAGCAGACGCATTTCTGCATTCTGCTCGCGAGCCTCGAAAACCTGTTCGTCCTCAATCGCACCTACGGCTACGACGTCGCCGACGAAGTGATCGCGGGGACCGCGAAACGGTTGCGCGGCACGATGCGCGGGCCGGATTCGCTCGGCCGCTACGCCGGCGCCAAATTCGCGCTGGTGCTCGACAATTGCGATCGCGAGCAGATGATGATCGCGGCGCAGCGCTTCCTCAATGAGACGAGCCATGCGCCGATCGAGACGAGCGCGGGGCCGATTCCGGTCGCCTTGCGCATCGGCGGCGTCGCGGCGCCGCGTGATGGGCGCACCGCCAATCTCCTGTTCCAGCACGCCGAGGAGGCGCTCGATCTGGCGCGCGCCTCGGGCGCGACGCGCCTGATCGCCTACGAGCCCTCGCTCGCGCGCAACGACAATCGCGTGCAGGCCGCGCGCATGGCCGACGAGATCGTCGGCGCGCTGAACGACGGGCGCGTGACGCTGGCGCTGCAGCCGATCATCGATTCCAAGACCCGCCGGCCGGCGTTCAGCGAGGCGTTGATCCGCCTAAGGCAGCCCGACGGCTCGATCGTCTCGCCGGGCGCCATTCTGCCGATCGCGGAAAAGGCCGGGCTCGTGCATCTGCTGGACCAGCGCGTGATGGAGCTTGCGCTCGCGCGGCTCGTCGCCGACCCGCAGCTCACGCTCTCGGTCAACGTTTCCGGCGCGACCGTGCACGACCCGGACTGGCCTGAACGTTTCAAGGCGATGATCGGCCAGAATCCGTCGCTCGCCTCGCGGCTGATCGTCGAGATCACCGAGACCAGCGCCATCGCCGACGTCGAGGCGACGCACGCGGCGATCTCCTGCGCGCGTTCGCTCGGCGTGCGCGTCGCCATGGACGATTTCGGCGCGGGGCATACGTCGTTCCGCAACCTGCGGCGCCTGCCGTTCGATCTCATCAAGATGGACGGCGCCTTCGTGCAGAACCTCGCGCGCTCGCCCGACGACCGCTTCTTCGTGCGGACGCTGGTCGATCTAGCCCACCACATGAACCTGCCGATCGTGGCGGAATGGGTGGAGGATGCGGAAACCGCGAACCTGCTGACGGAATGGGGCGTGGAATACATGCAAGGCGTACATTTCGCCGACGCCCGCATCATCGAGACGGGCGTCCCCACGGAGGCGGCAGCCGCCTGAGGCCGTTCGGCCCGCCTGATCTCTGGCCGCCTAGCTGCGGTCGGAGGACAGGCCGTCGATGCGCTTCTGCAATTCGCCGACCTGCTTGCGCAGCTCGTCCAGCTCCTTGCCTTCCTTGCCCTCTTCGCCCGCGCGCGCCGGCGCGCCGGCCGCGGTCGCGCCGGGTACGAAGGGATTGAACATGGACAGAGCCTGACGGAACATCGCCATGTTCTTGCGCGCCTGATCGTCCAGCGACTGGAACATCTGTCGGGTCGGTTCGGCGAGCGGACCGCCGAGCGCATTGGTGAACTGGTCGCGGAATTTCTGCTGCTCGCTGGTCAGCCGGTCGAGCGTGAATTCGAGATAGCTCGGCACGAGCGCCTGCATGCTGTCGCCATAAAAGCGGATGAGCTGGCGCAGGAAGGAGACCGGGAGCATCGCCTGGCCGACCTTGCCCTCCTGCTCGAAGATGATCTGCGTGAGGACCGAGCGCGTGATGTCTTCGCCGGTCTTGGCGTCGAACACCTCGAAATCCTCGCCCTTCTTGACCATTTCGGCGAGGTCTTCGAGCGTCACATAGGCGGAGGTGCCCGTGTTGTAGAGACGACGGTTGGCATATTTCTTGATCGTTGTCGGCTGTTTTTCGTTGGCCATTTCGCCCGCCTTTTCAGCCGCCATCGGCGGCCTTCCTCCCCCCGCGCTCATACTTTGTGCAGTGCGCACGGCCGACGATATCTCCTTTGTGCGTTCTCGCAAGTGCGAATTTGGGGAATGCGCCGCGGCCGTGCGCCGAACCTAAGACGAATTGCTCGGATTGCGCGGGACTTCCCGTCCTTGACCGCGCCAACGGCAAGTAGTTGAAAGAAAGTCCGGGCGGAACGGGAGCCGGCGCGACTCGCGCAAGAATGGCCCACCCGGCCCGAAGGAGGTCTGTATGTCCAAAGACGTTGTCATCGTATCAGCCGCGCGCACGCCGGTCGGCTCGTTCAACGGCGCGTTCGGCTCGATGCATGCGCAGGAGCTCGGAGCGATCGCGATCAAGGCCGCGCTCGAGCGCGCGAAAGTCTCTCCGGAAGACGTCGACGAAGTCATCCTCGGCCAGATTCTCGCCGGCGGCGGCGGCCAGAATCCCGCCCGCCAGGCCGCGATGGCGGCCGGCATCCCTCAGGAAAAGACGGCCTGGGGTCTCAACCAGCTCTGCGGCTCGGGTCTGCGCACCGTCGCCATCGGCATGCAGCAGATCGCCAATGGCGACGCCAATGTGATCGTGGCCGGCGGCATGGAATCCATGTCGATGTCCCCGCACCTCGCCTATATGCGCGCGGGCACCAAGATGGGCGACATCAAGTTCATGGACTCGATGCTCAAGGATGGTCTGTTCGACGCCTTCCACGGCTATCACATGGGCGTGACGGCCGAGAACGTCGCCGCGCAATGGCAGATCAGCCGCGACGAGCAGGACAAGTTCGCCGTCGGTTCGCAGAACAAGGCCGAGGCCGCGCAGAAGGCCGGCAAGTTCAAGGACGAGATCGTCCCGGTCACCATCAAGACTCGCAAGGGCGACGTGGTCGTCGACCAGGACGAATACGTCCGCCACGGCGCGACGCTCGACCAGATGGCCAAGCTGAAGCCCGCCTTCAACAAGGAAGGCACGGTCACGGCCGGCAACGCCTCGGGCATCAATGACGGCGCGGCCGCCATCGTGCTGATGAGCGCGGACGAAGCCGCCAAGCGCGGCCTGACCCCGCTGGCGCGCGTCGCCTCTTGGGCGACGGCGGGCGTCGACCCCAAGATCATGGGTTCGGGTCCGATCCCGTCTTCGCGCAAGGCGCTCGAAAAGGCCGGCTGGAAGGTCAAGGATCTCGATCTGGTCGAGGCCAACGAGGCCTTCGCCGCTCAGGCGATCGCCGTCAACAAGGATATGGGCTGGGATCCCTCGATCGTGAACGTCAATGGCGGCGCGATCGCGATCGGCCATCCGATCGGCGCCTCGGGCGGGCGCATCCTCAACACGCTGCTGCACGAAATGCAGAAGCGCGGCTCGAAGAAGGGCCTTGCCACGCTGTGCATCGGCGGCGGCATGGGCATCGCTCTCTGCGTCGAGCGCTAAGCGCGTCAGGCCAGTCGGCGTGAGGCTGTCGGCAGTCGCATGAAGCGACTGCCGAACGCTTTCCGCCGACTGTCGATTCAACGATCAATCAATCTCGGGGAGAAATTTGAAATGGCCAGAGTTGCAGTAGTTACGGGTGGCACGCGCGGCATCGGCGAAGCGATCTCGAAGGCGCTGAAGGCGGCGGGCTACAAGGTCGCGGCGAGCTACGCCGGCAATGACGAAGCCGCCGCGAAATTCAAGGCCGAGACCGGCATCAACGTCTACAAGTGGGACGTCTCGGACTACGACGCCTGCGCGGCCGGCCTGAAGCAGGTCGAGGCCGATCTCGGGCCGATCGACGTGCTGGTCAACAACGCCGGCATCACCAAGGACGGCATGTTCCACAAGATGACCAAGGAGCAGTGGTACGCGGTCATCAACACCAACCTGAACTCGCTGTTCAACATGACCCGCCCGGTGTGGGAAGGCATGCGCGAGCGCAAGTTCGGACGTGTGATCTGCATCTCCTCGGTCAACGGCCAGAAGGGCCAGATGGGCCAGGTGAACTATTCGTCGGCCAAGGCTGGCGACATCGGCTTCGTGAAGGCGCTGGCGCAGGAAGGCGCGAAGGCCGGCATCACCGTCAACGCGATCTGCCCCGGCTATATCGCGACCGAGATGGTCAAGGCGATCAATCCGGAAGTCGTGGCCAAGAGCATCCTGCCCTACATCCCGGTCGGCCGTCTCGGCGAGCCCGAGGAGATCGCGCGCGCGGTCGTGTTCCTCGCCTCCGACGACGCGGGCTTCATTACCGGCTCGACGCTGTCGGCCAATGGCGGCCAGTACATGGTCTGACACGCCTTGCAAGTCGGCCCCGCAGGGACGCCGGCGCATTGCGCGCCGGGCCGCGCGGGGCCTTTTTATTTTGCCCTCTCGAGTTTGTTTTGCGCTCTTGAGTTTTCGCGGCGGCGGCGGTTGTTTTGAGTGCGCGCGAGATTCGCTTCGCGCGCTTCGAGCGGAGCCCGCACGCATGACCCGTTTTCTCCCCGCCGCAGCATTTCTTTCGCTCGTTCTGATCGGCGCGCAGGCGCAGGCCCAGCCGGCGCAAACGACGCCTGGCGGCGGCGGACGCGGCGCGCGCATGATCGAACGGCTCTGCGGCGCGATGAAACCGGCGCAGGCCTGGGGCCGCTACGCCGAGCGCCTGAGCGATCGCCTCGCCCTCGACGAAAAGCAGAAGGGCCTGCTGCGCGCCTGGCAGGAAGCGCGCATCAAGGCGCGCGAGGATTCGCGCACGGCGCAGTGCACGCCGAAGCCCGATCTCTCGAGCTTCAAGGGCCGTCTCGACTGGCGGCAGAAGCGCCTCGAGGCGCAGCTCGCGAGCTTCAAGGCGACGCGGGCGCCGCTCGAGGCCTTCTACGCCGGCCTCTCCGACCAGCAGAAGGCGAACTGGGACGCCTATCGCGACCGGCGCGGCGACCGCCGGCGCTATCGCCGCGGCGATTGAGGCGCTTTTCCGCGCGCGCGGTTCGGGCTAGATCGGGCGATCGACAAAAACCGAGGATCGCCCCTTCATGCCCGCGCAATCCCTGTTTCAGCCGCTGAAGCTCGGCCGCGCCACGCTGGCCCACCGCGTCGTCATGGCGCCGCTGACCCGCATGCGCGCGACGCCCGGAACGAACGCGCCAAACGCGCTCAACGCCGAATATTACGGCCAGCGCGCGACCAAGGGCGGCCTGATCATCTGCGAGGCCTCGCCCGTCATCGCCAGCGGGACGGCCGGTCCCAACGTGCCGGGCATTTATTCCGACGCGCAGGTCGCCGGCTGGAAGCTCGTGACCGACGCGATCCACGCCAAGGGCGGCGTCGCCTTCCTGCAACTCTGGCACGGCGGACGCATTTCGCATTCCTCGCTGCAGCCCGATGGCGGCCTGCCCCAGGCGCCTTCCGCCATCCCGCCTTCCTCGGGCATGGTGATGGGCGCCGATCTCAAGCCGCATCCGTTCGAGACGCCGCGCGCGCTCGAGACGTCCGAGCTGCCGGGCATTGTCGCGGCCTACGGACAGGCCGCGCGCAACGCGGCCGCAGCCGGCTTCGACGGCATCGAAATCCATGGCGCCAACGGCTACCTGCTCGAACAGTTCCTGCAATCTCGCACGAACAAGCGCACCGACGCTTATGGCGGTTCGATCGAGAATCGCGCTCGTCTGTTGCTCGAGGCGACCAAGGCCGCCGCCGACGCCATCGGCGGCGATCGCGTCGGCGTCCGCCTCTCGCCCTATGGCCGCGCCAACGATTCCGGCGAGGACGATCCGATGCCGCTCTATTCCTACGTCATCGGCGAGTTGAACAAGATGGGCCTCGCCTATCTGCATCTCATCGAGCCGCGCGCCAGCGGTGCCGGCCAGCGCGAGGTCGATCATCAGGACGTGCCGTCGGGCTGCGAGACCGTGCGTCCGCTGTGGAAGGGCGCGCTGATCACCGCCGGCAATTTCAGGAGCGAGTCGGCCGCGGCGACCGTTGGCAAGGGCCATGCCGACGCCATCGCCTTCGGCCGCTTATTCATCTCCAACCCGAACCTGCCGGAGCTGATCCGCGCCAGCGCGGATTTCCGTCCCTACGACCGCTCGACCTTCTATGGCGGCGATGCGAGGGGTTACACGGATTACGCGCCGCTGAGCGCGGTCGCGGCGGGCTGAGGCAAGCATCGTCGAAACTGCGCCGGCGTTGCGCGAAGCATCCAGCGAAGCCGGATTTGTCCGGCTTCGTTTCGCGCTCCCCGCGACAACGGCCGCTGCACTTACGCCAATGCCGCTACCGCATCGGCGATCACGCGCTCTTCATCCGCCTTCACGACCCAGCACTCGACGTCGGCGCCGTCGGGCGAGATGCGCGCCTCGCTGGTCGCATTGCGTCCCGTGTCGATCGTCGCGCCGAGCAGGCCGAGCTGCGCGACGATTCTTGCGCGAATGGCGGGCGCGTGCTCGCCGATGCCGCCAGTGAAGACGATGGCGTCGAGGCCGCCGAGCGCAACCGCCAGACCCGCGCCGACGACCGCCGCCCGGCGACAGAACATTTCCGTCGCGCGATGCGCGCTTTGCTCGCTCGATTCCAGCAGGGTCTTCATGTCGGCCGTGAGGCCCGACACGCCGCGCAGGCCCGAGCGCGTGTAGAGCAGGTCGGTCAATTCCTTCTGAGTCGCGCCCTGGCCTAGCAGATGCAGGATCACGCCGGGGTCGAGGGCGCCCGGCCGCGTCGCCATCATCAGGCCGTCGATCGTCGAAAAGCCCATGGACGTGTCGTGCGAGCGGCCGTCGAGAATCGCGCAGGCGCTGGCGCCCGCGCCGAGGTGAAAGGCGAGCATGCGCTCCGGCGTCGCCCCGCGCAGACGGGCGATTTCCTGCGTGAGCCAGGAGTAGGAGAGGCCGTGAAAGCCGTAGCGCTCGACGCCTTCCTCGAAATAGCTTTCAGGCAGCGGCAGGCGGCGATGCAATTCGGGCTGCGTACGGTGAAAGGCCGTATCGAAACAGGCGACCTGCGCGAGACCCGGCCGAAGCTGCGCAACCGCGCGCACGCCCATGAGATTGTGCGGCTGGTGCAGAGGCGCCAGCGGGGCCAGCGCAGCAATGCCGGAAAGGGTCGCGCCGTCGATCCGCACGGGCGCCAGAAACGCGCGGCCGCCATGCACGATGCGATGGCCGACGGCCCGGATCGCGCCATGCTGACGCTCGGCCGCCTCCAGAATTTCGGTCACGAGGGCGAGATCGGCGTCGCCGATCGCCTCCCCGTGCCCGAGCCCCGCGGCCCGCGCACGCTGGCCGCGGGCGCGTTCGACGAGGCGGCCGTCCGCGTGCGCGAACGTCGCGAATTTCACGCTCGACGAACCGACATTCAGGACCAGTATGGACATGCGAGCCTCGGCGGGACGGCGAGCGGGGCTTGTATATAGCCCAACTGGTGGCACACTAACGATTCAGACTTCCAGATTTTCGCCAGGAGAAACTCATGGCCGCCGCGACCCCCAAACTCGACCATCATTGGCTGCCGTTCACGCCGAATCGCGACTTCCACGACGAGCCCAAACTGTTTTCGCGCGCCGAGGGCGTCCACTATTACACGCCGGATGGCCGCGCTGTGCTGGACGGCTGCTCAGGCCTGTTCACCTCGCCGATCGGCCATGGCCGCAAGGACATTGCGGAGGCCGTCTACAAGCAGCTTCTGGAACTCGATTTCGTCTCGAGTTTCCAGCGTTCGCATCCCAAAGCCTTCGAGGCGGCAGAGCGAGTCGCGAATCTGACGCCAGAAGGCATCGACAAGGTGTTCTTCTGCAATTCCGGGTCCGAAGCCGTCGACACGGCGATGAAGATCGCCATGGCCTATCATCGCGCGCGCGGGCAGTCGTCGCGCACCATGTTCGTGTCACGCGAGCGCGCCTATCACGGTGTCGGCTTCGGCGGCGTGGCGCTGTCGGGCCTCGTCAACAACCGGCGCACTTTCGGGCCCGGCCTGCCGAACGCCGTGCACATGCGCCATACGCACGGCGCCGAACGCTTCGTCATGGGCGAGCCGGAGACGGGCGCTGATCTGGCGGAGGATCTGCTGCGCATCGTGCAGCTGCACGGCGCGGAAAATATCGCGGCCTGCTTCGTCGAGCCGATCGCCGGTTCGACCGGCATGCTGGTGCCGCCGAAGGGCTATCTGAAACGCTTGCGTGAAATCTGTTCGGCCAACGGCATCCTGCTCGTGTTCGACGAGGTCATCACCGGCTTTGGCCGCACCGGCAAGGCCTTCGCATCGCAGTCGTTCGGCGTGAAGCCCGACATCATCACCATGGCCAAGGCGATCACCAACGGCGTGCAGCCGATGTCGGCGGTCGCGGTCGACAATTCCGTCTACAAGACGATCGTCGAGGATTCGCCCAATCCGCGCGCGGCGAACGAATTCTTCCACGGCTACACCTGGTCGGCGCATCCCGCTGCCTGCGCGGCGGCGATCGCCACGATCGACATCTACGAGAAGGAGCGCCTGTTCGAGCGCGCGAGCCAGATGTCGGCTTATTTCCTCGAAGGGCTGATCTCGCTGAAGGACATTCCCATTGTCACCGATATCCGCGGCTACGGCATGGCCGGCGGCATCGATGTCGCGCCGACGCAGATCCCCGGCGAGCGCGGACACATCCTGCAGAAGAAGCTCTACGACAACGGCCTGCACATCAAGACGACCGGCGATACCGGCATTCTGGCGCCGCCCTTCGTTATGACGACCGACCACATCGACCAGATGATCGAGATTTCGAGGAAGACGCTGACCGCGCTGTAGACGCACCGACAATCGAAACGACAAGTTCAGACGCCCGCGACATGCGGGCGTCTGCGTGTTCAAACAAGAACAAGTTTTGCGAACGAGGGATTGCCCAATGAAAATGACGACCGAAGAAGCCTTCGTGAAGGTGCTGCAGATGCACGGGATCGAACATGCGTTCGGCATCATCGGTTCGGCGTTCATGCCGATCTCCGATCTGTTCCCGAAAGCGGGCATCATGTTCTGGGACTGCGCGCACGAGGGCAATGGCGCGCTGATCGCGGACGGCTATACGCGCACGACCGGCAAGATGGCCATGTGCATCGCGCAGAACGGCCCGGGCATCACCAATTTCGTGACCTCGATCAAGACGGCCTACTGGAACCACACGCCGATGCTGCTGGTGACGCCACAGGCCGCCAACAAGACGATCGGGCAGGGCGGATTCCAGGAAGTCGAGCAGATGGCGATGTTCCGCGATTGCGTCTGCTATCAGGAAGAAGTGCGCGATCCCTCGCGCATCGCCGAGACGCTCAATCGCGTGATCCTCAAGGCGCATCGCCTGTCGGCGCCGGCGCAGATCAACGTTCCCAGAGATTTCTGGACGCAGATGATCGACATCAACCTGCCGGTCCCGATCGAATTCGAGCGGCCCGCCGGCGGCGCCAAGGCGATTTCGGAAGCAGCCAAGCTGCTGTCGGAGTCTTCGTTCCCCGTGATCCTTTCGGGCGCGGGCGTGGTGATCGGCGAAGCGATCGCCGACTGCGCGGCGCTGGCCGAAAAACTCTCCGCGCCGGTGTGCTCGGGCTACCAGCACAATGATTCCTTCCCCGGCTCGCATCCGCTCGCCTGTGGCCCGCTCGGCTACAACGGCTCGAAGGCTGCGATGGAATTGATCGCCAAGGCCGATGTCGTGCTGGCGCTCGGCACGCGGCTCAATCCGTTCTCGACACTACCGGGCTACGGCATCGACTATTGGCCCAAGGAAGCCAAGATCATTCAGGTCGACATCAATCCCGACCGCATCGGCCTGACCAAGCCGGTGAGCGTTGCGATCTGCGGCGACGCGAAAATGGTCGCGCAACAGATTCTCGCGCAACTCTCCGCGACGGCGGGCGACAAGGGGCGCGACGCACGCAAGGCGCTGATCCACACGACCAAGTCCGCCTGGCTGCAGCAGCTCTCCGGCATGGACCACGAGGACGACGATCCCGGCACCAGCTGGAACGACCGCGCACGCAAGCGCGATCCCGAGCGCATGTCGCCGCGCCAGGCGTGGCGCGCGATCCAGGCGGGCCTGCCGCGCGACGCCATCATCTCGTCCGACATCGGCAATAATTGCGCGATCGGCAATGCCTATCCGACGTTCGAAAAGGGCCGCAAATATCTCGCGCCGGGCCTGTTCGGTCCCTGCGGCTACGGCTTTCCCTCGATCATCGGCGCCAAGATCGGCAATCCCGATACGCCGGTCGTGGGCTTCGCGGGCGACGGCGCCTTCGGCATTTCCATGAGCGAAATGTCGTCGATCGGCCGCGAGGAATGGCCGGCGATCACGATGGTGGTGTTCCGGAACTATCAATGGGGCGCCGAGAAGCGTAATTCGACGCTTTGGTACGACGACAATTTCGTCGGCACTGAGCTCGATCCGCATCTGTCTTACGCGCGCGTCGCGGAAGCTTGTGGCCTGAAGGGCGTGGTGGCGAAGACGCAGGCGCAACTCACTGAAGCGATCATGAAATCCTGCGAGGATCAGAAGAAGGGCGTCACGACCTTCATCGAAATCATCCTCAATCAGGAGCTCGGGGAACCCTTCCGGCGCGACGCGATGAAGAAGCCGGTGGTGGTGGCGGGCATCGATCCCAAGGACATGCGGCCGCAGCGCCCGGGCGCGTAAGCGTCAGACGCTTTCGATCAGCTTTGGATCGATTTTCGAAGCATAGATCGCCGATTCCATCAGGATCGCGACGCCCGTTGCGGCATCGAGCACGGCCTGCGACTGGCGCAGGCCGTAATGCGAGACATAGGCGGCGACGACCGGCCGCCAGCGCTGCGGCACGACGCCTTCGTCGCGCATGACCTTGCCGGACAGCTTGCCGTCGAAACAGTCGCGCGCGAGCGGCCAGACCTGACCGAGCAAATCGAGGCCCGACAGCCTCGGCCGCGCGTCGGACGGCGAGGGGTAGAAGTCCGCGTCATGGCCGATGACGCCTGTGACATGCGCGAACATAGGCTCGAGCGCGGGCGGAGCGACATCGGCGGCGACGGCGGCGCCCGCCGCGACGGGCCACAGGCGCAGAGGCGCATCCTCGCGCGCGGCGGGAACGAGCATGTCGTTGAGCGGATCGCCGAAGTAGAAAATCCGGTTGGCCTTGGTCGTCGCGATGTGCATGCCGGCCGGCCACGCGTCGGTCCTGGCGAACAGCGCCCGCTGGGCGGCGAAGCCGGCGATCGCGCCGGTGGCGGCGAGCAGGGTCGGGACGTCGACCTGCCCGCTGACCGCGGTCTGCGCCGGCAGGTTCCGGAAGAGATCGCCGAAGGCGAAATTGCAGGCGGCGAAGCGTTCGTCGCCTTCCCACGGAAATTGCGGTTCGTTCGATTTCAGTTTCAGGCGCTCTTGCATGGCATGTCCCATTTGCGCTCATCCTGCATGGCCCTCATGGGCGCCGATGTAGCGCAGCGCACATGGCGCGACCGTCGGCGACCGGCAGGTCTGCCATGAGCCCGGCAGTCTTCAAGTCCGGGGCGTCGGCGCTATAATGTCAGCAACCCTCCCCAATTTCGGGCGGCAAAGCCCCGTTTTCGCGAGATTGTTGATGAACGCGCCTATCGCCAACATTCCTGAATTTTCGATCGGCAAGCCCGTCCGGCGCTCGGAAGACCCGGCGCTGGTGCAAGGCAGGGGCCGCTATTCCGACGACATCGCCGTCGAGGGCCAGCTCTACGGCGTCGTCGTGCGCAGCCGCCATGCGCATGGCGTCATCACGTCGATCGAAACAGACGACGCCCGCGCCATGCCTGGCGTGCAGGCGATCTACACCGGCGCCGATCTCGCGGCCTACACGCCCGCCAAGAGTCCGTTCCCGCTGAAGAGCGACGATGGTTCGCCAATGCGCGGCAACGGCACGATGTTTTTCGCGACGGACAAGGTCCGCTATGTCGGCGACCCCATCGTGCTGGTCGTAGCGGAGAGCGAAATCGCGGCGCGCGAGGCGGCCGAGGCGGTCGTCGTCGATGTCGACCCGCTGCCGGCCGCCGTCGATGCGCGCGAGGCCGCAGCGCCCGGCGCGCCGCAGGTCTATGCGGATGTGCCCGGGAATGTCGCGCTCGATCATACGCTGGGCGACATGGCGAAGGCGCAGGAGATCATCGCTGGCGCGAAGCATGTCGCGCGGCTGCGCATCATCGACAACCGCGTGATGGTCGCGGCGATGGAGCCTCGCGCGGCGCTGTTCGAGTACGATTCCTCGAACGAGCGCTTCACCGCGCATATGCAATCGCAGGGGGTGTTCGGCATGCGCAACGGACTTGCGGCCGCCATGGGCGTGCCGCAGGACAAGATGCACGTGTTGACGAGCCAGGTCGGCGGCTCATTCGGCATGAAGGGTTCGGTTTTCCCGGAATATATCGCGCTGCTGCACGCCGCCCGCGAACTCGCGCGCCCGATCAAGTTCACCGAAATGCGCTCGGAGAGTTTCGTCAGCGATCATCATGGCCGCGACCATGACGTCGACGCTGAGCTCGCGCTCGATGCGGACGGGAACATTCTGGCGTTGCGCATGACGGGCTACGCGAATCTCGGCGCCTATATGACGCCGTTCGGCGTGCTGATCGGCGCGATCAACATTCATCGCAACGCGCAGAGCGTCTATCGCACGCCGGTTATGGCGACGAACATCAAGTGCGTTTTGACCAATACGTCGCCGATCGGCGCCTATCGCGGCGCGGGCCGGCCCGAAGGCAATTACATCATGGAGCGCATGATCGAGGAGGCCGCGCGCGTCAGCGGCATCGACGCGATCGCGCTGCGCAAGCGCAATCACATCCGCCCCGAGGAACTGCCGTTCACCACGGGCGTCGGCACGATCTACGATTGCGGCGATTTCACCGCGCTGCTCGATTCCGCGCTGGAGGCGGCCGATTACAAGGGGTTCGCGGCGCGAAAAGCCGAAAGCCTGTCTCGCGGGAAACTGCGTGGCGTCGGCGTCGGGCAATATCTGGAAATCACCGCGCCGCCGACCAATGAACTCGGCGAGATCATCTTCGAGGAAGACGGCAGCGTGACCATGCGCACCGGCACGCTCGACTTCGGGCAGGGCCATGCGACGACATTCGCGCAGGTGCTGGTGAGCCAGCTCGGCCTGCCCTTCGACAAACTCCGCCTCGTGCAGGGCGACAGCGACCAGATCAGGATCGGCGGCGGCACGGGCGGCTCCAAGTCGACGATGGCGTCGGGCTCGGCCTTCATCGAGGCGAGCGAGCAGGTGATCGAGCTCGGCAAGCGCGCCGCCTCGCATCTACTCGAAGCCGCCGTCTCCGACATCGAGTTTTCACGCGGCGCGTTTTCCGTCGCGGGTACGGATCGTTCGATCGGCGTGATCGAACTGGCGAAGCGCCTGCGCACCGCGACGAGCCTGCCCGAGGATTGCCCGAAGTCGCTCGACGTCAGCCACGTGCACAAGGCCTCGCCGTCGGCCTATCCCAACGGATGCCATGTCGCGGAGGTCGAGGTCGATCCCGAGACCGGCATCGTCGCGGTCGTGCGCTACACGCTGATGAACGATTTCGGCACGGTGGTGAATCCGATGATCGTCGAAGGGCAGGGTCATGGCGGCGTAATGCAGGCGATTGGTCAGGCGCTGCTCGAGCGCGTCGTGTTCGATTCCGACGGGCAATTGCTGACCGGCTCCTTCACCGACTACGCCATGCCGCGCGCGATGGAAGCGCCGCCGTTCGCCGTGCACAACCGGCCGACGATCACGAAGACCAATCCGCTGGGCGCCAAGGGCTGCGGCGAAGCCGGCTGCGCCGGCGGCCTGCCGTCGGTGATGAATGCGCTGGTGGACGCGCTAAAGGAGCGCGGCGTCAGCCACGTGAACATGCCCGCGACGCCGGAAGTGGTGTGGCGGCTGGCGAACGGGATGTGACGCAGCCCGGCGGTCGAAATGGACGACCGGGATGGGCGCTGATTATCAGCGCTCCCTCCCGGCGAGCCTTGGCCCAGAAAGGACACGACACTGGTTGCGGAAAGCAATCCGTGTAATTTGCACTATCGGGTCCAGGGATGGGGGATGCGATGGTCGACCGCGTCGCAAGCCATTATGGCGAAAATCTCGAACTGACGGGCGCAATCGCGGACAAGCTGCGAAGCGCCGGCAAGAATCTCGATGAGCTGACGACCGCCGATCTCGGCATCGTGGACGAATTCCATATCCGCGGCCGCAAGGCGACGCAGGAACTCGGCGCGGCAATGAAATTGACCTCGCGCTCGCATATCCTCGATATCGGCAGCGGTCTGGGCGGTCCGGCGCGAACGCTGGCGGAGACATATGGCTGCCGGGTCACCGGCATAGATCTGACCAAGGCATTCTGCGACGCGGCCATGGCCATGTCGGGGTGGGTCGGGCTCGAAAACCGCGTGACGTTCGAACAGGGCGACGCCACCAAGCTGCCGTTCGACGATGGGGCGTTCGATGCGGCGATGACCACTCACGTCGCCATGAATATCGCCGCCAAGGACAAGGTGTACGCGGAGGCTCGGAGGGTTCTCAAACCCGGCGGGATTTTCGCGGTGTACGATGTATTGCAGGGGAGGGGGGCGAAGTCCTCTATCCCGTGCCGTGGGCGCGCGACGCGTCGATCAGCCATCTAGCGACGCCCGACGAAATGAAATCCCTGCTGACTGACGCCGGGTTCAAGCTCTTGGACGTGCAGGACTCGTCGGACTAGAGCCAGCGCTTTTTCGAAGAGATGACTGCGCAAATGGCCAAGACAGGCGTCCCGCCGGTGATCTGGCAGCTTTTCCTGGGCGAGGATTTTCCTGCAATGGCGCGTAACCAGGTCCGTAACGTGACCGAGCGGCGCATCAGGACAGTTACGTATATCTGCGCCGCGTGAAGGTGCAGGTCGATTGACCGGGCGGTCGCGGGCGGCTTGGAAGGCCGAAAATGCGGCCGTGCCCTTTCCACAATCTTCCTGTAAAAGCGCCCACCATGACCGCCCTTTCCGCCCATTCGGCGCCGGACGCCCCCGCGCCGGCCAAGACCTCCCTGCTAGGCCTGACGCGCGCGCAGCTGGGCGACGCCCTGCGTACGCTCGACCTGCCCGAGCGAGAAGTTCGTATGCGCGTCAATCAGTTGTGGAACTGGATCTATTTCCACGGGGTTCGCGATTTCGACGCCATGTTGAATGTCTCGAAGGTGCTGCGGGGGCGGCTGGCCGAGAAATTCACGCTGGCGCGGCCGGAGGTCGTCAGCGAGCAGGT
>JAGRKN010000116.1 GCA_020442275.1 Rhodoblastus sp. | reverse complement strand
ACATCGCGCTGGTCGAGACGTACGGCGAGAGTGTCGTCACCTTTGGCGCGACCGGCTTCCAGCCATATTCGGACGAAGACCGCGCACTTCAGCGGGCCGCGCTCGATGAAGCCGCGGCGATCGAAGCGCGCGGCGCGGCCTCTGGCGCGGTCGCAGCCGCCGAACAGATGGTGACGACGCGCCATGCCGAGGCGGTGGAGAGCTTTCTGGCGGACAAGGGCCTCAGCGCCCGCGACATCCATCTCGTCGGCTTCCACGGCCAGACCGTGCTGCACCGCCCGAAGCAACGCCTCACCATCCAGATCGGCGACGGCGCCGCGCTCGCCCACCGGCTCGGCATTGCGGTCGTCTACGATTTTCGCGCCGCAGATGTGGCTGCGGGCGGGGAGGGCGCGCCGATCGTGCCGGTCTTCCATCGCGCGCTCGTCGAGGCGAGCGGCAAGGATGGAAATTTGCCGGGGCCGCTGGCGCTGCTCAATATCGGCGGCGTCGCCAATGTCACCTACGTCGACGACGGTCTCGATCCCATCGCCTGCGACACCGGTCCCGGCAATGCGCTGCTGGACGATCTCATGCTGGCGCGCACCGGCCAGCCGATCGACCGGGACGGCCACACCGCCGCGCGGGGCAGGGTGGACGAACAAGCGCTCGCGCGCCTGCTCGACGATCCCTTCTTCGATCTGCCGCCGCCGAAATCGCTCGACCGCAACAATTTCTCACGCAACGCCGTGGAACACTTGTCGCTCGAGGATGCGGCCGCCACGCTCACTGCCTTCACCGCCGCCTCGGTCGGGCGCCTGATGCAGCTCCTGCCGCAAGCGCCCAAGAGTCTCATCGTCTGCGGGGGCGGCGCGCGAAACCCGATTCTCGTGCGCGAGCTCGTGCAGCGCCTGCCGTGCAAGGTCACGACGGCGGACGTCTGCGGCTGGTCGGCGGATTCGATGGAGGCGCAGGCCTTCGCCTATCTCGCTGTGCGCTCGAAGCGCGGCCTGCCCTACACCTATCCGACGACGACCGGCGCGCCGCATCCGATGACCGGAGGCGTGCTGGCGGAGCCGTGAAGCTGGCCGCGTCATTGCGAGGAGCGGAGCGACGAAGCAAGCCGTCCGGTTTGCATAGGTTCGGGACTGGATTGCTTCGCTTCGCTCGCAATGACGGCAAACCTTTTAGGGGAACCCCCATGAGCACCGTAAAACTTCTCGAAGACCACGAACTCCCGCCCGCATCGGCGGAAGTCTTCGCCGACATCCGTGCGACGCGCAAAACTGATTTCGTCAACAATTTCTGGCGCACGCTCGCGCACGATCCCGTGCTTCTCAAGCGCACCTGGGAAAGCGCCAAGCAGGTGATGGCGCCGGGCGCGCTCGATCCGCTGACGAAGGAGATGATCTACATCGCCGTCTCGGTCGCGCAATCCTGCGAATATTGCATCCGCTCGCACACGGCGGCGGCGCGTGCGAAGGGCATGACGGACGCGCAGTTCATGGAGCTGATCGGCGTGGTGGGGATGGCGGCGGAAACGAACCGGCTGGCGCTGGCCATGCAGACGCCGGTCGACGAGGCGTTCAAGGGTGTCTAACTCCCTTCTCCCCGTTTCACGGGGAGAAGGGAAAGCCCGTCAATCCCGCCGGGACGGCACGGCCACGCGCGGCGGATTGCCCAGCCGCTTGTCCAGATACGCGCCGACTTCCTCGATCAGCGGCTCGACGCGGTTTTCGAAGAAGTGGTTCGCGCCCTCGACAACCGCGTGCTCGATCACGATTCCCTTCTGCGTCTTCAGCTTCTCGATCAGCGGCGTCACTTCCTTGATCGGCGCGACGCGGTCCTGGTCGCCATGGACGAACAGGCCGGAGGACGGGCAGGGCGCCAGGAACGAATAGTCGAAGCGGTTGGCCGGCGGGGCGATGGAAATAAAGCCCTCGATCTCCGGGCGGCGCATCAGCAGCTGCATGCCGATCCACGAGCCGAAGGACACGCCCGCGATCCAGCAGGCGCGCGCCTCCGGGTTGATCGACTGCGCCCAGTCGAGCGCGGCGGCGGCGTCTGAGAGCTCGCCCTGGCCGTGGTCGAACGCGCCCTGCGAGCGCCCGACGCCGCGGAAGTTGAAGCGCAGCACCGAAAAACCGCGCTCCGCGAAGGCGTAGTAGAGGTTGTAGACGATCTGGTTGTTCATCGTGCCCCCGAACTGCGGATGCGGGTGCAGGATGATGGCGATGGGCGCGCCGCGCGTCTTGGACGGGTGGAAGCGTCCTTCGAGACGGCCGGCGGGGCCGGTGAAAATGACTTCGGGCATGGGAAACTCCGGTGTGGCGCGGGGTCTAGCACGGGGCAGGGGGCAAAAAGCAAGGAAAAAGCGGCTCGAGGGCGAAGAGCCCGGCTGCGGCTCGACTCCCGCGCGCCATACCGTGTAACTCTGCACAGCATAGGCTGGGCCGATAGGCGCGATCAGCGGCGACATTTGCGGCGCGCGGGGACGGGGTATGAACGACAAGGCGCAGGGGCGCGCGATCAAGGTGCGCGCGCTGGCGGTAGGCGACCGCATCGACACTCTGGGGTACGAGCGGCCCGACATGTTTTCGGTCGCGCCTCTGGCCTTCCGGTTCGGCGCCAGCGGCCGGGTCGCCGTCTACCGTTTCGGCGTGATCGTGCTCGCTGGCCTGAGCCCGGAGGAGGAGAAGGAGGGCCTCGCCAGTCTCAAGAGCCGCGTCGCCGAAGCGCGCGACGCCGCGACGGACGAGGATTCGATCACGGTCAACGTTGGCGGCGGCGATGACAAGGTGTCGTCTGGCGTCGTCAACGTTCAGAAATTCGGCGACGAGCGCTTCATCGTCATCGCCGATACCCTGGCCAAGTCGGTCGGTCTCACGCGCAACGAGCGCAGCGTCAATGCAGTTTTCGAAGCGGTCGAGCCGCTCGCGACCGATATGGCCTCGCTCGGCCGTACGCCGAGCGACCGCAAGGCGGTGCTCAAACTCGTCGGCGAGGCGATCCTGCTACAGCATCGCCTGACCGCGCGTATCGCCGGCTATGAGAAGCCCAATGTCGTCTGGGACAAGCCCGAGCTCGAACGCCTCTACGACCGGTTGACGGAAGAATACGAGATTGAGGACCGCACCGAGACGCTGGAGGGCAAGCTCGAGGTCGTCGTCGAGAATGCGCGCCTGCTGGCCGAAGTGCTCGACGCCGGCCGCGCGGGCCGCATCGAAATCTGGATTACCATCCTCATCGCGATGGAGGTCGTGCTGAGCCTGTGGGGCATCGCGGCGACTTTCCTGGACAAGTAGCGGCATTTCGGGGCAGGGCGCGCATCTACATTCCAGCGCCTTGCAGCCGGGCCGCAAATACGCGAGGGCCGGGACTGATGTCGCCAGTATCTCTTTGTTTTTGTGTGCCGGCGGCATCAGTCCCGACCCGGCGTCTTCTGCGCCTTGCCCCGCTGGAGTCGTCCGTTCCGGTATTCCGTGGCCAGAAGCCCCCTAATGGGCGGAACGGCGCCCTGATGGCGCCGATCCGCCAACTTGGCTCAATGCCGTTCTCGGCAGGATTGCGGGACACAGGATCAGCAAACTCGACGAGTTGTCGTCCTGGCGTTTCGCTGCTCGGGAAGCGTAACCTGCGACGGTCGGGGTCGGAACGCCGGGGTGGCCCGACGCTTTCGGCAAAATGAGGATCAAGGCCGATGAAAATCGTCATCGCCATTCTGATCGTCCTCGGGTTGCTTGGCATGGCGCTTGGCGTGTGGGGCCTTTTCACCGATGCGGGGAAAGCTCGGTTTGACGAAATGGATGGTCTCATTCCATTTTTCGGCGGTGTTGCGGGCGCGATTCTGATCATTGCCGCAGCCGTGATTTCCGCTTTGCGGTTTCTGTTGCGCGCGAGAAGGCGAAGATCGGCATGATGCTGACGCTGGAGGTCCCGACCACCGTCATGCGGCGCGAAGCGACGGGCGCGGGCCTCTACGCCAACCCGATGCATGGCAAGTTCGAAAAATCCAGATTTTGACCATCGAGGATCTGTTCGCCGGCAAGAAGCCGCATCTGCCGTGGATCGACCCGAGCGTGTTCAAGAAGGCGAGACGCGAGACGACGACGAGCCAGGGCGCGCTGGATTTATTAGAGGTCTTGAGCCGTCATGCCCGGGTTCGTCCCGGGCATCCACGCCGTGCAGCATCTGCGGATGAGGGACGGGCGCCCCTACCTCCCCTTCATGGGGCGGGAGGGGGCGCCGCTAACCCCACTTCACCTCGTGACGCAAGACGAAGGGGTCCAGCGCCCCGTGCACGTAGCTCTCGACCGCGCCGCGCTCGGCCTCCGGCACGCCTGAGATGGTTACGGTCGCGACCGAACCATGCGTGCCATGCGCGCCGACCGAGACCTCGTAGTTGACGCCCTTCTCCTTCAGCGGCGTCAGTATCCTGGTGAAGACGCGCTGCGCGGCGTCCCACCGCAGGCTGGGCTTGAACACCTTGCCGACGCCTGTCAGCGGCATGGTCTCGAGCGAAATGATCGCGACCGGCACGGCGGCGCGTTCCGGCGTCCGCTCGCGCACCCAGTCCTCGAGTTCGCCCGGCTGCACCGACATGCCGGGGTTGAGCTGGACATAGGCGAGCGGCAATTCGCCGGCGTAGGCGTCGGGCTGGCCGATCACGGCCGCGATAGCGACGGAGGGATGGGCGAACAAGACATCCTCGATCGGCGCGGGATCGATGTTGTGTCCGCCGCGGATCACGAGATCCTTGGCGCGGCCGGTGATCCAGAGATAGCCGTCTTCGTCGAGGCGGCCGAGATCGCCGGAATTGACCCAGCCGGGCTCCACGAAGGCGCCCTTGTTGTGCTCGTCCATCATGTAGCCGGAGAACACGCCCGGACCGGCCATGGCGACGACGCCGATCTCGTTAGTAACGCAATCGCCGACGTAATTGCCGTCCGCGTCGATCTTGACGATCCGCACCCGCGAATACGGCACGGGATGGCCCACCGAGCCGAGGCGCACGGGACGGTCGACATAGGAGATCGTGTGCACGCTCGACGTTTCCGTCATGCCGTACACTTCCAGAACCGGCACGTCGTGGCGCTGCGTCAGCGCCGTGCAGACGGCGACCGGGATGGCGGAGCCGCCGCCCGATGCGATCTTGAGGCTCGACAGGTCGAACCCGTCCGTCGGCACGGCGAGCGTGGCGGCGAGCACGGTCGGCACCGAGCCGAGCACGCTCGGACGATAGCGCTGCACGAGCGGCCAGATGTTGCGCACCGAATTCGGATTGCGCCAGCCGGCGGGCGAGAGGACGACGAGACAGCCGCCGCCGGCCAGCGTCGCCAGCGTCTGAGTCAGCGAGCCGCCGACGTGGAACAGCGGCATGCCGAACAGGATGTTCGCGCCCGGCTCGCTCTTCAGCATGACGTTGCAGACCCAGGCCTGGTAGACTTGGTTGCCGTGCGTGTGGGGCACCAGTTTCGGCGTACCGGTCGTGCCGCCAGTGTGGAAATAGGCGGCCGTGTCCTCGGCCTTGATGGCGCGTCCGCTCAGCAGGCGATCGTGCGGCTGCTTCGCCACGAGCGTGTCGAACGCATAGATCCCGTTCGCCTCGTCGCCCGGGCCGGCGACGACGACGATCGCCTTCAAATTCTTCAGCTCGCCACGGATCTTCATCACCTTGTCCCAGATGTCCGTTCCGGGCACGGGACCGAGCGTGACGAGCACCTTGGTGTCGGCGGCCTCCAGGATTTCGGCGATCTGGTGCGGTTCGAGCAGCGGGTTGACGGGATTGGCGATGCCCGCCGCTTCCGCGCCGAACAGCGTGAAGAAGGCCTGCGGCAGCAGCGGCAGCATGAAGCTGACGACATCGTTGGGGCCGACGCCGAGTTCGTGCAAGGCGTTCGCCGTCTGGGTCACGCGCGCGATGAATTGCGCATGCGTGATGACCACCGGCTCGTCATCGGCGCTGGCGTTCGGCAGGAACTGGATCGCCGGCGCATTGGGGTTCACGGACGCGCCGAGCCTGATCGCATCGAACGTGCTCGCCGCTGCTATGCGTTCGGCATAGGGGATTTTCTCGAAGGCGGCGACGTCCTCCGCGCTGGCGAGTTTCGGATGCTCGGCGCCGATCGAACGATCGATCGGGATCGCGCGACCCGCCGCGCCGGAGGTGGAATGTGAATCGCCGCGCGCGTCAGCGCCTGCGCCGTCGGTCATGGATGCCTCCCTTGCGCCGTCGGCGTCTGCGCGCCGTCCGGTCGTTTGATGCGAACAAGTTAGTGCAGGTTTCGTCGCGAGGCGAGGGGGCGGCGCCGGTGCGGTAAACCGCGCGGCGTCGCTGCTAGAAAATCTCGGGAACCCAAGGCGCGCCGCCTCGCTCGAACACGCGGTCGGCGCGTGCGATCGCTTCCTCGCTCGCGGCATTTGCACGACACGAGGCCACGATCTGCGCCCATGAAAATCCGCCGAGATAGGCTGACGCCAGCGCCGCGGCCTCGCAAAAAATGTCGGCCGCGCGATCGGTGCGCGTAGCGCCGCCCTCGCGCACCAGCCAGCGCGCCGTATTCCACGGGCAGAAGACGTCGGCGATTTCGATCACGACTTCGCCCGGCCCGTATTTTCGCGCACGCAACGCAGCCTCGACGTCGACAATGCGCGCGAAACAACCGTCGCGCAATTGCGTGCGCATCCGGCGCGGCTCGGCCGAGAGCAGGAACAGCGAATGATCGACCGGCAAGAAACCGGCCTTGATCGTCGCGCACCAGTCGAGGTCGAGCAGATAGCGCCAGATCGCGCGCATCGCCTCTGGCGTCGCCGCCATTGCTTCGGCGACGCGCACGACGCCGGCGGGAATGCCGCCGCGCTCCCATTTGGCGTCGAAGCGATAGAGCGCATAGGCGGCCGGCGCGCCGTCGATGTCGAGCAGCGCGCACAACAGTTCGCCGCCGCCCGCACGCATCCACGCTAGATCTACGAGATTGCGACGCATCAGCCATTCGTCGGAGCGCGCGAACATGCCGGGCCGCCCGGCCGCGACCTTCGCGTAGATTTCGCGCACGGGACCGAGCGCTTCGGCGAGCGGAACGAGCCGCACCCGCCCGATCGTCGGCGCGTTGGTGAAGAAGTCGACGCGGTCTCGCGAAATTTCCACATCGGCGGACAGTCCCGTGAGCCCGTAGCCGAAGCGCCCGTAGATGCGCTCCTCCGAGGCCCAGAGATAGGCGACCGGCTCGCCACGTTCGCGGCAATCGTCGAGCTGGCGGCGCATCATCGCCGTCAGCACGCCGCGCCGGCGATGCGTCGGCTGCACGCCGACCATGGTGACGCCTGCGGCCTTCACCCGGCCGCCCGGCGTCGTTAGCTCCATCGGGAAGGCGCAGCACCCGCCGGCGAGCGCGCCGTCGTCATGCGCGACCAGAGCACGCTCCGGCCCCACGAGCGCGGCGAAATTGCCGACCGCCTCGTCCGTCGGCGGCAGGCCGAAATAGTGCCAGATCGACGCCATGGAGGCGCGCAGATCGTTCGTGTCGCGGCAGCTGTGGATGTCGATGGTCATTTCGCTTCCCTTGCGACCAGCTTAGCTTGTGCGTTCCGATACCGCGAGCGGCCGGATGAGCTTGCAGAATCGCCGCGCGGCGCGATTCTGACGCGGGGACTCATGGAGGGGGCGATGGCGGCTTACTGGTATGTGGGCGCGGACGGCGCGAGCAAAGGTCCTGTCGAGCTGGAAGAACTCGCGCGGCTCGCCCGTGTGGGCGAAATTGCGCCTTCCACACTCGTCTGGACCGACGGCATGGCCGAATGGGCGCCCGCCGGGTCGATTGTCGCGCTCACGGCGCTTCTGGCCCCAGCCCCCGCCGCGCCGCCGCCTCCCGGTCAGCGCCTGCCGGGCGCAGTGCCCTCCCACAGGACGGCGGCCGTCGGCGATGTGCCCCCGGGGCGTCTCATATCGATGGTCGAGACATTGCCCCTGTTCGGTCGGGCCTTGCTCCATGCGCTCGGCAACGCCTTCGTGATTCCCTCGCCCTGGACCGGGACGATGTTCTGGAAATATCTCGGCGACACGACGCGCCTGCCGAGCGGAACGCCCTTCGTCTTCGAGGGCCAGTGGCGCGACATCTGGTGGGTCTTCGTGCTGCAGGCGCTGCTGGCCTATTCAAATTCCGTGACGGGCGACAAGGGCTTCCTGGCGATTCTCGGCGGGCTCGTGCTGCCGTATCTGGTTCTGCGCTGGTTCTGCGAAAAGCTGCGGATTGGGCCGGGCGGGCCGTTTCTGGCCTTCAAGGGCGAGTTTCTCCCCTATCTCGGCTGGATGGCGCTGGCCTTTGTGTCGATTTTCACCATCGTCGGCTGGGCCTGGGTCGCGCAATATTACCTGGACTGGGTCTGCCGCAACGTCGCCGGCCCCGTGCGCTTCTCCTTCAAGGGCAAGGGGTTGGAGATCCTCTGGCGCTGCCTCGCGGCCGCTTTCGCCTCCTGCCTCCTCATTCCAATTCCGTGGATGATGTCGTGGCTGACCCGCTGGTTCGTCTCGCAGATCGAGGCGACCACGGAGCAGGCGGCCTGAACCGCCTGCGACCCCGCGTTTCCTTGATCGCCCGAGCCAAATCGGGCACAAGGCGGCGCCGCCGCTTTGGCGGGCAGGGAACTGGAAAACATGGCTGAGATTCTGCGGATCGGCATTGCCGGCGTCGGCACGGTCGGCGCGTCGGTCGTGCGCCTGCTGGCGCAGCAGGACGAGGCGTTGCGGGCCCGCACCGGTCGCAAGGTTGTCGTGTCCGCCATCTCGGCCCGCGACAAGGCCAAGGACCGCGGCTTCGACACGTCGGCCATCAAGTTCTTCGACGATCCCGTCGCGTTGGCCGCCTCCGAGGACATCGACCTCTTCGTCGAGCTGATCGGCGGCGACGAGGGGCCCGCGCGCCTTGCCGTCGAGACCGCTCTCAAGCACGGCAAGTCGGTCGTCACCGCCAACAAGGCGCTGCTCGCAAAGCACGGGCTGGCGCTGGCGGCGCTGGCCGAAGAAAAACGCGTCGCGCTCGCCTACGAGGCCTCGGTCGCCGGCGGCATTCCGATCGTCAAGACTCTTCGCGAAGGCCTCGCCGGCAATTCGATCGAGCGCGTCTACGGCATTCTCAACGGCACCTGCAATTACATCCTCTCCAAGATGGAAATGGAGGAAATGCCGTTCGATGTCTGCCTGAAGGAGGCGCAGCGGCTGGGCTATGCCGAGGCGGATCCCACCTTCGACATCGGCGGCTTCGACACCGCCCACAAGCTCGCCATCCTCGCCTCGCTCGCCTTCGGCACGGAGATCGACGCCGAGGCCATCTCGGTCGAGGGCATCGAGCATGTGACCCTCGCCGATCTCAAGGCCGCGGAAGAACTCGGCTATCGCATAAAACTGCTCGGCGTCGCGCAGCGCACGCCGCATGGCGTGGAGCAGCGCGTGCACCCGACCATGGTGCGCAAGACCACGTCAATCGCGCAGGTGATGGGCGTGACCAATGCCGTCACCATCGACGCCGACGCGGTGCATGAACTCACGCTGGTCGGCCCCGGCGCCGGCGGCAATGCGACGGCCTCGGCCGTGGTCGCCGACATCGCCGATATCGCGCGCGGCGTACGCTCGCGCCCGCTCGGCCTGCCGCGCGCCGCGCTCTCCAAGGTGAAGCGCGTCGAAATGCAGCGCCACGAAGGCGGCTATTACATTCGCCTCGCGGTTTTCGACAAGCCCGGCGCCTTCGCCGGCATAGCCACCCGCATGGCCGAGCGCGGCATTTCGCTCGAAAGCATCGTCCAGCGGGGCAGGGGAGCCGACAAGACAGGCGCGCCGGTTCCGGTCGTCCTGATTACTTACGCCACGACCGAAAAACTCGTGCGCGAAGCTCTCGACGCGATCATGGCTGACGGTTTCGTCGCAGAACGCCCGCAATCCATCCGAATTGAGCGCGAATAAGTAAGGAAAATGCGTTAGGAGCGCGCGTTGCCCCTCCGGTTCGATGCCGGCAGGGGAGGGAATTCGGTCCGAGAGACCAAACGGAATTCACCCGGGAAAGAAGAAAATGACCGATCTCATCGTCAAGGAAGACAAAATCATCGAGCGCATTCTCTCGACGGAGCTGGTGCGCGTCACCGAGCGCGCGGCGGTGTCTTCCGCGCGCCTGCGCGGGCGCGGCGACGAAAAGGCCGCCGACCAGGCCGCCGTCGACGCCATGCGCCGCGAGCTGAACCGCCTGCCGATCCACGGCCGCGTCGTGATCGGCGAGGGCGAGCGC